>CAYWWT010000208.1:0-4774 GCA_964461855.1 uncultured Rhizobium sp. | reverse complement strand
CCACCGGGATCAGGCCCATCACCATCAGCCCGTTGATCATGATGTAGAAGAAGAAATTGAGCGTGATGCCCATCGCCAGAAGTCGCGCGAACTGGCTGCGCGCGCTGGTGGCGATCTGGATGCCGTAGAAGATCACCACCGCGAACAGGATCAGAAGCGCGATGCTGCCGACAAAGCCGAACTCCTCGCCGAAATTGGTGAAGATGAAATCGGTCTGCTTTTCGGGCAGGAAGTTCAGGCGGCTTTGCGTGCCGTTGAGAAACCCTTTGCCCGACAGGCCGCCGGAACCGATGGCGATCTTGGCCTGGGTGATGTTCCAGCCCGCTCCCAGCGCGTCGGCTTCGGGATCCAGGAAGGTCATCACCCGCGCCTTCTGGTAATCGTGCAGCACGAATTCCCACGCCATCGGCACGGCGGTCGCAACCGCCGCCAGCGCCGGCGCAATCCAGTACCAGCTGAGGCCCGCCAGAAAGAGCAGCGAGCAGCCATCGGCCACGATGATCAGGGTGGTGCCGAGATTGGGCTCGATCACCACGAACAAGGCGGGAAGCCCGATCATGGCCAGCGCAATCCCCAGATTGAGCGGCTTGGACACTTCCTCCACGCTCTTGCCATGCAGAAAGCGGGCGAGCGCCAGGACCAGGGATATCTTCATCAGCTCGGACGGCTGCAATTCGATCGGACCGATCATGATCCAGCGTTGCGCGCCCAATCCTTCATGGCCCGCGATGTCCACCGCGATCAGAAGCAGCATCGCCACCGCATAGGCAGGATAAGCCAGGCTCATCCACACCCGGATGTCGATCGAGGCGGCCACCACCAGGATGACCAGCCCGATCATAAATTTCGTAAGCTGCGACAGCGCCCAGGGCTGGAAATGACCACCGGCCACCGAATAGAGCATCGCGATCCCGGCCATCGCGATGATGGTGATCAGAAGCACCAGGCCCCAATTCACTTCCATCAGCTTGTCGGCAATGCCGCGCGTGCGCCGCGCAACCGCATAGGGACGAGAGATCATCGCACCGGCCTTCCTGCCAGCGAGGCCGCCTTGATCGGGTAGGCGGTGGGCCGCGACAGGGGATCGCGCTTCTGGGTGAAGAGCAGCACGTCGCGCGCAATCAGCACCTGGGGATGGCCGTCCGAGCCATGCTCGACAAGGCAGGCGCAGGCATATTTGGGCTGGGCCACGGGCGCGAAGGCGACGAACAAGCCATGGTCGCGCAATTTCCAATCCAGCGCCGAATTCTTGGTGACGCCGCGCAGATGTTCTTCGCGGCTATAAGCGCGCACCTGGGCCGTGCCGGTCTTGCCCGCCATCTCAAAGCCGGGCTCGCTGATGCGGAACGCATAGGCCGTGCCGCCGGGGACATTGGTCACCTGATTCATGCCTTCGCGCACCCGCGCCAGGCCCTGTTCCGACAGATCGAGCGGCGCGGGCGATTGGCGGCGCGTCAATTCGCTGCCGATCATATGCACCAGTCGCGGACTGACATTGAGGCCCGACGCGATGCGGGTGGTTTCGAGCGCCAGTTGCAGCGGCGTGGCGGTGACATAACCCTGACCGATGCCGCAGCTGAGGGTGTCGCCCTGCTGCCAGGCAACGCCATAGCGTTTCTGCTTCCAGGCGCGGGTGGGAATGAAACCGGAGCGCTCGCCCGGCAACTCGATGCCGGTCGGCGCGCCCAGTCCCAGCTTCAACGCCACTTCCTGGATCTTGTCGATGCCCAGGCGCCGCGCGGTCTCGTAGAAGAAGACGTCGCAGCTGTGCTTCAGCCCGCCTTCCATGTCGAGGAAACCGTGCCCGCCCTTCTTCCAGCAATGGAAGGTGTGGTTGCCCAGGGTCAAGGATCCGTTGCAGAGCACGCGGTAGTCCGGCGTCGCCAGGCCCGCTTCCACCGCCGCCAGCGCCACCACGGGCTTGAACGTGGAGCCGGGCGGATAGACCCCGTCCATCACCTTGTTCAGAAGCGGCTTGTGGTCGCTGCCGGTCAGCGCCCGCCAGTCGTCGTTGGAAATGCCGACATTGAAGAGATTGGGATCGTAGCCTGGCGTCGAGGCCATGGCGATAATGTCGCCGGTCGCGACATCGGTCACGATGCAGGCCGCGCTTTCATTGCCCAGGCGCTGGGACACGAATTGCTGCACTTCGCGGTCGATGGTGAGCCAGATGTCCTTGCCCGGCACGCCGGGATCATGGCCCAACTCGCGGATCACCCGGCCATAGGCGTTGACTTCGACACGAGACGCACCCGCGGTGCCGCGCAACTCAGCATCGAACTGCCGTTCGACGCCGCGCTTGCCGATTCGATAGCCGGGAATGTCCAGCAGAGGATCTTCGTCGTTCTTCTTATCGTCCGGCGAAACCTGCGCGACATAGCCCAAGATGTGCACCAGCTCGTCAGCGAAGGGATAGTCGCGGGTCTCGCCGACATCGGGCTGCACGCCGGGCAGATAGGGCAGATGCATGTTGATGCGGGAGAACTCCTCCCAGGTCAGATTCTCCGCCACCGGCACGGGCACGAATTTGCGGTTCTGCGCCAGGGTGACCATCACGCGCTTTTTCTGCGCGTCGGACAGGGCGATCACCTCGCCGATCATGTCCAGCGCTTTTTCCACGCCACCTGTGGCCTGTTCGGCCACCAGCAGCACGCGATAATTGCGCCGGTTGTTGGCGAGTTCGACGCCGAAGCGATCGAAAATGCGGCCCCGGGGCGGCGCCAGCAACCGCTCATTGATGCGGTTGTCCTCGGCCTGGGTCATATACTGATCGCCGTCGCGAATCTGAAGCTGATAGAGACGGCCGGCCAGAATTGCGAACACCAGGCTCATGCCGCCACCCAGGCCCAGCGAGCGGCGGGTGAAGGTGGCGTAGCGGGATTTGTCCTTCTTATCGAACAGCGGCATCAGGGATCACTCCTGAGCGGCCCGACGAAGCGCCGATGGATAAGGCCGGCGAGATAAGCGCCGGGGACATAGAACAGTACCGTCATCGCCAGTTCCGCCACGATCGGCGAAATCAGCGGCATATGGAAATAATAGAAGGCGACCATGACATAGGCGCAGGCACAGGCGATCAGGGCCGCGATCCCGAAGCCCAACACCGCGCCCAGCCCCGGAAGCCCCGCGAACACATCGCGCTGGCGGTCGATGATGGCGTAGGTAATCACGAACGACAGGGTCCAGATTCCGGGCGGCCCGCCCGCCAGGATGTCCTGCAGAATGCCGATACCGAACACCGCCGCCGGCGTCATCAGGTCGGGACGCACCAGGCACCAGAAATAGATCGGCACCAACCCCAGCAGCGGCGCCGGCACCAGCCCATTGCTCAGCGACAAAGGCAGGTTGGAGATCAGCACGGCGAAAAGCCCGCACAGAAACGGCACCAATGCGGAGAGAAGCCGCCAGCCCATCACAGTTCCCGTGCGTTCTGCGATATCCATGCCGCGCTCATCGATCTTCTTCGGCGTCTGCCGAAGGCGGAGAGGTTGGCACGGCCGGGGCCTGAGGCTCGGGCGCAATGTTGATCACGGGCGGCACTGCCGTAACGGGCGGCAGTCCCGCCGCCACCGCGGGAAGCTCCACCGTGCCGGGCAACGCTTCCGGCGGCTTGCGGAAGGCGAGCACTTCGACGTCTTCGCTGGAGCCCGCATCGGCCAGAAGCGCGACACGATATTTGCCGCCCTGCTCCACTACCGTTCCGATCGGCAATCCTGGCGGCAGAAGCCCGCCATCGCCGGACGAGACCACCTGGTCGCCGGGGTGCAGGGTCACGAGCCGGGACATGGTGTCGAGCGTCGGCATCGCGGTGTTGTCGCCCACCAGGATGGCCTGGCGATTGCCCGGCGAAATCGAAACCGGAATGCGGCTGTTCAGATCGGTGAGCAGAATCACCCAGCTGGTGCGGCTTCCCGCCAGATAGATGCGCCCGATCATGCCGCGCGCATCCACCACGGCCTGGCCCGGCTTGATATTGTGGGCGGAACCGGCGTCCAGGATCATGGTCTCCAGGAAGGGCCGGCTGGCCCGCCCGATCACCCGCGCCAGCACGGAATCGACATCCAGGTCGGGCACGGCATGGAGAAGCGACTGGTAGCGCTTCACCCGGTCCTGCATCACCACCGCGACATTGCGCCATTGGCGAAGCCGCGCATTCTCTTCCTTGAGGCGGAGATTTTCCTGATAGACGGTGAAAAGCTCGTCCACCGACCCGATCCAGCGGTCGAACTGCACCAGCGGCGCATGCGCCACCGATAAAATCGGTTGCATCCAATCGGTCATCGTAACCCGGGCGCGGTCGAACAAAGTGCCTTGCGCCTTGCCCAGAAGCACCAGGACCACCGCAAGCGCCATGACGATGACCAGCGGAAGCTGGGCATTGCCGCGGCGAGCGATCTTCCAAGTGCCGTTGGCCATGAACGGTGGGCCCCTTCAGCCCAAGCGCTTAGAAAGCGGTCGAAAGGACGTGACGCATACCCTTGGTATTCTCGAGAACCCGACCGGTCCCCAACGCGACACAGGACAGAGGGTCGTCGGCGATGGAAACCGGAAGACCGGTCTCGTTGCGCAATACCGAATCCAGATTGGCCAGGAGCGAGCCGCCGCCGGTCAGCACGATACCCTTGTCGACAATGTCGGCCGCCAGTTCCGGCGGCGTGGCTTCCAGCGCCACTTTCACCGCTTCGACGATGGCGCCGACCGGTTCGGCCAAAGCTTCGGCGATATGGCGCTGGGTGATGGTGATTTCCTTCGGCACGTCGTTCAGCAAGTCACG
>CAYWWT010000207.1:3510-4834 GCA_964461855.1 uncultured Rhizobium sp. | reverse complement strand
CATCACGGGGTCCACGATTTCGATTAATGGCGGTCAGCATATGTACTAGGCGCGGGTCTTTTGCGTCCTGGGTTCGTCGGACGAGCTCACATGCTAGCGCACGCTCCGCGCGATCCTCCTGCCCAGGCCACAAAATTCCTCGCGCCCGGATTTCGTGCTAGTTCGGCCATGATGATAAGCTCTCTTACCGCCGAAAAGCTGGCCTGCGCGCGCGGGGAGCGGCGGCTGTTTTCCGATCTGGATTTTCGCGTTGCCGCGGGAGAAGCGCTGGTGGTGGAGGGCGCCAATGGCGCGGGCAAGACTTCTTTGCTGCGCCTGGTGGCGGGCTTTCTGTCCCCGGCGGCAGGCCGCCTCATTCTTGATACCGACACCGGACCCATCAGCGATGGCGAAGAGCGCGGGCGGCATGTCGGCTGGCTGGGCCATCTGGACGGCATCAAGCCACAACTGAGCGTGCGCGAGCAGCTGGAATTTTTCGCCCGCCTCCATGGCGCGCAGGCGCCGGTGCTGCCGTTGCTGGAGCGGGTGGGCATCGCGCGCCAGCGTGAATTCCCTTGCCGTTATTTGTCCGCGGGCCAGAAGAAGCGGCTGGGCCTGGCGCGGCTGCTTTTGTCGCGCCGCGCGGTGTGGCTGCTGGATGAGCCCTTTGCCGCTTTGGACACGGCGGGGCGCGCGCTGGCGGCGGAATTGATGACCGCGCATTGCAGCGCTGGCGGCATTGTGATGGCCGCCACGCATGATCCGCTCGGCATCGATGCCCGCATGCTTCGGCTGGAGGCGGCATGAGCGGGCCTTTTGTCAGTCTTCTTTTGCGCGACCTCAAGCTGGCGGCGCGGTCCGGCGGCGGCGCGGCGCTGGCGCTGGCGTTCTTTGCGCTGGTCGCGACCCTGGTGCCGTTGGGCGTCGGCGCCGACCTGCGCTTGCTGGCCCGGATCGCGGGCGGTGTCCTGTGGGTGGGCGCGGTGCTGTCGGCGCTTCTGTCGCTCGACCGCCTCTATCAGGGCGATTATGACGATGGCAGCCTGGATCTGATCGCGCTATCGCCTTTGTCGCTGGAACAGGTGGCGCTGGCCAAGCTTCTGGCGCATTGGCTCTCCACCGGCTTGCCGCTCACGCTTTTGTCGCCGCTGCTGGCGCTTCTGTTCGGCCTGCCCTGGGCAGGGACTGAGGCCCTGTTCGTCTCACTCCTGATCGGTGCGCCCGCCGTCAGCGCGGTGGGCTGGCCGTCCGCGCCGCGAATCTGGCCACGCCCCGAGATGTCGGCAGAGACGAACCAGGCGCCATCGCCGCTGCCCACGGATTTCTGCAGGTCGCGCGCCTCGGC
>CAYWWT010000207.1:1777-3500 GCA_964461855.1 uncultured Rhizobium sp. | reverse complement strand
ATTGAAGCGGGGCGGGCTGATCCTGCCCCTGATTGTGCTGCCGCTGTTGGCGCCGGTGGTGATTTTCGGCGCGGGCGCGGTTTCCGCGGCGCTGGACAATCTGCCCAACGGTGCGCTGGGACTGCTGTCGGCTTTTGCCGCGGCGGCCGTGCTATTGTCGCCCTTCGCGGCCGCAGCATGCGTAAGACTAAATCTCGCAGGGTAATGGCGCAAAAAAGAAGCTAAACCAGACACATGTTCCGCTACGCCAATCCCGCCGTCTTCATGGGCCTGTCCGGCGCGCTGCTGCCCTGGGTTTCCGGGGCGGCGGCAATTGCGCTTGCGGCCGGGCTGTGGCTCGGCTTCCATGTTCCGCCCGATTATCAGCAGGGCATGACCGTCACCATCATGTTCGTCCATGTTCCCGCCGCCATCGTGGCGGAACTGGCGTATGGCGCGATCGCATTGGCTTCGCTGTTCTCGCTGGTCTGGCGTCATCCCCTGGCCGACACCGCAGCCCGTGCGGCAGCGCCCCTGGGCGCGGTGTTCACGGCGCTGGGCCTGATCACAGGCTCGCTCTGGGGCCGCCCGATGTGGGGCGCCTATTGGGTGTGGGACGCGCGTCTCACCAGCTTCCTGCTGCTGTTGTTTCTTTACCTGGGCTATATCGCGCTGTGGAATGCGATCGAGGATGAAGCGCGCGCAGCGCGCGCCGCCGCCATTCTGGCCCTGGTCGGTGCCGTCAATCTGCCGATCATCAAATTCTCGGTCGATTGGTGGAACACCTTGCACCAGGGCGAAAGCATCGTTTCCGGTCAGATCGCGTCCATCTTCCTTTGGCCGCTGCTCACGATGGCCTTGGGCTATACGCTTCTGTTCGCCGCGCTCTGGATGGTGCGGATCCGCACCGAGATCGTGAACCGGCGGGCCCGCAGCCTGATGCAGAGGGCGGGATGAACGGCTTTCTCGCCATGGGCGGTTATGGCGCCTTCATCTGGCCGGCTTACGTCGTTTCGGCGCTGGCGCTTGTCGCGGTCACCTGGCAAAGCATCGCCGCCTGGCGCGCCGCCAAGAGGAAGCTCGCGGAATTGGAACGGGACAATCCATGAAACGCTGGCTTTATGCCGTGCCGGTGGTGGGATTTCTGGTGCTGGCGGGATTTCTGTTTCACAGCCTGTGGCAGGGCTCGCCGGATTTGTTGCCGTCGGCGTTGATCAACAAGCCTGCGCCCGATTTCGAGCTTGCGGCGATTGACGACGCCACGCCCGGCTTTACGCGCGCCGATCTCGCCGCCGGCCATGTCACGGTGATCAACTTCTTCGCCAGCTGGTGTGTGCCTTGCCGGCTGGAAAGCGCGCAGCTGATGGAATTGTCGAAGGTGCCGGGCATCGTCATTTATGGCGTGGATTATGAGGAGCGCCAGCCCGGTGCGGGGCGCGCCTTCCTGAACGAGCATGGCAATCCTTTCTCGCGCATCGTCGCCGACACCCATGGGACCGCCGGCATCAACTGGGGCGTCTATGGCGTGCCCGAGACCTATGTCGTGGACGGCAAGGGCATCGTCCGCTTCAAGCTGGTGGGGCAACTGACGGCGCGGGCGATGCGCGACCAGCTGCTGCCCGAGATCGAAAAGGCCAAGCTGGCGTCTTAAGCTCTCCCTAACCTTGTTTTCCTAAATTGGGGCCATGCAGATCAGTGCCCAGACCCTTCTGGCCAGCCAGCAGCCGCAACAGGCCAGGGCGTC
>CAYWWT010000207.1:0-1677 GCA_964461855.1 uncultured Rhizobium sp. | reverse complement strand
AGATCAGTGCCCAGACCCTTCTGGCCAGCCAGCAGCCGCAACAGGCCAGGGCGTCCCAGAATCCGGCTCCCGCTTTTAAGGCGGCCTTGGAAAAAGGTGGTGGCTTTCAGCCTTTGCCACTGAAACAGGCTTCGCCGATGCCTGACAATCCGGTGGCGACGATGCCTCAGCCGGCCGCGCCCTCGCGTCCGGGCGCGCTGATCGATATCCGGATCTGAAAGGTTAGATGCGCTTGCCGCTGCGGCGGGCCGCTTTTTGAGCCTTGGTCGCGCCATTGGCGGCATAGGCTTCGGCGGCGGACGCGATCTGGGAGAGGGACTTCACGAACTTCAGCCGTTCCGGCGCGGGCAGGGCGTCGAGCAGGGCCCGTTCCGCCCGGTCGGCGGCATTGCGCGCCGCGCGCAGTGCTTTGCGTCCGGAGGGTGAGATCGCGACGGCATTGGCGCGCTGATCTTCCTCGGTGCGCTCGCGCGAGAGCAGACCGCGCTCCAACATCCGGCGCACCATCTCCGCCAAGGTCGAGCGGTCGATGCCGGTGATCTCCACCAGAATGGTTTGGCTGGCGCCGTCATTATGCTCCAGCGCGCAGAGCAAGGTGAATTGCTGCTTGGTCAGTTCGCGCGATCCCGCTTCGCGCGCATAAAGGTCGCCGTAGAATTGCTGGCAGCGCCGGATCAGGTGCGATGGCGCTTCTGATAATTCGAAGCCTCCATTCGCCTTGCGCTGACCCTTCAACATTCAGAACCCCCAGAACAACGCGGACGAAAATCGGATCGCAGCGAAGACAAATGCCAGACCGAAGGTGAGAGGCGCACTAAACAGCAATGCGCGATGGTGCGCCAGTCTTAAAAAGAATTTGTATGGATGAGTCCATCGCATTTTTCCAAGGCGCGATATTTTGTTTCCGTACCGGCGTGAAGTGGCTGCCGATTTTTTGGCTATCATATTGCCGGATCTCGAAAAGACACAAAGCGTTGTATGTCTGCCACGCGCCGGCACATCTTTTGTACCCGATCATCCGTGAACAGAGTGTGAGGAATTATTGCTCGGGATTGGGGTGGTGCTTGAGCAGGTACGGGGTCTGCGCGAGGGCGAACAGAAATATCAGACCCATGATGCCCCAGACCTTGAAGGAAACCCAGGTCGCGGTCGAGGTGTTGCGCCAGACGATTTCATTAAGCGCCGCGAGTGAGAGAAAGAAAATCCCCCAGCGCATTGTCAGCCCGCGCCAACCCTTGTCGGTCAACTCGAAAGCTTCGGCGAAAACATATTTGATGAAAATTCGATTGAAGCGCAGACCCACCAACAAGGTCGCAGCGAAGATCACATAAAGAATGGTGAGCTTGACCTTGATGAAGATGTCGTTGTGCAGATAGAGCGTCAGTCCGCCAAAGACCGTCACCAAGATCGCGGTGAGAACCGGAATGGGAGAAAGTTTTTTCTCCAGATGCCAGCCGATCGCCAACGAGACCAGCACTGCGGCCATGAAGATTCCGGTCGCCGCGAAAATGCCTGCGAAGCGGAATGCCGTGAAGAAAATGACCAACGGGCCAAGGTCGAGAGCCAGCCGGCGAAGTTGCGGATTCATGGTGTCCCTATAAGGGCTTGGGCGAAATCTTCGGCGCGGAAAGGCTGCAGATCGGCCTCGCCTTCCCCCACCCCGATAAAGTGTACCGG
>CAYWWT010000206.1:0-4849 GCA_964461855.1 uncultured Rhizobium sp. | reverse complement strand
TGTTGCGGAAAGCGGGATCATTGACGTCGGGCGAGATCGAGGCGGTGCGGTTGGCCGGGCCCAGCACACCCGCGACCAGGCGCGGGCGCCCATTCGCGGAATATTGATCGCACAATTCGCGCGCCAGCCGCGCACCCGCCTCGTTCAGTTCGCCCACCAGATGACCCAGGCCATAATCTTCCTGGCTGGTGAAATTGGAATTGAACGTGTTGGTTTCGATGAAGTCGGCACCCGCTTCCAGATACTGGCGGCCGATCTCGCGAATGATTTCCGGCTTGGTCAGGGTGAGAAGATCGTTGTTGCCCTTGAGTTCGCTGGGATGGTTGCCGAAACGGGCGCCGCGGAAATCATCCTCGCCGAGCTTGTAGCCCTGGATCATCACGCCCCAGGAGCCGTCCAGCAGCAGCAGCCGCTCGCGGGCTTCCTGCTTCATCCAATTCAGGCGGGCATTGCGGTCGAAACTCATGACAATTCCTTTGGCCTAAGACCCAGCAGGCGCGAAGCGGCATAACTGAGATTGGCCTGGTTGAGCGTATAGAAGTGAAACTGGTCGAAGCCGAGCTTGTGCAGTTGCTGCACCTGGTCCGTCAGCACGGCGGCCGAGACAATGCGCCGGCTTTCGACATCGTCATCGAGCCCGTCATACGCCCGTGACAGCCAGCCGGGGATCGAGGCGCCGCAGCGCGCCGCCATGCGCTCGACACCGCGAAACGCCGTGGTCGGCATGATGCCGGGCACGATGGGGATCGCGATCCCCGCCTTGGCGGCATCGTCGCGGAACCGCGCCGTCGCTTCATTGTCGAAGGCGAACTGCCCCAGCGCGCGCGTGGCGCCCGCTGCCACCTTCGCCTTGAGCAACTCCACGTCGTGGGCATGGTTGGGCGAATCCGGGTGACGCTCGGGATAGAAAGACACGCTGATCTCGAACGGCGCGATGCGGCGAATTCCTTCGATCAGTTCCGGCGTGGAGCGGTATCCTTCGGCGTGAGGCTGGTACGACCCATCCATGCCCGGCATGTCGCCGCGCAGCGCCACGATATGGCGGATACCCGCGTCCCAATAGGCGCGCACGATTTCGTCGATCTCGCTCCTGGACGCGCCGACGCAGGTGAGATGCGCCGCAGGCTTGAGGGAGGTTTCTTCCACGATGCGCTTGACGGTGGCGTGGGTACGCTCGCGCGTCGATCCGCCTGCTCCATAAGTGACGGAGACGAAAGACGGCTGCAGCGGCTCCAGCCGCTTGATTGCGGACCAAAGCGAAGCCTCCGCCTCTTGCGTCTTGGGCGGGGAGAATTCGAAGGACACCGAAATCGGGCGCCCATTGCCAATCAAATCTATCAGACTCATGCGGCCTCTTTGATTCTGGGCGCGCTTTTGGCGGTGGCGAACCAGAGCTTGACGGTCAGTTTTTCGGCGGATCCGGATGGCGGCGCGATGGTTTCGCTGTCGCCCGATTTCAGTCCCGCGGCCGAAAACCAGCCTTCCACTTCGCGGTCGGAAAAGCCCAGCCGGCGATGGGCGTAGTCTTCGCGCAGGAATTCCAGCGCATGCGGCGCGAAATCCGCGATCAGGATCCGCGCACCGGGCGCCATCACCCGCGCAGCCTCCGCGACGGCAGCGCCGGGATCGTCGAGATAATGCAGGACTTGATGGAACAAGACCGCCTCGAAGGCGTCGCGATCGCCGCTGAACGGGAGTCTATAAGTGTCGGCCAGCCGGACCTGGGCGTTCTTGATGTCGCCGCGAAGCAACCGGTCGCGTGCAATTGCGAGCATTTCCGGACTGACATCGACGCCCACGGCGCGCTGCGCATGTGGCGCCAGCAATTCCAGCATCCGCCCGGTGCCGGTTCCGGCATCGAGCAGGTTCTGGATCGGTCTTTGGGTCATGCGGCGCAGAATGGCGGCCTCGACGTCTTTTTCCGGCGCATGGAGTGCACGGATACGCTCCCATTCCGGCGCATTGGCTTTAAAGTACGCAGCCGCCTCGGCGGCGCGTGCCTGACGCACCAGCGCCAGCCGCACCATGTCGGCCTGACCCAGGCTGGGATCGGCCAAGGCCGCCAAGGTCGCGCCCAATTCCGCGCCCTTGCCCCGGTCCGCGGCGCGATAGAAAACCCAGCTTCCTTCCTTGAAACGCTCCAGCAGGCCGGCCTCGCCCAGAAGCTTGAGATGCCGGGAAACCCGGGGCTGGGACTGCCCGACGATCTCAATCAGCTCGCTGACCGTGAGTTCCGCCTGACGGAGCAGCAGCAACAGGCGCAGGCGGGTCGGATCTCCCGCCGCACGCAACATGGCTACCAGCCTGTCCATCGCCTCTCCCGAAAACATATAAACATATCTTTATATGTCCTTGGCGAAACAAAAGACAAGCTCTTTTCGGGCACCTTATTGGTCTGGACAGGCTGGGCAAAAAACTTGAAAACCTCCCCGTTTTTCGGGCCAAGGGGTCTTTACGGCAATGCGCATGTTGCAAGCGCTGACGATAGCATTTTGCGGACTGGCGGTGACGGCTTGCGCTTCGGTGTCACCCACGCCGGAGATGATCGCGAACAACGACCCCTATGAGGCGACCAACCGGGAAACCCTGAAATTCAACGGCCAGATCGACCGCTACTTCGTCATTCCCACGGTCGCAGTCTATTTCGTGCTGGTGCCGGAAGGCGGGCGGCGCTCGGTCCATCATTTCCTGGAAAACCTCACCCTGCCCACCACCTTCGTCAACGACATGCTGCAAGGTGAAATGAAGCGTGGCGGCCAGACCGTGGCGCGCTTCCTGGTCAATTCCACCATCGGTTTCGGCGGGTTTCTGGATCCCGCCAGCAAAATGAAGATTCCCGACCATGGCGAGGATTTCGGTCAGACGCTGGCGACCTGGGGCGTGGATGAAGGCCCGTTCCTGATGCTGCCTTTCTTCGGGCCGTCCAATCCGCGCGACGCCTTCGGTCTGGGGGCCGACGTCGCTCTCGATCCCACCAACTACATCCATTACAAGCAACATCTGTGGTGGTTCGCGGGTCAGAAATATTTCACGATCCTGGACCTTCGCGCGCAGACTTACACGACCGTTCGAGGCATTCAGCGCAGTTCGGTCGACTATTATGCCAGCCTGCGCAGCCTCTATCGCCAGCTGCGCGAAAATGCGATCCGCAACGGACATCCGCAAAAAGCCGGAGATCTGCCGGATTTCTAGGGTTTCACGTTGTGAAACACTGTAAAACCGCCTTGAACTTGCCACACGCAAACGCAACTCTAGCGTTTCCCGAAAGAACGGAATCACGATGCGCCTTCAACCGATCCTGCGCCGCGCCTTTCTGGCCGCTTTACTGAGCCTTTCGGCGGCCCTGTTCACCGCCCCCGCTTTTGCCGCCAGCCCGGCCGAGGATTTCGTCCAGCAGAATATCCATCGCGGCCTCGATATCCTGAACAACAAGCAACTCTCCGCCGATCAGCGCCGCAGCCAGTTCGAAGGCTTTCTGATGGGCCTGACGGACATGAAGCGCATCGCGAACTTCACCCTGGGTCAATATCGCCGCTCCGCCAGCCCGGGCGATATCGCCGCCTTCGAAACCGCATTCCAGAATTACGCCGTGGCGGTCTACCAGTCTTATTTCTCCAAATATGCCGGACAGTCGCTGAAGGTGACCGGCAGCCAACAACGCTCCAACGATGATTTCATCGTCGCCACGCAATTGATCGATCCCAGCGACAAGTCGGGACAGCAGCCGCTGGAGATCGATTTCCGCGTCCGCACCGACAGCGGCAAGCCGGTGGTGGTGGATTTCTCCGTCGCCGGCATCTGGCTGGCGCTGGAAGAGCGCGACCAGTTCACCGCGTTCCTGGGCCAGAACAACGGCAACATCCACACCCTGATCAGCCATCTCAACGACCTGGCCAAGCAGTTCAAGGCATCTTAATCGCACGGGTCTTTGCGCTTTGAGTTCGTCGTGCGTGCTCACGTGCTGACCACGCTCCGCGCGACGCTCCTGCTCAAATCACAAAATCCCTCGCGCTCACGGCACTAGGATCTTAGCAGCGCATACCGGCTTTCTTCCCCCGTGCAGCGAAGCTGCTGACGGGGGAGTTCGGTAGCGACAGCGTACCGAACGGCTGCCAGGCCGCTTGCGGCCGTGGCAGACAGATGGGGGTAAAAATCAACTTCTCGCGAAACGCTTGTATTTGATGCGATGGGGCTGATCCGCATCAATGCCCAGACGCCGTTTCTTGTCGGCTTCATAGTCCTGGTAATTGCCTTCGAACCATTCGACATGACTGTCGCCTTCGAAAGCCAGCATGTGGGTGGCAATGCGGTCCAGGAACCAGCGGTCATGGCTGATGATCATGGCGCAGCCGGCAAAATCTTCCAGCGCGGATTCCAACGCCCGCAGCGTATCGACGTCGAGATCGTTGGTGGGCTCGTCGAGCAGCAGCAGATTGGCGCCCGACTTCAACATCTTGGCCAGATGCACGCGGTTGCGCTCGCCGCCCGATAATTGTCCCACCTTCTTCTGCTGATCGCCGCCCTTGAAGGCGAAGGCGCCGGTATAGGCTCTGGAGTTGATCTTGGTTTTCCCGAACTCGATGATGTCAGTGCCGCCCGAGATTTCTTGCCAAACGTTCTTGTTGGGATCGAGCGCATCGCGCGACTGATCGACATAGCCGATCTGAACCGTGGGCCCGACCTTGAGCGTGCCGCCATCGGGCTGTTCCTGTCCGGTGAGCATGCGGAACAAAGTGGTCTTGCCCGCGCCATTGGGCCCGATGACGCCGACAATGCCGCCGGCGGGCAATTTGAAATTCACATTCTCATAGAGCAGGCGATCGCCATAACCCTTGGACAGGTTTTCCGC
>CAYWWT010000205.1:0-4867 GCA_964461855.1 uncultured Rhizobium sp. | reverse complement strand
TGGCGCGCCCGGTCACGATCACGGTTTCGAACGAATCCGCTGCGTCGGCGGCAAATGCGGATGGCGCCACCGCGAGCACGGCAACGGCGCCGAGCAGCAATCCCCGAAAAGTCATTCCAATCCCTAAAAGCGTCTGTCCGAATTTGTATGATGATTCCGTGATATCATCATACTGACCAGGAGCGAATAGCCGATGCCGGATTTGCGCCGGCGCAATGTCGCACGATGTCTTTCAAGCGCCGTTGGACAAGGTTCGGCCGATGTTCCAGACTTGCTGACAGAATATCGGCTGGAGCCTTCCATGAATCGCGTGACCATCACCCTGGACGACGAACTGCTCGCCGAGGTGGACAAGATGATCAAGACGCGCGGCTACCAGAACCGCTCCGAAGCGATCCGCGATCTGGCGCGGGGCGGCCTGCGCCAGGCGGCGGAAAGCGCCAACGTCAATGGCGATTGCGTCGCGACCCTGGTCTATACCTACGACCATCACACCCGCGATCTGCCCAAACGCCTGGTGCAGACCTTTCACGATCATCACGATCTGGCGGTCTCGACCCTGCACGTGCACCTGGATCACGATTCCTGCCTGGAAGTGAATGTGCTGCGCGGCAAGTCACGCGATGTGCGCCATCTGGCCGAACATGTGATCGCCGAACGCGGCATCCATCACGGCCGGCTGGTGATGTTTCCCGCCGAAGAGACCCAGCCCCACAGCCATAGCCATAACGGCAAGAAGCACACCCATCTGCATGTGCGCAAAGCGGGCTGAGTCCCGACGAATTCTCATCTCCATTTGTTGCGCCGCGGTATCGAATCCGCCTTGTGCATGCGTATGACATCTTGCAACAGTCGTCATACCGTCTTTAACCCCTCCGGCCTCCAGCCGCCGGTGGCTTGGAGAGCGGTGTGAGCAATTGGCGGCATCTGTGCCGCCCTTTTTTTAAGGAGCGGTGCTGAGGAAGAGGCGCCGGGAACCGTCATTAAGAAACAAAAGAAATTTGCGGGAGAATTCATGTCTCACTCTGCTTCGTCGCGCCGCGCGCGTATCGGCGCCGGCCTTGTTGCCCTGACGGCATTGCTTGCGGCGGGTCCGTCGATGGTGGCCGAGGCCCAGAATGCCGGCGACGTCATGGTGCCAAAATTCGAAGTCGATCCCTTCTGGCCCAAGCCGCTGCCCAACCATTGGCTGATGGGCAACACCATCGGGCTGGACGTGGACAAGAATGACAATGTCTGGGTCATCCATCGGCCCCAGACCCTGGAATATATGGAGACCTATCGCACCCGCGGCGAATCCGATTGCTGCACGGCGGCGCCCGACGTGTTGTCCTTCAACCAGGTCGGCGACGTGATCCATAGCTGGGGCAAGGCGGACGGCCATGACTGGCCCACTTCCAATCACGGCATCACCATCGACAAGGACGGCAATGTCTGGCTGGGCGGCAACGGCGCAGAACAGCCTGGCCCGGCGGCCGGCAGCATGGCGCAGTTCGAAGCGGACGCCAAGCGCGTGCCCGGCGCCGGCGAAGGCGGCGAAGCCGGTCCCTATCACGACAGCTTCATCCTGAAGATGACGGCCGACGGCAAATATCTCGGCCAGATCGGCAAGGCCAACGCCAGCAAAGGCAGCCTGGACATCGAGAATGTGAAAGGCGTTGCCTCCATCCGTTTCCTGCCCGGCACCAACGAATTGGTGGCGGCGGACGGTTACGGCAACCACCGCGTCTCGGTGTGGGATGCCGCCACCCTGAAGAACAAGCGCATCTGGGGCGCCTATGGCACCAAGCAGCCCAGCGATGAAAATATTCCGCCCTACAATCCGGACTCCAAGCAGTTCCAGAACCCGGTCCATTGCGCCGAACCGACCAATGACGGACTGCTCTATGTCTGCGACCGCATGAACAACCGGGTGCAGATCTTCAAGACCGACGGCACCTTCGTGCGTCAGTTCGTGATCCAGCCCAATTCCAAGGGTGACGGCACGCCCTGGGGCATCGCCTTCTCGAAAGACCCGCAGCAGAAATTCATGTTCGTCATCGACGGGACCAACGAGAAGATCCATGTCTATGACCGGCAGAGCGAGAAGGAACTGTACACCTTCGGCGGCGGCGGGCGCATCGCGGGACAATTCTATGCCGTGCACAATATCGCCACCGATTCCAAGGGCAATCTCTACACCACCGAGACCTATCGCGGTCAGCGGGTGCAGAAGTTCGTCTACAAGGGCATGGTGCCGCTCAGCCAGTTGGTCAAGGAAGGCCGCGTCGGCAACAGCCTGATCAATCCGTAACGATATCGCAGCGCGTAAAGAGAGGCGCGGGGTTTAATCCCGCGCCTCTTTTTTTATCCTCGCGCGCGCTTGGGGGCGGGCTTGCCTTTGGCCTTGAGGCTTTTCTTCAACGCCGCCATCAGGTCGATGACATTGTCTTCTTCCACCGGCTCGGCGGTGACCAGCTTTTCGCCCTTCTGCTTGCGCCGGATCAGGTCGCGCAGCGCATTCTCGTAACGGTCCTCGAATTTGTCGGGCTCGAAATCGCCTTCGCGCTGCTCGATGATCTTGCGCGCGATCTCGATCATCGCCTTGTCGGGACGGGCGGCTGGAATGTCGGCAAAAGCGTCCTTGGCCGGGATCACTTCGTCACCCATGCGCAAGGTGTAAACGATGATGCCCTTGCCCTGCGGCTCCAGCGCCACCAGCCGCTCGCGGGTGTGCATCACCACCCGGCCCAGCGCGATGCGCCCGGCTTCCGCCAGGGCTTCGCGAATGACCGTATAGGCTTCAACCCCGCTGTCTTCATTGGGCACCAGATAGTAAGGATCGTTCCAGTAAAGCCGGTCGATCTCCTTCTCATCCACGAAGCGTTCGATATCGATGGTGCGGGTGGTCTCGAGTTTGACCGCGTTCAACTCGTCATTGTCGAGGATGACGTATTTGTTCTTGGCGATCTCATAGCCCTTGACCAGATCGGCGCGCTCCACCGGCCCGGTATCGGGATCGGTGGGCACCATGCGGATGCGGTTGTTGGTTTCGGGATTGAGAAGGTGAAAGGAGATATCGCGCGTCCTGGTGGTGGCGCCATAAAGCGCGACCGGACAGGACACCAGCGACAGCCGCAACTGCCCCTGCCAGGTGGGCCGCGCCGACAGATGCGGTTCGTTGGAATTGGCGGGCTTGTGATGGCCCGCGGCCGCCTTTTGGGGCCGCGTCTTGCGTTTGGCGGCTTTGGCTTTTTTCTTGGCGGCCATGGCTTTTTCTCCGGGAACCGGAACGGAAACGCCAGGCCGGACCTATGTTTCCAGAAAGGTGCGCCATGCCCGCAAAAAAGAAGAAGCCCGTTCCCAAAGCCGCCAAAAAAACCGCCGCCCGCAAGGCCTTGGCCAAATACCAGGCGATGCGGGATTTCGCCGTCACCGCCGAGCCCAGCGGGCGCAAAAGCGGGGTCGGGCCGTCGGGACGCCTGCGCTATGTCATCCAGAAGCACGCCGCCACGCGGCTGCATTACGATTTCCGGCTGGAATGGAACGGCACCTTCCGCTCCTGGGCCGTGACGCGTGGACCCTCGCTCGATCCCGCCGACAAGCGGCTGGCGGTCGAGGTGGAAGACCATCCCCTGGATTATGGCGACTTCGAAGGCACCATCCCCAAGGGTCAGTATGGCGGCGGCACCGTGATGCTGTGGGATCGCGGCTTTTGGGAGCCGGAAGGCGATGTCGATGCCATGCTCAAAAAGGGCGATCTCAAATTCGCCCTGGACGGCGAGAAGCTGCATGGCAGTTGGGTGCTGGTGCGCATGCGCAGCGACAAATTCAAAGGCAAGCGCAGCAATTGGCTGTTGATCAAGCATCACGACAAATTCGCGCGTGACGGCAAAGGCGATGCGATCCTTTCCAAGGATCACTCCGTCGCCTCGGGCCGCGCCATGACGGCTATCGAGAAGGGCAGCGGCAAAAAGCCCAAGCCCTTCATGCGGGCAAAATCCTTCCAGGCGGATGCGGTGTGGAACTCGAAGAGCTCGGATGCCGCCAACGAAGAACCGGAACCGGCGAAGGCCAAATCCGCAAAACCTCGAAACATCAAAAGCCTTCCCGCATTCGTGGCGCCGCAACTCTGCCGGCTGGTCGACCAGCCGCCCGGCGGCGCGGGCTGGGTGCATGAAGTCAAGTTCGATGGCTATCGCATGCAGCTGCGTGTCGCGGATGGGAAGGCGAAACTTCTCACCCGCAAAGGCCTGGACTGGACAGCGAAATTCGCGGCCATCGCAAAGGCAGGCGCGAAACTTCCCGATTGCATCATGGATGGTGAGGTCTGCGCTCTCAATCACAATGGTGCGCCGGATTTTGCGGGGCTGCAGGCTGCCCTGTCGGACGGCAAGACCGATGCACTGATCTTCTTTGCCTTCGATCTTCTGTTCGCGGCGGGCGAGGATCTGCGCCCCCTGCCCTTGACCGAGCGCAAGCAAAGGCTGGAAGCGCTTCTGGGAAAGAGCGCCGCGCCCTTGCGCTATGTCGAGCATTTCACCAGCGGCGGCGATGCGGTCCTGCTCTCGGCCTGCCGGATGGAATTGGAGGGTATCGTCTCCAAGCGCGCGGATGCGCCCTACGCTTCGGGTCGCGGCGATACCTGGACCAAGGCCAAATGCCGCGCCGGGCATGAAGTGGTGATCGGCGGCTGGTCGACGACAGCGGGAAAATTCCGCTCCCTTCTGGTCGGCGTCAATCGCGGCGACCATCTGGCCTATGTCGGCCGCGTCGGCACTGGTTATTCCGCGCCGAAAGTCAAAGCCCTGATGCCGCGCCTCAAGGAAATGGCGGCCGAGACTTCGCCCTTTGGCGGCAAGAATGCGCCCCGGCGCGAGACCGGGGT
>CAYWWT010000204.1:0-4895 GCA_964461855.1 uncultured Rhizobium sp. | reverse complement strand
GGAGATCAGGATCAGCCCCAGCAGGAAGGACATGTGATCCACACCGGTCAGGATGTGCATGATCCCCAGTCCCACATAAGTGAGGAAACTGGCGTTCTGCAGCGGATTGTCCCCGCCCGGCGCGGCGGTCAGTTTCTGCTGATCGCGTGTGAACAGCTGCTCGACGAAATTGCCGTCGGAGGTGATGATCTGGGCATAATTGATGTGGGTGGGCACGAGATCGAAGAAAGCCGTGTCTTCCAACGCGATGTCCTTGGCTCCCGCCGGACAGGTGAAGGAGAATTCCCAACGGCTGAAGCCTTGCGCGGCGGTGCTTTTTTCGGGACCGTAATTCACCGTGCAGGATTTTCCGCCGGCCGTGACGCCCAGATGCTTGCCCAGATAGGGCACAATCATCGCGTCGGTGACATTCTGCCCGCGCGGCGCCAATCTTTGGGCTTCGACATCGGGCAGGGTGAAATTCATGTCGATGGTCGAGCCGGTGACGTGCCAGGTCGAATGGGTTTCGCTCAGCGTATGCGCGGCTGCAGGCAGGCAAAGCGCGATCAGCAGGGTGGGCGCAAAAAAAAGACGAGCCATCATGGCATGTATTTCCGGTAGCGGCTCGCCACCAGGATGTCGGCCCGGCCGATAAGGAATTTCTCTTCGTTCGCCTGCAGGCGCACTTCGGCATCGTTCTTGTAGTCGGTGAGGACTCGTTCGCGCGCTTGGGCGAAATTCATTGGTACCGGCGGGGTGTTCTGCGTCACCAGCAGCAGGTGGTAGCCGTCCGTCATCTTCAGGGGTGCGGAAATGCTTCCCGGGCTGAGAGCGGTCGCGGCGGCGAATAGAGGGCCGCCGAGATGAATGCGCGCGGCGAAATAGAATTCTTCGCCGCTTGTCTTTTTCGTATCCTGAAGGCCGAACCGCTTGCCGATGTCGTCCGTTTTGTCTCTGTGCAGCGCGTCGGCCGCCGCCTGGGCTTTTTCTTCGGCGTTGGGGCCGGACACGAGATAATCCGTCACCGTAATCGAGCCTTCGCTGGCATAGCGATTGCGATGGCTGTCGTAATAGGCGCGCAGCTTGTCATCCCCGGGCGCGTCGCTGGTGATGTCCGCGAGAACCTGTTGCTCTACCGCCGAGACCAGGGCGTTGCGGGTATCGGGATCGCTTTCCGGCATGCCAAGCTCGAGGCTGCGCTGGACATACACTTCTTCGCGGATCATATCGTGCATGGTTTTTCGCTTCTGCTGCTCCGTCGCTTTATCCGGCGCGACGCCATAGACGGTCTGCAACTGCGCATCGAAATCCACCTGCAAGATCGGCTGCTGGTTGACCAGAGCCACATCTTCGGCGGGCACGAAGGCTATCGTCGTTCCCTTGGAGGTGAGCAGACCGAAGCCTGCGATCAGAAGGCCCAGCACCGCGCCGGTCCCCAGCAAGGTGAAGGCCCGCCTGGGATTGTTGCTGGCGAAGGATTCCCACAGCCAGTCCTTGCCGGGTGACGATTTGCTTTTGGTCATGGCGTCCGTGCGATTTTCGTTTGCGATCGATCGTGGATGAGAACGGCGAGTGCGCGGATCGTCTCCGGCGTAATCCGCCCGATCCAGGCGGGACAGATTCCGGCATGGCCCCGTTCGATGGAACGGAAAACCGAAGGCGCGGAGCCGTCACCGTAAAGCCAGACCTTGTCGGCAAGGTCCGGGGCGCCGATTTCATGGTCGCCCCGCCCGTCGGGTGCGTGGCAATCATAGCAGGCGCCCTTGTCGGCATAGATCGCTCCCCCGCGCGTCACCGCCGCCTGATTCGTGTTGCGCCCGGATAGCGAGAAAATGTAAGCGGCGACGTCTTTGATTTCCGCCGGGCTCAATGGCTCGAGCTTTTCTTTCTCGTCATTTGGGTGTGCGAAGGACGGCATGATCGCAAGGTTGCGGGATTTGGGATTGCCGGAGCGGATTCCATACGTGATCGTATATTCGATCTGCGAGACCTTGCCCGATCCGTAAAGCCACTCGCCATCGGCAAGGTTGGGCGCGCCGCGCGCCGGATCTCCCTGCATTTCGGCGCCGTGGCAGGCGGCGCAATGCTGCCGCCATGCCGGTTCGGCGCGCGCATGGGCGTAGCGGTCGAGGCGGCCATCGCTGCTGATGGCGTCCGGTGCGGTCGAGAGCAGCTCATAGGCCAGGACGCGGGAATAGGCGGACCAGACGATTGCCGCCATGACCATCGCAAAAATCGCGACACCCCACAGCCAGTATCGCCGGCTCCGGGCGGAAGGATGAACCAAATCGCCTGACGTCATGACGGCCTGCTCCGGCCCCGGATTCGGGCGAGGCCCCTTGGATAGTACGCGAAACTTCCGGTTTTCCCTCGCCATCCAACCAAGGCGTTTGGTCTGGTCGTCTTCAACCGACCAGTGCGCAATTTGTGCTGAATTGTTCCGATTCGTGCAGGATACAGTGGCCGCTTTGACGCTTCAAAGACTGCAAGGGTTCGCGCGCCGCAATGCGTATAGAATACGTGCGGGCGCTGCGATCCGCCTGGGAGGGTTGGAATGGAAGAGTTGATTCGCTGGATTTCTGCGACGCCGCTCAGCCAGGCGATCCAGAATCTGGAATGGGCGGTCCCAACCATTCAGTCCGTCCATATCCTGGGGGTCTGTGTGACCCTTTCCTCGGTCGGCATGATCGTTCTGCGGCTGATGGGCCTGGCGGGCACACGCACAAGTGTTGCCGATACCGCGCGGCGCTATGTGCCCTGGCTGTGGGGCGCCCTGATCGTGCTCGCCTGCAGCGGCATGCTTCTGATCGTCGGCGAGCCGCGCCGCGAACTCACCAACATCATGTTCCAGATCAAGATGTTCCTGGTGCTCTGCGCCATAGCGGTCATCGCGACATTCCAGATCAGCACGCGGCGTCATCCGGCCTTCTGGAACACCGAGCCCGAAACCATGCGCATCAAGATGATGGCGCTGAGCGCGCTGGTTTTGTTCTTCGCAATCGCGGTTGCCGGCCGCTGGATCGCCTATGTCATCATGGATTATGCGGCGGCCTGATTTCTAACCACATATATCCAAGCGGGAGCGGGAAAACGACATGGATGTCGATGCCATTCTACACGCTATTTACGATTGGCCGATCTCGGAAGCGATCCGGACGGATTACTTCTGGTTCCCCTTTTTCGAATCGATCCATGTGATCGCGATCATCCTCGTGGTCGGTTCCATCTTCATCGTGGATCTGCGGCTCCTGGGCGTCACGTCCAACAAGAAGCCGGTCACCGAATTGGCTCGCGAAATACTGCCCTGGACCTGGGGCCTGTTCGTGGTGGCGGTGATTGCCGGCACGATGATGTTCATTTCCAAGGCCACCAATTATTACGCCGATGAATATTTCCGCTACAAAATGCTCTTCATTCTGCTCGCCGGCCTCAACATGGCGGTCTTCCACATCTTCACCTTCAAAAGTGTGATGCATTGGGACCGCGACGTGCCCACCCTCCTGGGCGCCAAGATCGCAGGCGGCCTGTCCATGCTCTGCTGGATTGTCGTGGTTTTCTGCGGCCGCTGGATCGGCTTCACGGTGATGTAGGCCGTATTTTGTGCAGAAATGAGGGAGAACGTGCAGGCGGGCGTATAAACAAGTGGGGTAATCTTTCCGCCGATCGGCCGGGCGGGGTGCGCGAGTTCCCCTTGATGACGGACGCGGAAACGCAACGAAGGACTTGAAGGGCATGAGGATTGTTATCGGCATGACGGTTCTGGCGCTGGCGGTGGGCGTGACCCCCGTTCTGGCGCACCATTCCGCAGCGATGTTCGATCACACCAAGAAGATCACGCTGACGGGAAATGTGAAGGAATTCCAGTACACCAACCCGCATTCCTGGCTTCAGGTGATGGGCAAGGGGCCGGATGGCAAGGTGCAGCTCTGGGGTTTTGAAGCTGAAGGTCCATCGACCCTGTTGCGCGCGGGCATGAAGTCATCGACCTTCAAACCCGGTGACAAGGTGACCATCGTCGCCAACCCCATGAAAGATGGCAGGCCGGCGGGCGCGCTTCTTACGGCGACCAAGGCGGACGGTTCGATCTACAGCCCGCGTCCTTCCGGCCAAAAGCCGGGCTAGCGCCGGCATCGCATTGCAGCGCCCGCGTCGGTTTTTCATGCCCGGCGCGGGCGTCGTTTTTCCAAAGGTCTCGCGATGAGGCGGGGATGAAGCCTTTCACTTATACCGGTCTTCCTCAACGCGTCATCTTCGGATCCGGAACGGTGGCGCGCCTGGGCGAGGAGATCCGGCGCCTGGGCTGCAAGCGGGCGCTCATCCTTTCCACGCCGCAGCAGCAGGGCGATGCCCGGGCGCTGGCGGAGAACATCGGACCGCTGGCAGCGGGCGTCTATGCCAAAGCGACCATGCACACCCCTGTCGCCGTCACGGAGGACGCGCTTGGCGCAGTTCACACCTTGGACGCCGATGTGATCGTCGCGCTGGGGGGCGGTTCGACCACGGGCCTGGGCAAGGCGCTCGCCCTGCGCACCGGGCTGCCGCAAATCGCCATTCCGACCACTTATGCCGGTTCCGAAGCAACGCCGATCCTGGGGGAGACCAGGGGCGGCGTGAAAACCACCCAGCGCAGCGCGGCGATCTTGCCGGAAATTATTCTCTATGACGTCGATCTGACCCTCACATTGCCGGCATCGCTGAGCGCGACGTCCGGCATGAATGCGATCGCCCATGCGGTAGAGGCGCTTTATGCCCAGGATGCCAATCCCATCACCTCGCTGATGGCGGAAGAGGCGATTCGCTCCCTGGCGCGGGCCCTGCCTGCCATCGTGACGGACCCCCGGGATGCGGAGGCGCGGTCCGATGCGCTTTACGGCGCCTGGCTCTGCGGCGTCTGCCTGGGCACGGTGGGAATGGCG
>CAYWWT010000203.1:0-4921 GCA_964461855.1 uncultured Rhizobium sp. | reverse complement strand
GTCGCCTGAAACGAAAAGAGCGCGGCTTTCGCCACGCTCTCTCCATTCGTTCTGTGAGATCGGTCAGATCGAGTAATACATCTTGAACTCGACCGGATGAGGCGTGTGCTCGAAGGCATAGACCTCTTCCATCTTCAGTTCGATATAGCTGTCGATGAAATCGTCGCTGAAGACGCCGCCCTTCTTGAGGAAGGCGCGGTCCTTGTCGAGATTTTCCAGGGCTTCGCGCAGGGAGCCGCAAACCTGCGGTACCTTCGACAATTCTTCCGGCGGCAAGGCGTACAGATCCTTGTCCATCGGGCCGCCGGGATGGATCTTGTTCTCGATCCCATCCAGGCCCGCCATCAGCAGCGCCGCGTAGGCGAGATAGGGGTTCGCGCCCGGATCTGGGAAGCGCACTTCCACGCGCTTGCCGTTGGGCGAGGGCGAGAAGGGAATGCGGCACGACGCCGAGCGGTTGCGCGAGGAATAAGCCAGCAGCACCGGCGCCTCGAAGCCCGGGATCAACCGCTTGTAGCTGTTGGTCAGGGGATTGGTGAAGGCGTTGAGCGATTTGGCATGCTTGATGATGCCGCCGATGTAATAGAGGCAGAGATCCGACAGGGCGGCATAGCCCGAACCGGCGAACAGCGGCTTGCCGTCCTTCCAGATCGACTGGTGCACATGCATGCCCGAGCCATTGTCGCCATAGACGGGCTTGGGCATGAAGGTGGCGGTCTTGCCGTAGGCCTGGGCGACCTGATGGATCACATATTTGTAGATCTGCATATAGTCGCCGCACTTGGTCAGCGTGTTGTACTTGAAGCCAAGTTCGTGCTGGGCGGAGGCGACTTCGTGGTGATGCTTTTCCGGCTGGATGCCCATGTCGCCCATGATGGCGAGCATTTCGCCGCGCATGTCCTGTTCGGAATCGACCGGCGGAACCGGGAAATAGCCGCCCTTGACCGCCGGGCGGTGGCCGAGATTGCCGCCTTCATAGTCGGTACCGCTGTTGTGGGCGCTTTCCTTGCTGTCGAGGAAGTAGAAGGCTCGGTTCATGCCGACATCGAACCGGACGTCGTCGAAGATGAAGAATTCGGCTTCCGGACCGAAATAGGTGGTGTCGCCGATGCCCGAGGAATTCACATAAGACTCGGCCGCCTTGGCGATGGAGCGCGGGCAGCGGTCATAGCGTTGGCCGGTGGTGGGCTCGTGCACGTCGCAGACCAGGATCAGGGTGGTCTGGGCGAAGAAGGGGTCGATCACCGCAGTGTCGAGGTCCGGCACCAACAACATGTCGGACTCGTTGATCGCCTTCCAGCCGGCGATCGAAGAGCCGTCGAACATGGTGCCGTGATTGAGGAAATCGTCATCGACCATCGACAGATCGAAGGTGACGTGGTGCCACTTGCCCTTCGGATCGGTGAAGCGCACATCGACGAATTTGACGTCCTTTTCCTTGATGAGCTTCAGGATATCGCCCGCGCTCGTTTTCTTGTCGGCCATTGGTTCGGTCTTCCCTTCGATAATTGTTCAAAACACCCCGGCGCGTATTCGCGCCTTGAACGCTAAATCGCGTCCGGACCGGTTTCGCCGGTACGGATGCGGATCACTTCTTCGACATTGAGTACGAAAATCTTGCCGTCGCCGATGCGGCCGGTGCGGGCGGCGCGCTGGATCGCTTCGATCGACGCTTCCAGACGGGAATCCGGGACCACGATCTCGATCTTCACCTTGGGCAGGAAATCCACGACATACTCGGCACCGCGATAAAGCTCGGTATGGCCTTTCTGACGGCCGAAGCCCTTGGCTTCGGTGACGGTGATGCCCTGAACGCCGACTTCCTGAAGGGCTTCCTTCACTTCGTCGAGCTTGAACGGCTTGATGATGGCTTCGATCTTTTTCATGCGGCCCCGCGCTCGTCCTTGGGAGGCCGTTTTAGCGAAGTTGTGGGGCTTATGCCGGGCCTTTTTGACGCATTTGCCTTGGGTTTCAAGGATTTGTGGCGGTTGCCCACAGGCTTCATTGCATTGCTTGCCTATAAATCAGGCAGTTTGCCGTCTTTCAAGGCGAGCCGCCCAGCCATTTGTCAGGCCTGTCCGCCTCTGCAAAAGTGCCGGACATGAGCCCATCTTCCGCTTTCAATCCTGTCTTCGCGCGGCAGGGAACCACCATTTTCACTGTCATGTCGGCCCTGGCGAACGAGCACAAGGCCGTCAATCTGGGGCAAGGTTTTCCCGACCTGGACGGACCCGAATCCGTTCGCGCCGTCGCCGCCAAAGCATTGATGGAGGGTCCGAACCAGTATCCGCCGATGCCGGGTCTGCCGGAACTGCGCCAGCAATTGTCGGCGCATGCGAAGAAATTCTACGGGCTGGATTACGACTGGAAAGACGAAGTTCTTGTCACGTCCGGCGGTACCGAAGCGCTCACCTCCGCCATTTTGGGCCTGGCCGGCCCGGGCGATGAAGTGGTGCTGATAGAGCCGGCCTACGATTCCTATCGCCCCATCGCCGAAGCCGCCGGCGCAACGGTCAAGACCATCACCTTGGCGCCGCCATCCTTTCGTCTGACCTATGAAATGCTTGCGGCCGCGGTGACGCCGCGCACGCGCCTCATCATGGTCAACACGCCGCTCAATCCCATCGGCCGGGTTTTCGACGCGGACGAGATGGGGGCAATCGCCCGCGCTTTGCGCGAAAGCAACGCCTACGCAGTCTGCGATGAAGTCTATGAGCATCTGACCTATGACGGGCGGCCTCATATTTCGCTGGCGACCTTGCCCGGCATGCGCGACCGTGCCGTGCGAGTGGGGTCAGCGGGAAAGATATTCTCCCTCACCGGTTGGAAAGTGGGCTGGCTGACCGGTCCACGCGACCTGATCTCGGTGATCGCCAAGGCGCACCAATTCCTCACTTTCACCACATCGCCGGCCTTGCAATTGGGGATCGCGCATGGCCTGGCGCACGAGATGGACACCGCGGTCGCTTTGGCCGCGCGGCTTCAGGCCAATCGCGATCTTCTGGCTGCCGGTCTCGCGGAGTTGGGATTCGACGTTCTGCCCAGCGAAGGGACCTATTTTCTCACGGCGGGAATCGCGGGCCTGACCAACGAAAAAGATCGGGCCTTCTGCGAAAGACTGGCACGTGAAGCGGGTGTGGCGCTCATTCCTTTAAGCGAATTCTTTTCCGGTCCATCGCGGCCCGACACCTATGTTCGGTTTGCTTTCTGCAAGCAGCGTGCCGTGATCGAAGAGGCTTTGTCGCGTCTCAGGGCGCATTTCCGGAATGGCTGAACTCTGGCAGTGGAATGCGCCTTTGTTGGCCGCGGCTTTCGCGCGGCGCGAAGTCTCACCCGTGGAGGTGGCGCAGTCGCTGTTCGCGCGCATTGGGGCGCTGGATGCCAAGGTCAATGCGTTTTGCCTGATCGATGAGCCGGAGACATTGGCGCAGGCCCGGGCTTCGCAAGCCCGTTGGGTGAAGAATGCGCCGCTCTCGCCGCTGGATGGCGTGCCGGTGGCGGTAAAGGATCTGCTTCTGACCCGCGGCTGGCCGACCTTGCGCGGATCGCGCAGCGTCGACCCCAACCAGCCTTGGAATGATGACGCGCCCGTGGTGGCGCGGCTGCGCGAGGCCGGAGCGGTGCTGCTGGGCAAAGTCACAACGCCCGATCATGGCTGGAAGGGCGTCACGGATTCACCGCTCACCGGCATCACGCGCAATCCCTGGAATCTGGACAAGACACCCGGCGGATCGTCGGGCGGTTCCTCCGCCGCGCTGGCGGCGCGGTTTGCGCCGCTGGCGCTGGGCACCGATGGGGGCGGCTCGATCCGCATTCCGGCAAGCTTCACCGGCACCTTCGGCCTGAAGCCGCAATTCGGCCGCGTCCCCGCATGGCCGCTATCGCCCTTCGGCACTGTGGCGCACCTGGGACCGATGAGCCGCGATGTCGAAGGCAGCGCCATGCTGCTCGATGTCATGGCCCGTCCCGATGGGCGCGACTGGCATTCTTTGCCGCCCGCAGGACGCGGGTTCACCGAAGGTTTGCGGGATGGCGTGCGCGGCATGCGCATCGCGTTCAGCCCCGCGATGGGGTTCGCGGACAATGTCGAGCCGCAGGTGGCAGACTTGGTCGCGCGCGCCGCGCATCGGTTTGCAGATCTGGGCGCCATCGTCGAACAGGCCGACCCGCCGGGCGGCGATCCGGCCGAGATTTTCCGCGCGCTGTGGTGGGGCGGCGCGGCCTATCTGTTCGCGAATGCGCCGGCGGAAAAAAAGGCGTTGCTCGATCCCGGCCTCGCGGCGATCGCGGAAGAGGGAAAAACAATCTCCACCCGCGAGTATATCGCCGCCAATGTCGCGCGCGGCGTTTATGCGGGCGGCATGCGCCAGTTCATGGAGAAGTATGATCTGCTGCTGACGCCGGCCCTGGCGGTCACGGCGTTCGACGCCGGCACATTGACACCGTATGCCGATGGCGGTTCTTGGCCGCGCTGGACCCCCTTCAGCTATCCTTTCAACCTGACGCAACAACCGGCGGCCAGCGTCCCCTGTGGCCGGACCCGCGAAGGCCTTCCGGTGGGATTGCAGATCGTGGGGCGTCCTTACGATGAATGGTCGGTGTTGCGGGCTGCCTTTGCCTATGAAGCTTTAGATCCGCAAGCAGAAGATATGCCGGACGGATTCGCATGAGCGGCGAGATCCTCAGCAATGAGGAGATGCGCCGCGCCGATGCGATGGCGATCGAAACCGGAACGCCTTCGCTCGCGTTGATGGAAAATGCCGGCCGCGCGGTCGCCGACATCGTCGCGTCCCGCTTTGCGCCCTGTCGCACGGCAATTTTGTGCGGGCCGGGCAACAATGGCGGCGATGGCTTTGTCGTGGCGCGCCATCTCGCGGCGCATGGGTTCGATGTTTTGGTGGGCGTCTCCGACCGATACGAA
>CAYWWT010000202.1:0-4954 GCA_964461855.1 uncultured Rhizobium sp. | reverse complement strand
GCGATGGGTTCGCGCGCGATCCTGGTGATCTCCGGCGCGGTGGCGCTCCTCTTCATCGTGGCCGCGTCTCCGGTCATCAGTGCCGCGGATGCCGCCGCCAAGGCTTTGCTGCCTTGACCGATTGGCCACAGGGCTACGGCCTGAGGCGGTACGAGGAAATCGATTCCACCAACGAGGAAGCGCGCCGGCTCATCGCCGCGGGCGAAACCGGCCCCGTCTGGCTGACCGCGTTGCGGCAGACGGCGGGGCGAGGGCGGCGGGGGCGCGCATGGGAGACGGCGGGCGGCAATCTCGCCGCCACGCTGTTGCTGCGTCCGGAAAAACCGCAAGCCGAATGGGCGGAGCTGTCCTTCGCGGCCGCCATTGCCGTGGCCGACATGGCGGCGATATTGGCACAAGGTTCGCGTATCGCGCTCAAATGGCCAAACGATGTGCTGGCCGATGGCAAGAAGCTGGCGGGCATTCTGCTGGAAACCGGCAACGGACCAAAGCCCGCCCTGGCCATCGGGATCGGGATCAATCTGGCGCATCACCCCGAGGGCATGGAATTTCCGGCCACATCGCTGGCCGCGTCGGGTGCAAAGGTACCATCTCCCGACGAGGCGCTGGGATTGCTCGCGACCGGCTTTGCCCGATGGTATGACGTCTGGAACGGGCAAGGCTTCACGGCGATCCGGGATGCCTGGCTTGCCCGCGCAGCGGGCCTGGGCACGCGCATCCGGGCACGGCTCGCGACAGAGGAGCGCTCGGGCATGTTCGAAGGCATCGATGAGCGGGGCGCACTCCTCCTCAACGAAGGACAGGGCCGCACCAGCGTGCTGCCTGCGGCCGATATCTTTTTTGGGTGACCCATGCTCCTAGCGATCGATGCCGGCAACACGAACATTGTCTTCGCAATTTATGAAGGCGCCCGGCAGCGTGCCCAATGGCGCGCCATGACCAATACCCAGCGAACCTCTGATGAATATGCGGTCTGGCTGAGCCAGCTTCTGGCATTGGAAGGCCTGTCATTCGCCGATCTCAATGATGCGATCATCGCCACGGTGGTTCCGGCGGTTCTCTTCGACCTGCGCGCGCTGTGCCGGACCTATTTGAAATGCGAGCCTCTGATCGTGGGCGATCCGGCGGTCGATATGGGCATGACGATCAATGCCGACGCGCCGCAATCGGTGGGAGCCGACCGTCTTTGCAATACTGTCGCCGCGCATGAGCGTTATCGGGGCGCGGCGATCGTTGTCGATTTCGGTACCGCCACCAATTTCGACATCGTGGCCGAGAATGGCGATTTCGACGGCAGCCTGATCGCGCCCGGCGCGAATCTGTCGGTAGAAGCCTTGCACCAGGCGGCAGCGCTCCTGCCGCGGGTCGCGATCAGGCGCGCGACGACCGTGATCGGACGAAACACCGTCGCCGCCATGCAATCCGGTGTCTATTGGGGTTATGTCGGGCTGATCGACGGCCTGATCACCCGCATCAAGACTGAATACGGGAAGCCGATGACCGTGATCGCCACGGGCGGGCTCTCGCATCTGTTCCGTCCCGATATTCCCGCCATCGAGCATATCGACCCCGATCTCACCATCCGCGGCCTGATGCTGATTCACGCCCGCAACGCGAAGCAGTCCTGATGGCCAAGCGCGACGAACTCGTTTTCCTGCCGCTGGGCGGGTCGGGCGAGATCGGGATGAATTTCAACGCCTACGGCTTCGGTCCGGCGCACCGGCGTCAATGGATCGTGGTCGATTGCGGCATCACCTTCGGACGCGAGACCCATGAGCCGGGCGTGGACGTGATCCTGCCCGACATCCGCTTTCTGGCGGAACAGCGCGACGCAGTCCTGGGCATCGTTGCCACCCATGCGCATGAGGATCATATCGGCGCCATCGCGCCGCTTTGGCCGTCGCTGAAATGCCCGATCTATGCCACGCCCTTCACCGCGAAATTGATCGAAGGCAAGCTGGCGGAAGCGGGGCTTTCGGTGCCGGTCCGCCAGGTTCCGGTCGGCGGCTCCTTGAGTTTGGGCCCTTTCGCCATCGACTTCATTTCCATCACCCATTCCATCCTGGAACCCAATCTTCTCGCCATTCGCACGCCTCTGGGCCTGATCGCCCACACTGGCGATTGGAAGATCGATCCCGATCCGGTCTTGGGCGAAGTGACGGACAGCGATGCCATCCGCAAGTTGGGCGATGAAGGCGTGCTGGCCCTGGTCTGCGACTCCACCAATGCATTGGTGCCGGGCCATTCCGGGTCGGAAGCCAAGGTGCGGAGCAGTCTTTCCGATCTTGTCGGCGGCCTGAAGGGGCGCGTGGCGGTGACGGCGTTCGCCTCCAATGTGGCGCGGCTCGACAGCGTCGCGCACGCCGCCAGGCGTCACGGCCGGACCTTGGCGCTGGTCGGCCGCTCGATGCACAAGATCGTGGGGGCTGCCCGCGACAGCGGATACCTCAAGGACTTTCCGCAAACGCTCGATGCGCGCGAAGCCGCCGATCTTCCCGCCCGCAAAGTGCTTTATCTGGTTACCGGCAGCCAGGGCGAGCCGCGCGCCGCGCTTGCGCGTATTGCGGAAGGCAACCATCCCGATGTTCGTTTGGGCAAAGGCGATGCGGTGATCTTCTCTTCGCGCGTCATACCGGGCAATGACCTGCCGATCTTCGAGATGCACAACAAGCTGTCCGCGCTGGGCGTCGAAGTGCTGACCGCCGAAGACCATTTCGTCCATGTCTCCGGCCATCCGGCGCGCGACGAGCTGGCCGAAATGTATCGCTGGACGCGGCCGAAAATTGCGGTGCCGGTGCATGGCGAACTTCGGCATATGGCCGAACATGCGCGGCTGGCAAAATCGCTGCAGGTGCCCGAGAGTTTGGTGCCTGCCAACGGACAACTTTATCGCCTGGCGCCGGGGCCGGCCGAGTTGATCGACGAGGTGCCGTCCGGACGCTTGCACATGGATGGTCGGGTGCTGGTGGCGGAAGGCGAGGGGCTGGCGAAGACCCGCCGCGCCATGGGTTATGCCGGGCTGATCGCCATCACTTTGGTGCTGGACCAAAAGGGCCGGCCGGCATCGGATGCCGCGATTCTGGCTGAAGGCATGCCGCAGCCGGTCCAAGGCGCGATACGAACGGCGGTTGACGAAACGCTGGACCGGTACAATCCCAAAAAGACCGACAGCGAGGAATTGCGCGAAACCGTTCGCCGCGCCGCCCGCCGCGCCGCGCAGGATGCCTGGGGCAAGAAGCCCATCACCCGTGTTACAGTGGTCGAGCTATGATCGGCCGCCTCAATCATGTCGCTGTCGCGACCAGCGATCTGGAAAAAACCAGCGCGATCTATCGCGATCTGCTGGGCGCCAAGGTTTCACCGCCAGTGCCGCAACCCGATCATGGCGTGACCACCGTTTTCGTGGAGCTGCCGGGGAGCAAGGTCGAATTGCTCGCGCCTCTGGGCGCGGATTCGCCCATCGCCAATTTTCTGAAGCGAAATCCCGGCGGCGGCGTGCATCATCTGTGCTTCGAGGTCGATGACATCATCGCCGCGCGCGATCGGCTTGTGGCCAAGGGCGCGCGATTGGCGGGAAGCGCCGAACCCAAGATCGGTGCGCATGGCAAGCCGGTGCTGTTCCTGCATCCCAAGGATTTCGGCGGCACATTGATAGAACTGGAACAGGCATGAGTATTCCCGGCGTTCTCCATTATGTGGTCCTGTTCAGCGCCTATGCGGTGCTGTGGTTTTTGGCGCTGTTCTGCATTTTGCCGATCGGGCTGGGTGAGATCGATCCGGAAACCGGCGCACCGCTCAATCCCCAATTCAAGCGCAAGGCGCTGTGGGCAACCGGGATCGCGGCTGTGGCCTGGACGATCTTTTATCTTTTCGTGGGCTTTGGCTGGCTCGAGGTCTAACTGCCCCAAAAGCGAAAGGCCGGAGCGTTCTCCGGCCTTGCCCGCCTTTCGGCGTCATTCTTCCCCGAACTTGGCCGCTCTCGCGACGACTCGCTTTAGCGAGTTCTTATGCCTGCTTTGATACTGTGGTTTGACAGTGGAGTCACGACATATCGCGGTCAAAGCAATGTGGAATAAGCAACAAAATTACTCTGTAGGGGTTACAGCAGTTCTTTTTGTGCTGCTGAGCACTCCGGCCTTCGCGGGGGAAAACGCCATCGTCCGGCAAAATGCAGATCAGTCCCTGCTGCAAGATGGCGGCGCAGGGTCATGCGATCCCCGGCTCGAAAGCCCGGATCTCATGAACGGCGTCGATGTCAGCGGCCATCCCGTGGCGCCGGCGGGGCCGCAGACACGCGTGCCGGTGCCGGACCAGATTCTGGTTCCGCTCCAAAATGGCAGGCGCCGCGGGCGTAGCGGCGATGCGCCCATGGTGGCGCTGGATGGCCGAACGCTCGATCCGTTGCTCGATCCGCTTCCGGCGTGTCCGCCGGGCAAACGGTGAGATCAGTAAGCGCGGCCGATCAGAATCTCTTCCACGCCTGGCGCGCCCGTGAAGATACAGGCACCGAAGGCTTCCGGCTGGTCTTCCGGCGCATTGCGGATGGTGAGCTTCAGCGCTTTCAGCTTTTGTTCGACCGCATCGAGCGCTGTGCCCGTCGGCCGTGACCAGGCGACACGCACCCAGCCTTTGAAGCTGTCGTCGTCCTCGCCAAAATAGCCCGCCAGGGCATCGAAGCTGGTGATGTCCTTTTTGATATTGTCGTCCAGCCGGGCCTTGGCTTCGGCATAAAGGCCAGCCTGGATTTCGGCCAAGAGCTGCACGGCGCCTTCGATGAAATCCACCCGCAGCTTGGCCACGGACTTGACCTTGTCGCCGTCGCGCAGATCGTCGCGGCGCATATAGGTGACGTTTCCGGCCGCGGCGTCGCGCGGGCCGATTTCCAGGATCAGCGGCGCCCCGCGGCGCACCCAGTTCCAGCGCTTTTCCGCCGACTTGATCTTCTTGGTGTCGA
>CAYWWT010000201.1:0-4957 GCA_964461855.1 uncultured Rhizobium sp. | reverse complement strand
GGATGCAGGCTGGACCATTGGCGGATGATTTCGGCCAAGGGGCGAGGATCTTCGATTTCCTCGGGCGTGGCGCCCGCGAACTGGTCGGCGGTGACATTGCGGATGCAATTGCCCGAGGTCTGGATGCAATGCATTTCGACGTCGGCAAGCTCGGCCAGGATATCGGGCACGTCCACCAGCTTGATCCAGTTGTACTGGATATTGGTGCGGGTGGTGAAATGGCCGAAGCCCTTGTCGTATTTCCGTGCGATATGGGCGAGCTTGCGCAACTGGCGGCTCGCCAGGGTGCCGTAGGGGACCGCGACGCGCAGCATATAGGCGTGAAGCTGCAGATAGAGGCCGTTCATCAGTCGAAGGGGTTTGAACTGGTCCTCGGTCAATTCGCCGGAAAGCCGGCGTTCGACCTGGTAGCGGAATTGGGCCACGCGCTCCGCCACGAAGCGGGCGTCGAATTCGTCATATCTATACATGATGACTATGCATTGGTGGGGCTTGCTTGCCGGTATCGGGACGCACGCTGGGTCCCAGGCTGCGGATGATCTCGCGTTCCTTGACCGGCAGAAGCCCGTCCTTGGTCCGGCGCACCTCGAAGAGATAAGGCGTCACGACCTGATTGGTGACGACGAAGGCTTGAGCAGATGCCAGTGCCGCATCGGCGCCCGGCTGGTCGTCGAAAATCTCGGCACCCGTCAGTTCACCGACCCAGCTACCGGCCTGCCAATACAGCACCTCGCCGGTCTGCAGCCGATTGGCGGTCAGGACTTTGGGGGAAGGAATTGCCATGGCCGCTAAATCACATTTGGCGGCTGGAAAATCAATCCTTCAACACGAATAGTGCGTGAATAGTTTTATAGTACAATATTTTACGTGTTCTAATTCTGAGGTTTCAGCGCGCTTTCATGCCAGCGGCGCAGAAGCGCCCATTCCAGCAGGGAAAAAGCCGCGAAAATGGCGATGCCCAAAAGCGCCAGCAGCAAAAGCGCCGCGAACAGGGTGGCGATCTCCAACCGGTTGCCGGCTTCGACGATGCGCCAGGCCAGGCCCGTGGCGGTGCCCGACCCGGCCACGAATTCCGCCACCACCGCGCCGATCAGGGAGAGGCCGCCCGCGATCTTCATGGCGCCCAGAAGATAGGGGAGCGCCGAGGGCAGGCGGACCCGCCAAAGGATCTGCCAGCGTGACGCGCCGTAAAGGCGCATCAGGTCGACCAGATTGAAGTCCGCCGATTTCAGCCCCAGCGTCGTGTTGGAGAGAATGGGGAAGAAGGCGACCAGGGCGGCGATCAGGGCAAGGGCCGCGTCGATATGCTCGAAGCCGACCCAGATCAGGATCAGCGGCGCGATCGCCACCACCGGCGTCACCTGCAACACCACGGCATAGGGATAGAGCGCGCGCTCGATGGTGCGGCTTTGGCTGAAGGCGATGGCGAGACCGACGCCTGCGATCAGCGCGGCGACAAAACCTTCGATGGTCACCCGCAACGTGGAGAAGAGCGACGTCATCAGCGAGGAGAAATTGGCGATCAGCGCATGCGCGATGGCACTGGGCGCGGGCAGGACGTAAGGCGGGATGTGGCGGGCGGCGACAATCCCTTCCCAAAAAGCGAGAAGCGCAATCCCCAGAAGCAGCGGCAGAAGCAGATTGGCGGCGCGGCTCATGCCGCCTCCAGCAAGGCATTCGCGACCTGTTTCTGACTTTCCGCGAAGGCGGTTGAAAGCCGGTCGCGCGGCCCCGGCGGCAATGCAAGGGTGGCCTTGATGCGGCCCGGGCGCGGCGACATCACCAGCACGCGGTCCGAAAGATAGCTTGCCTCCATCACGCTGTGGGTGACGAAGATCACGGTGATGCCGTCTTCGCGCGCCAGCCGCTTCAAATCGTCATTCAGGCCCTGGCGCGACGGCTCGTCCAAGGCTGCGAAGGGTTCATCCATCAGCAGCAGCCGGGGCCGCGCCGCCAATGCGCGGGCGATGGAGACGCGCATCTTCATGCCGCCCGACAATTCGCGGGGATAAGCGTTTGCGAAGGACGCCAAACCCATACGTGCCAATGCGCTGTCCGCGAGCGCGTCGGCCTCGGCGCGTGGACGCTTTTGCAGATCCAGCGCCAGACGCGCATTGGTGCGCGCATCGGCCCAAGGCATCAAGGTCGGTTCCTGGAAGACGAAGCCCATCTCAGGCTTGTCTTGATCCCAGGCAATCGTGCCGGCGTCCGGCGCGATCAGGCCGGCGATCAGGCGCAAGGCGGTGGACTTGCCGCAGCCACTGGGTCCCAGCAGAGAGAGGAATTCGCCGTCCGCGACGGAAAAAGAAACCTCCGCCAGCGCCTCGGTGCCATTGGCGAAACGCTTGGCGACGCGGTCCAGCGTCAACAGGCTCATCGATAATTCTGCAGCGACTGGCGCATGAATTTGAGGTCATACGCCTTGGTGACATCCAGGCCCTTGGGATAGATCCCGACGCTCTGCATGGTCTGATAGAATTCGCGCCAGCGCTTGTCGGTCATGCCGCCCGTGCCGAAGGCCTTGGCATCGCCGCCCGTCACCAGGGCATAGCTTTTCATCTTGTCCCGCGCCTGGGCGAGGATGGCGTCCGTCATGTCGGGATTGTCGCGCTTGATCAGCGCGTTGGCCGGTTTGGGGTCGTTGTTGAGATAATCGTGCCAGCCATCGCGGCTGGCGTCGTAAAAGGCCTGCACCGCCTTGGGATTGGTGTCGATCCATTTTTGCGGCACCAGAACCATGTTGGCGTAGCCGGGATACCCGTAATCGGCCAGCAGGAATACCTTGGGCGTGAAATGCGCCTGTTGCTGGATCGTGAAGGGTTCGCTGGTGAGATAACCTTCCTGGATGGCGTTGGGATCGACCAGGAACGGCGCCAGGTTGAAGGTGTATTTGCGGATCTGGCTGTCCTTGAATTTCCAGCGCGCTTTCAGCCATGGCCAGAAGCTGGTCATGGCCGCGTCCGAGATCATGATCGGGCGGCCCTGCATTTCCGACAGCGAGGTGAGGTCGCGGCGGGGATGGCTGATCAGGACTTGCGGGTCTTTCTGGAAAATCGCCATCACCGCGCGCAAGGGCACATTTTGCTTCACCAGATTCATCAGAATGAAGCTGTTGGAACCGATGCCGAAATCCGCCGCGCCCCCGGCCAGAAGCTGGGGCACATTCACTTGCGGTCCGCCCTCGCGAATGGTGACGTCCAGCCCGCGCTTGGCATAAAGCCCTTCGGCCAGCGCCATGTAGAAGCCGCCATGCTCCGCCTGGGCCTTCCAGTCCGTGACGAATGTGATGTGGGTGCGTGGCGCAGGCTGTGCCGCTGCGGGCGCGAGCAGCAAAAGAAGAAAAGTAGAAATCAGAAATCGCATTTCCGACTTATAGCACGCGATTACGCACCGCGAAGTCTTACAGCAAAACTCAGGCCCGCCTCCCCTGCGCGCGCGAAGCGCGCTGGCGGGGGGAGATGCCGTAGCACGCTCTCGAGCGTGCGAAGGCAGAGGGGGAAGAATTAACGCGCCGGCCTTGCCGGCGCGCGGTCCTCATCATCGTCCCCGAACAGCCAGCCAAAGACGCGGTCGAAGCCATTGCGGCGATGCCGTTCTTCCGGAGGAAGCGGCGGGAGCTCCCTCTGTGCCAGCGCCGAAGCCGCTTCGTCATCGCCCATCGTGACCTGTCCGGAAGGCAGGTCTGAAACCAGCACATCGTCGACGCGCGGCGGCTCGGGTGGCGAGCGGTCGAGCGGTTTGAAGGGGTGTCCTTTTTCCGCGGTCAGCATCGCGGCCTTCCAGATCTGGGCGGGCAGGGTGCCGCCGGTGACGCCGCGGGTGGGCGAATTGTCGTCATTGCCGACCCAAACAGTGGTGACATAGTCGGTGGTGAAGCCCACGAACCAGGCATCCTGGGAATTCTGGGTCGTGCCGGTTTTGCCGGCTGTCTCGCGCCCGCCGAGCGAAGCGCCGCCGCCGGTGCCCGCCACGACCACATTCCACAGCATCGCCACCAGATCGCGGTCGATATCGTGATTGATGACGCGCTGGGGTTTGGGCGGCGCCCGGCGGTAAAGAACCTTGCCGCTCACATCGTCCACTTCGGTGATGAAATAGGGTTCGGCGCGCAGGCCGCCATTGGCGAAGGCGGCGTAAGCCGCGGTCAATTCCAGCGGCGTGACTTCACTGGTGCCCAGCGCCAGCGAGGCGTTCGGCTCCAGGGGCGAGGTGATGCCGACACGCTTGGCGGCCGCGACGACTTTCGCCATGCCGACTTCCTGCGCCAGATTGACGGTGATGGTGTTGACCGAATGGGCCAGCGCGTCAGCCAAGGTCAGCGGGCCGTAATAATGGTCGCCGAAATTCTTCGGCTGGTAGCCATTGATATCGACGGCTTCGTCGTCGCGCACGTCCCAGGGCGAAAGCCCGTCTTCCAGCGCCGCGAGATAGACGAACGGCTTGAAGGCGGAGCCGGGCTGGCGGCGCGCCTGCACCGCGCGGTTGAACACCGAATTCTGGTAATCGACGCCGCCCAGCAGCGCGGAGACCGCGCCATCGGGCTTCATCATCACCACTGCGGCCTCGGACGTCTTGGCGCGCTTGCCGGATTTGGCCAGCACGCGCGCGGCGGCGGCCCGCGCGCCCTCCTGCAAGGCCGGCTCCAAAGTGGTGCGGACGATCAGGTCGGCATTGGGTTTGGCGCCGGCCTGGGCGGCCAGATCCTTGGCCTGGTCGGCGGCGGTATCGAGGAAATAATTGCGCGCATTGAGCTTGGTGCGGTCCACGATCACGGCGGGATGCGCGCGCGCTTCGCTTGCTGCTTCGTCGCTGACCGCGCCGGTCGCTTCCATCGCGTCAAGCACCAGGCTGGCGCGCTGCTGCGCCTTCAGAAGATCGCGGCGGGGTGAAAAGACCGAAGGGGCGCGGGTGAGCGTCGCCAGCATCGCGGCTTGTGCGAGAGTGAGGTTGCGGGCGG
>CAYWWT010000200.1:0-4966 GCA_964461855.1 uncultured Rhizobium sp. | reverse complement strand
TGCCGATGAACTGGTTGACCGAGGCGCTGGCGTTCGGCGTCAGCGCAATGGAATAGCCGATGATGGTCCAGAGCAGAGTGACAATGCAGGTGGCGCCGAAGCTTTGCGCCAGCGTTGCCAAAACATTCTTTTTGCGCACCATGCCAGCATAGAACAAGCCCAGACCCGGAATGGTCATCATTAGCACCAGCGCGCTGGATATCAGCATCCAGGCGGTGTCGCTGCCGCTGAGCGGATCGGGCGCCTGCGCGGCAGCCAGCGCCATGTTCCCGCTGGCCAATAGCCCCCCGAGCACCGCCGGCGCGAGCCGAGTGACCTTCTTCCCTTTCGACGAATTCAACATGCAATGCTCCTGATTGATGCTGCGCTCAAAGCGCGTCGGAATTGGTTTCGCCGGTGCGGATGCGCACTACTTGATCGAGGGGGGCGACAAAGATCTTGCCGTCCCCAAACTTCCCGGTCCGTGCCGTAATGGCGATGACGTCGATCACGGCCGCAACCAGTTCCGACGCCACCGCGACCTGGACTTTCGCCTTGGGTACAAAATTCACCGCATATTCCGCACCCCGATAGATTTCGCTGTGCCCCTTCTGGCGGCCATAGCCTTTGACTTCCGTCACGGTCATGCCCTGCACACCGATACCGGAGAGGGCGTCGCGTATTTCATCGAGCTTGAACGGCTTGATGATCGCCGTAACCATTTTCATTCACGATCCCCTTTTTCCATGCGGCCGTTCCGGTGCGGAAATGAGGCCCGCGCGCATCACCCGGCACACCCAGCCCAAAAGTGCGACACCAACTCGTCTTCACTTTTCTCAGGCACGCCGAATGTCGCACTGAGCGAGAGGAAGACGTGAAACACGTTCCGGGGATTGATCGCGCAAGACAATCCGGATCCAGCCGCCATCATGCGACATTCGGCCTGAAAGAGGCGGTGAAGCGCGCCGTGTCATCCGCACGCAACACCAATCTGTCTACTAATTATGCGACTGCTGCCTTGTTGGGCATTTTTCATAATTTTCCAGATGCGTTTTCCCGTCACCAAGAAAAAGCCCACGCACTTTTAGGGCATTTGCCCATTATGCCGCTCGCGGTCCGCCAGCTTCACAGAATTGCAGATGAACAGACCCAACGCCAAGGAACGGCCGCACGCGCCAGCGCTTAAGGTGTGGGCTTAAGCGAGTAACGTGCAACTTGGCCGAACGGCGCAACCTGCGAAATGATGATGTGGCCAGCGGCGTCGGCTACCACGCCTTCGGGCCCAGTCGTGCCCTTGAGGGGGAACCAGGGCGCCGGGTTGCCGCCCACGTCCGGAATGAAGGCCTTAACTTCACCCGTTTTCGCATTTCCGACATGAACACCGCGGATATAGGCGTTGCCCTGAATGACGCTAGATTCGGAATCGGCCGAGTACAGGACGTCGTTGCGATCGATATATAAGCCGCTGGGCCGCCCGAACTGCGTCCATTCGCCGAGTTGCTTGCCATCCTGGTCAAAGATGTCAATGCGGCTGTTACCACGATCAGCGACAAAGAGCCGTCCTTGCGAATCCATCGCGAGACTGTGGGTGCAGTCACTCATTTGAGGGCCGTCGCCGCAGGCACTCCATGCTTTGACAAATTTCCCGGTCTTGTCGAACTTCATGATGCGGTACGGCATATTGGTCAGTTCATGACCGTCCGCGACGAATATGTCGCCATTCGGCGCGGTGATCACGTCGGAAGGTTGGTTGAAATGGGCGTCGTCATGACCGTAGACGCCGGGCGTACCCAACCGCATCAGCAACTTTCCTTGAGGACTGAACTTCAGAATTTGATCACCATTGGGCACGGTCCCGGCCGGCGCCGGCGCACCACGACGGCCCTCCATATTCGACTGGGTGTCGGCCACCCACACGTCTCCCTGCTGATCCACCCAAAGACCATGCGGATAGACAATCATGTCGGCACCAAATGACCGTACGAAATTGCCGTGCTCGTCAAACTTCATCACCGGGTCAACATGGCTGCCGAGACAGCCGTTGTTTTCGCAGCGGCGCGCGATCCAGATGGACTTGCCGTCCTTGTCCACGTCGATCGCGCTGGTCGCTCCCAGCTTGCCTTTCCCGGGCGGCATCTTCAGCCAGGTTTCGTCGCGGTTATAAGGATTGGGGAGATCGATGTCTGCCTGGGACCGCATCGACACGTTATAATCACCTTGGGGGATGCCAACGTCGAAGCCGGGACACCGAATTGCCGGGCCCTTGCATCGGGGCGCGGCACCATCGGTGAAGGGTTGTTGGGTCTGTCCAAAAGCGGCCAGCGCGCCGCCTCCGACTGAAACCAGGAACAGAGCGGCGAACATGGCATAAGACGTGCGCATTATTTTCCTCCTTATTGGTTTGTTGGTCGGCGATCCTCATCAATTCCTGCCGACCTACTTTTGGCAGGCGATCCCAGGTAGTTTCACAATTTCAATTTCATGCCCATCTGGAAAGTAATTGGCTGCTGCAGGGTCAGGGTGCGCGGGTCACTTAGCGGCGAACTGAAAGGTCCCCCAGTGTCATCCGGCGAGAAAAAGCTCCCATAGGTGGGGCTGTGATTGTTAAGCACATTGTCCACGAGCCCGAACAGCTGCCACCGTGGTGTGATGTCATAAGCGGCGCGCACATTGACTGCCACATGGCCCGGTAATTTGCGGTCGAGGTTGGACGGGTCGCCATCAAAATATTGACTGCCCGTGAATACCAACTCGCCGCCAAGAGTCATTCCATCCATCACCAATAGATCGCTTCCGGCTTTGAACATGTTCGAAGGAGACATGGGAAAATGGCGGCCCGGGGTCACGAGAACAGTGCCACCCGCGTCGGAATTTGGATTGTTGGGAGAGGCCAGTGCGCCGGTGAATTCGAATGTGGCATTCAGGTACGAATAGCTGGCGTAAGCGGACCAGTCTTCTCCCTGATAGTTCGCGACCAGATCGGCGCCCTGGCGGCGCGTGAGCGGCACGTTCGCGTAATAGCCTCGCCCCTGAATGCTGCTGGCCAGCGCCACGATGTCGTTATCACTGTTGGTCAGGAAGAACGTCGCGCTCCAATCCAAGTGATCATTGCCAAATAGCGCGGCAAAGGCGCCACGGAGCCCGGCTTGATAGGTATGTGCGACGACCTGTGCCAGCGGTGGATCGGCGACCAGCGAACCTTCGAGCAGGCAGGGCTGCGCCTTACTAGCGCAATCGAGTTCAAGCGGAGTGGGCGCGCGATTGGCTTCGGAATAGCTGCCGAAAAACGACAGGGCGTCGTTGAGCCTGTAAGTCAGCCCCGCCAGCGGATTGACATGACCATAACCGTGGCTTCCGGTGAGCTCGGCGGCGGCGCCACTTCTGTCGCGACCACTGATGTCGCCGGCATTGACGCGCAGGCCGACGGTGACGGTGAGCGCCTCCGTCAGATCAAGCCCATCAACTACGTAAACTCCATAATAATTTGTGGTCGCGCCCAGATTGACCGGTGCATAGCCAAGATTGCCCAGTGTGCGGATGATGCTGCCGGCGCCCGGAACACTCGAATCGATCCCGACGTTCAGATTCTGGAACTCCCGCCCCAAGCTTGTCCCGGACCGAAAGCCGATGGAACTGTGGTCGATACTTCCGCCGGCGGTGAAATAATTGGCAAGGCCAAACAGCGGCTGATTGGCGCTTAGCTGCACGGTAATGCCTTGTGTAACACTGTCGATGAAAGTGCGGTCGAGCGTCCCGTAGGTGATGGTGTTGTCGAACGGAAATGACTGGCCTGCATTATCCACAATCACGAACTGATCGCGGAAGGCCATCGTCTTGCCGCCTGACGGCGCGCCGAAAGCATCGTCCTCAAGGCACACATTTCCGCCGTAGGACGAGCGGCTGGAACAGCTCTCGAAATCGCCGCCATTTCCATCTACATGCCGCTGGCGCAGCACACGGGCATAAGCCGAGGCCTCCAGCTGCCAGCCATCGGACAGCCGAGTTTTTTCCTTTAACGCCACGCTGCCAATCAGATTGTGAGTGGTCTGGGGATACGTATAGACGGCATTGGAAGCTTGGCGCAGCAATTCTATCGGTGTCGGGCCTACTACGCCTAGCCCAGAGACAGATCCGGAAACCACGAGATGCAATTCGCTGTTGCCTGCGCGCCACCCCGTATCCGTATAGAAGCGAACGATGTCTGATTGCGAATGTAGCCGCCAGCCGCCATCAGCCAGCGCTTCAGCCGCGCCATAAAAGCTCAGGTCATCGTCTTCGAAGCCGTATTGTGCTGTGACAATCCCATGGCCATAACTGCCGCCCTGGGAAGAAAGCTCCAAACCTTGCCAGTTGAAGCCGGTCTTCATGATCACATTTACCGCACCGCCCAGGGCATTGAGACCGAAAACGGGGTTGCTGCTCCACAAATCCATGCGAGTGATGGCTGTCTGGGGAATGGCATCCCAGTTGACAGTGTCGCCGAAAGCCTCGTTCAGTCGCATCCCGTTCTGATAGACCGCTATGCCTTGCGCCACGCCCTGGAGTGGTGAGGCTTCAAAGCCGTGAAAGCGCAGATCCTGGAACGCGACGTTGCCCTGGGTATCGGAGAGCGACACACCGGCTGCCTGGGCGCCAAGCGCGTCAAGCACTGTGGCGCCGTGCTGAGTGGTGACCAGCCCTGAATCGAAGCTCTGCAGCTGGCCGGGAATTTTGTCGGTGCTCTGCCCGATGCCGGAATTCGAGAGGGTGCCGTACACAATGACGCGCTCGGTGCTGAGTGCCATCTGCTGCGCCCCCGCCGGTGAAACAAACAGGCTTGCGGCAGCAATCAGAGCCAGGCGAAGTCCCATGTTCATTCAAGTGCAATATTCCAGGGAGGTCCATCGATTTTGACCGACTTTATTCCTACCATTTGGGTCGTATTGTCCGGCGCAACCATTCTGTTTTCGATCCGAAGCCATCAGGACGAATCTAACCGCTGAGACTT
>CAYWWT010000199.1:0-4969 GCA_964461855.1 uncultured Rhizobium sp. | reverse complement strand
CGGATTGCCGCCCAGCTTCTTCATGGCGTCGCGCATCGCGGCCAGATCGACCACTGCGGGCACGCCCGTCAGGTCCTGCATCAACACGCGCGCGGGCCGGAATGCGATCTCGCGGTCCGAGCTCTTGGTCTTCAGCCAGCCCGTCACCGCCTTGATATCGTCCTTGGTGACGGTGTGGCCGTCTTCATGGCGCAGAAGATTTTCCAGAAGCACCTTCATCGAGAAAGGCAGTTTCGAGACCCCTTTGAGTCCGTTCTTTTCCGCCTGCGGCAGGCTGAAATAGGTATAGGTCTTGCTGCCCACTTTCAGGGTGCGGCGGCATTTGAAACTGTCGGGATGGTCTGTCACGGGAGGCGCCTTTTCGGTTGCTTCGGCTGCGCCGGATTTAGTCAAAATCGCACCCAAAAGATAGCGCTTTTGGCGCAATTGCGGGGGCCGGAGGCTTAAAATCGCCCTATTCCGCGGCCACGATGTGGACAAGGGACGCGTGCGGGACGATCGCGCATGCGGGGCAAAAAGAACAAGAGTGATGAGCGCGCGCGCGATTTCTATTCTGCTTGTTGGCCTGGCGCTTCTGGGCGCGAGCGGAGCAATGGCGCAGGAACCCGCCGATCCCATGGCGGCGCGGCTTTCCGCCGAACGGGTCGGTGATGTGGCCGCCGGCGATTACAGCGCTGCCGACGACGTCAATTTCACCATCCTGCCTTATGGCGACAAATATCTGCTGCGCTTCGATAACGGGCCGGAGAATTTCGTTCTCACCAGCGACCGGGTCGCGCTGGGCGGGCGCGAACTGAAATACGATACCGGGACCCTGGCGCTGAAAATTTCGGTCTGGGGCGGCATCACGCTTTACACCCAGGACGCGCCGGGCGGGCTGCCCGCGACGCGGACGGGCGATCCCACGCCCATGCCCCGCTTCACCGTCACCCCGGCCAGCCTCACAAGCGCGCTGGCGGATGAAGAAAGCCATCTCGGCTATGTCCAAAAGCTCAAGCTGCGTTTCCAGGTGGACGCGGCCATCCTGAAGGAAAGCGACGAAGCCCGCGCCTATGCTTTCGATGCGCTGGTCAACAGTGTGATGGGCATGGAACAGGTGGTCGCCACGCCGGCAGGACGGGCCGCCTTCACCCGCCGCTTCGACGCCGTGCGCATCGTGGAAGGCGACAAGCCGACCATCGCCATTTCCGGCCGTACCTTGCTGGTCAGCTTCGTCCCCTCCGCGGGCGCGGCGGGACGGGCCTCGTCGCGCGCCATTGCCCGGGCCCTCGAGAAGATGCTGGCCCTGCCCGGATAGGCGCCTTCCCGTCATGGAACCGAATCAGATATCGTTGCCGTTAAGGTCTTGTTAACCGGTCCAGCCGAGCCTGTGACAGGCTTTTTAGCGCTTGTGGGGAAGCGTGGCACCGATCACCGGCATAAAAGAAGACGCAGCTCCGCATCCGACGGGAGCGCTGGCGGCGTTGCCGAACGCCATGCTGGACCAGCTTGCGCGCCTGCACCGTGAGACCAGTCAGGCCAGCCGCGCCACGAATTTTTTGGGCAGCGCGGTTCATGCCGCCTTGGCTTTCATGCTGATGGGCAGCTCCGTGCTTATCTGGGGCGGCGGCCGGACCATCGGACAAAATTTTTCCTGGGCGGTTCTTGTTCTCATCGGTGTCGCCGCGCTGCTCTATTCCTTCATCCGCACCCATGCCGCCGCCTTCGATCGCGTGCCGGTTCCTGTCGCGGCGCGAACCTTGCGGGGAATCGTCTTTTATTTGGGTGCCGCGTGGGGGGCTGGCGCCTTCCTGGTTCTGCCGGACCAGCCCATGGCCATGATGGCGATCCTCTTTGCCGTCCTGCCTGCCTTGGTTCTCGCCGGACTGCTGAACGATCTTCCCGCCCTCGCTGCCTTTCAAATTTCCGTCAGCCTGCTGACGGCCGCGGCCCTGCTCGCCGGTCCCTGGCGGAATGTCGCTCTCGAAGCATCCGCGATTTTCATTCTGCAGGTCCTCCTGTTCGCGGCCAGCGCGCTGCGCCACCGCATCCCTCTTCCCGCAGGATTGGCATTGCGCTGAATTCATGCGGCATTCTCACATGTCGCGGAAACATAATCGGAAATAGGCTAGTCTGTTCCCGCACGCGAGAGGTCTCATGGCCGACAATTCGCTTTCCGCCGAAGACGACAAGGCTCAGACCCTGCTGCGCCAAGCGCGCGCCTTGCTCGAAAGCGAAGATGAGCGGCGTTTCTTCGACGCCATGTTCGGCGCCGCTGCAAGCGAAGACATTACGCGCAGCGGCGTGGAAGGCCTGGCAGGCCTGGCGCGCGCCGCCTGGAACCAGGCACAAAGACACAAGCGCGGCGAAATCCAGGTCACCCTCTTGGAAAGCAGCGGCACGGAAGGACCGGAAAATATTGTCGTCGCGGTCAATGACGACCGGCCATTCCTGTTCGATTCCGCCCTTGCCGCCGCGATCGGCGCGGGCGCGCGCATCCGCGCCGCCTTCCATCCCATGCTCGATATCGCGGGCAAGCCCACCAGTGTGATCGTGCTGGCGCTGGATCCCCTGCCGGGCCCGGCGGCAGAAGCCACGTTGCGCGATAGCCTTGCCGTCAGTTTCGCCCAGGGCCGCGACGCGGTGCGCGACTGGAAAGCCATGCTGGCGCGCCTGAAAGAAGCGCGCGACGGGTTGGCGGCGCATCCGCCGGCAAACACCGATGTCGAAGAGGATCTCGCCTTCCTGGACTGGCTCGGCGACAATCACTTCACCTTTCTGGGCGCGCGCGATTACGCGCTGGCCGGCGATGGCGATCATGGCCGGCTCGATCCGGTGCCGCAGAGCGGCCTGGGCGCGCTGTCGGATGAAGACGCCCGCGTGATCCGCCAAAGCGCGGAGCGGCCGGCCCTGACCCGCGATGTGCGCGCCTATCTCGAGCAGCCCGAACCCTTGATTGTCACCAAATCGAATGCGCGCAGCCTGGTGCACCGCCGCGCTCATATGGACTATGTCGGGGTCAAAACCTTCGATGCCCAGGGCCGCTTCAGCGGCGAGCGCCGCTTCGTCGGTCTTTTCACGTCCAGCGCCTACAATCTTTCGCCGCGTGAAATTCCGCTTCTGCGCAAAAAATGCGCCGCCGTGATGGCGCGCGCGGGATTTGCATCCGCCAGCCATGACGGCAAGGCGCTGGCGCATATTCTCGATACCTTCCCGCGCGACGAGCTGTTCCAGGTTTCCGAAGACGAATTGTTCGACACCGTGATGGGCATCCTGCGGCTGGGCGGCCGCCCCAAGGTCAAGCTCTTCCTGCGCTTCGACCGTTTCGACCGCTTCGTCTCGGCGCTCTTGTTCGCGCCCCGCGACCATGTGACCAGCGAGCTGCGGGAAAAAATCCATTCCATCCTGGCCAAGGCGCTGGACGGGCGCATGTCGGCCTCCATTCCCGCCATCGACGAAAGCGCGCTGGTGCGAGTGCATTACATTATCGGGCGCAATCCGGGTCCAAGACCCCCGGTCGATGTGCGCGCACTGGAACGCGAGATCGCCGACGCGATCCGCACCTGGGACGATTCCTTCCTGGACGCCATGATCGCGCTTCACGGCCGCGGCGATGGCTTGCGCCGCGCGGGCGCGCGCGGGGCACATTTCACCCCCGGTTATCGCAGCACCTTCACGGCCCAGACCGCCGCCGCCGATCTGCAGATTCTCGAAGACCTGGCGAGCCGCCAGGACGGGCTGAAAGTCGAGGCACGCGCCTATCGCAAGGATGACGACGCGCACAGCGCGCTGCGTTTGAAGCTCTATGTGCTGGGCGATGTGCTGCCCTTGTCGGCCTCGCTGCCCATTTTCGAGAATCTGGGCCTGAACGTGATTGCCGAAGACGCGTTCCCCGTGTCTTTCAAGCGCGACGATGGCTGGAGCGAGGAAGGCGCCATCCTGGACTTCCAGATGGAACGCGCCGATGGCGAGGCCGCCGGGCTGGACGAGATCGCCGAGCCGCTGCGCGAAGTGTTCCAGGCGGTCGCCGCCGGCGCGGCGGAAAGCGATGGCTTCAACCGCCTGGTGATCGGCGCCGGATTGGATTGGCGCGATGTCGCCATCCTGCGGCTGGTGGCGAAATTTCTGCGCCAGGCCGCTTTCTCCTTCAGCCAGGATTATATGGAGCAGGCGCTGTCCCGCAATCCGGAGATCGCCGCCCTTCTGGTTCAGCTTTTCCATGCGCGGCTCGATCCCAAGTCCCGCTCCGACGCCGAGGCCGGCCGCATTCAGGCCGGAATCGAAACCGCCTTGGCTGACGTCCCCAGCCTGGATGACGACCGCATCATCCGGCGCTTCCGCAACGTGATCGCCAGCATCCTGCGCACCAATCGCTATCAGGCCGCGCCCGGCGCCATCGCCGTGAAGCTGGATTCCGCCAGGCTGGACGAATTGCCCGCACCCCGGCCCTGGCGCGAAATCTTCGTCTATTCGCCGCAGATGGAAGGCGTGCATCTTCGCTTCGGCAAGGTGGCGCGCGGCGGCCTGCGCTGGTCGGACCGGCGCGAGGATTTCCGCACCGAAATTCTGGGCCTGGTGAAGGCGCAGCAGGTCAAGAACGCCGTGATTGTGCCGGTCGGCGCCAAGGGCGGTTTTTACCCGAAGACCATGCCCGCCAATCCCACCCGCGACCAGTTCATGAACACAGGCGTCGCCGCCTACAAGATTTTCATCAACGCGTTGCTCGACGTCACCGACAATCTCAAACCCGACGGCGCGGTCGTGCCGCCGCCCGATGTCGTGCGCCATGACGGCGACGATCCTTATCTGGTGGTGGCAGCCGACAAGGGCACCGCGACCTTCTCCGATATCGCAAACGGCATTGCCGAAGCGCGCGGCTTCTGGCTGGGCGATGCTTTCGCCTCCGGCGGCAGCCATGGCTATGACCATAAGAAAATGGGCATCACCGCGCGCGGCGCCTGGGAAGCGGTCAAGCGCCATTTCCGCGAGA
>CAYWWT010000198.1:3820-4994 GCA_964461855.1 uncultured Rhizobium sp. | reverse complement strand
CTCGACGACCGGGTTGGCGACCTTGATCTTGTCCATGAACGTCTGTCCTCTGATGGGGGCTTGTTAAAGGGGCCTCGAAAGATGGGGCGGGAGTGGCTATAGCGGGGCCTCAAATAGCCCGTGGAAACCGACCCGTCAAAGGCGCAGATGACAGCCCCTGCCGTGATCCTCAGCCGCCCCCAATTGGGCGAAAATATCGGTTCCGCCGCCCGGGCGATGAAGAATTTCGGATTGTCGGACCTGCGGCTGATCGCGCCCCAATGCGAATGGCCCAACGACCGCGCCATGATCCTGGCCTCGGGTGCGGGTGACATCATCGAGGCGGCCCGCGTCTATGCGACGGCGGCCGAGGCGCTGGCCGACATCCGCATCCTGTTGGCTACCACGGCGCGCGGGCGCGATGTATTGCGCGAAATCCTGACCCCGCAGGCGGCCGCATCACGGCTGCGCGCCGCCGAAGCCGAAGGGCTGAAGACCGCCATCCTGTTCGGGAGTGAACGGGCCGGGCTGGACAATGACGAGATGTCGCTGGCCGATGCCGCGATCACCATCCCGACCTCGAAATTCTCCTCTCTCAATCTGGGCCAGTCGGTGCTGCTTTTGGGCTATGAATGGCTGAAATCCGCCGATGTCACGCCCTCCGTCCGCACCCGAAAAACCGACGCGGTGCCGTCTTCCCGCGCCGACCTGGTCAACCTGTTCGAGCATCTGGAGCGCGAATTGGACGCAGCCAAGTTCTTCTATCCGCCCGAGAAGAAAGAGGCGATGGTGCGTAATATCCGCGCCATGATCCTGCGCTCGCATCTCAGCGACCAGGAAACACGCACCATTCGCGGCATGATCGTGGCGCTGGTCAGAAACAAATTTCGGGGCACGCCGTGACGATTGTTCTTTTTCTTGTGCTGGCGCTGGTGGTTCTGGCCGCGCTGGCCTTCGCCCTCACTCCGCTTCGAAGCATCCCGTCCCGAAAAGCCCGCGCCGTTCTTGCGGGCGCCATCGCGCTGTTTTTGCTGGGCATCGGAGGCGGCACCTATTTCATGCTGGGCCAGCCCTATCTGGCCTGGCGCAACGCCCAGGGCGTCAACACGCGCGACGTCAACGGGTTGATCGCGCTTCTGGTCAAGCGCGTGCGTGTCGCGCCGGAGGACCTGCAAGCCTGGGTCTATCTGGGGCG
>CAYWWT010000198.1:2616-3720 GCA_964461855.1 uncultured Rhizobium sp. | reverse complement strand
TGACCGCGCAATCGGGCGGCGGGGCGCCCGATCCCAAGGCGATGGTGGCGGGATTGGCGGCGCGGCTGAAGGAAAATCCCGCCGATGCGCAAGGCTGGCAACGGTTGATCCGCGCCTACAGCGTTCTGGGTCAGCGCGCCGATGCGCAAGAAGCGCTCGCCACCGCGCGCAAGACTTTTTCCGAAAAGAAGGACGTGCTGGCGCAACTTGATGCGCAGGCGAAGGAACTGAAATTGAACTAAGATCGAGACCATGACGCGCCAACCCGCCATCACCGGACACGTCTTCATCGCCGCCAGTCTCGATGGCTATATCGCCCGCAAGGATGGCGATATCGAATGGCTCATCCCCTATTCCGAAATGGGAGAGGATCACGGCTATCAGTCCTTCACCGATTCCATCGACGCCATTGTGATGGGGCGCGGCAGCTTCGAGAAGGCGCTGACATTCAGCACATGGCTCTATGACAAGCCCGTCATCGTCATGAGCCGGTCCTTGACGGATGTTCCAGAGCCCCTTGCATCCAAGGTCACCATCGCCTCCCAGTCCCCGGAAGGATTGATGAAGGATTTGGCGGCGCAAGGCCTGCGCCGGGTCTATGTCGATGGCGGCAAAATCATCCAATCCTTTCTGCGGGCGAGATTGATCGCCGACATGATCGTGACGCATGTTCCCGTGCTGCTGGGGAGCGGCATTCCGCTTTTCGGCGAACAGGAAGAAGACATCGCCCTGCGCCATGTCAGCACCACCTCGTTCCCGTCGGGGCTGGTGCAGTCCAAATATGAGATAGCGAACTAGAGTCCGAACCCTGGGTCAGACCCGCTCGGGCACGGCGCCCAGATCGGCGATCATCGCTTCGATATCCCGGGCCGCCGCTTCCACTGCCGCGGCGTCGCGCGAGCGCGCCACCAGTTGCGCGCCGAATTGCCCCTCCTTCATCCAGGGATAGGAGCCGATCACGGTTTGGGGATAGCGTTTCTGAATCTCGGCCAGCCCTTCGGCCAGCGCGCCTTCGGGAAGCGCGGCGGAAACCGTGACCGATGTCACCGGCACGCCTTGCGGCAACTGCGGAACAATGGCTTCCATCATCGCCCGCATCACCAT
>CAYWWT010000198.1:0-2516 GCA_964461855.1 uncultured Rhizobium sp. | reverse complement strand
GCACGCCTTGCGGCAACTGCGGAACAATGGCTTCCATCATCGCCCGCATCACCATGGGCACGCCGGCCATCACAAACACGTTGCCGATGTGAAAGCCCGGCGCGACCGAAGCACTGTTCTTGATCAAGCCGGCGCCGTCGGGCACGCGCGCCATGCGCTTGCGCGCCTCGTTGAACTGACCCTTTTCATAGCGCGCCTCCAGCGCGGCATAGGCCTCCGGGTGATAGCCGATGCCAACACCGAAGGCCTTGGCCACCGCATCGGCGGTGATGTCGTCATGGGTCGGCCCGATCCCGCCCGTGGTGAAGACAAAATCAAAACGGGCGCGTAACGCATTCAGCGCCGCGACGATTTCGGCCTCCTCATCGCCGACCACGCGCACTTCCTTCAGGTCGATTCCCAGGCCGGTGAGCTGGCGGGCGACATAATTGCTGTTGGTGTCCTGGGTGCGGCCCGAGAGAATTTCGTCGCCGATGACCAGCATCGCGGCGGTGGTGATGGTCATCAGACAGGTTCCCGTGCGGATCGGGTCTAGAAAAGCCCCAGCTTTTGCTTATATTCAAGGCCCATGACCCTTATTCCTGACGCCGACACCTTTGAAGCCGCCCGCAAGGCGCATTTCGCCGTCACCGTGCACAATATTGCGGATTTCGAAGGCATGCGCCGGGCGGGGCGCCTGGCTGCCGAGGTTCTGGACCTGATGGTGCCGCTGGTGAAGCCGGGGGTGACCACGGCCGCACTGGACAAGGTCGCTTACGACTATGTCGTCGCGCATGGCGCCACCCCCGCTTGCCTGGGCTATCGCGGCTACCGCCACACCGTCTGCACCTCGATCAACCATGTCGTTTGTCACGGCATCCCCAGCGACAAGCCGCTGCGCGACGGCGACATCGTGAATATCGACGTCACCGTGATCCTGGATGGCTGGCATGGCGACACCAGCCGCATGTATCCGGTAGGCGATGTGAAGCTGAAGCCGATGCGGCTGATCGACATCACCTATGAATCCATGATGCGCGGCATCGCCACCATCAAGCCTGGTTCCACCACCGGCGATATCGGCCATGCCATTCAATCCTATGCCGAAGGCGAGGAACGCTGCGCGGTGGTGCGCGATTTCTGCGGCCACGGGCTGGGGCGCATTTTCCATGCCCTGCCCAACATCGTGCATTACGGCAAGCCCGGTCACGGCATGACCTTGAAGCCCGGCATGTTCTTCACGGTCGAGCCGATGATCAATCTGGGCAATTACGGCGTGAAAGTCCTGGGCGATGGCTGGACGGCGGTGACACGTGACCGCTCGCTGTCGGCGCAGTTCGAGCATTCGGTGGGGGTGACGGAGAATGGCGTCGAAATCTTCACCCTCTCGCCCAAAGGCCTCGACAAGCCTCCTTACAATATCTGACGAGCGCAATATCGCGCCCGACCCCAATGCCGGTCATCGCGAACGCTTGCGCGCGCGGTTCCTGAAAGGCGGCGCTGCCGCTCTTCCCGACTACGAATTGCTGGAGCTGACCTTGTTTGCGGCGGTCCCGCGCAAGGACACCAAGCCGCTGGCCCGGCAATTGCTGGCGCGCTTCGGCAGCTTCGCGGAAGTGATCGCCGCACCCCGCGAAAGACTGCTGGAGATTCCCGGCGTGGGCGACAGCGTGGTCGGTCATCTCAAGATCGTGGAGGCTGCCGCCGCGCGCCTGGCCCAGGGCCGCGTGATCGGAAAACCGGCGTTATCATCGTGGCAAGCGTTGCTGGATTACTGCATGGCGGCGATGGCGCGAGCGCCCGCCGAGGAATTCCGCGTCCTGTTCCTGGATCGCAAGAATGTGTTGATCGCGGACGAGGTCCAGGCACGCGGCACGGTCGATCACACGCCCGTCTACCCGCGCGCGACCGTCCACCGCGCGCGGGAGCACAGGGCCCCGGCGATCATCCTGGTGCACAATCATCCCAGCGGCGATCCCACGCCGTCCAAAGCCGACATCGCCATGACGCGGGAGATCGCGGCGGCGGCGAAAGCGCTGCACATCGCCATCCACGATCACCTGGTGATCGGGCGCGGCGGCCATACCAGCTTCAAGGCGCTGGGGCTTCTCTGATCTCTCTCAGGGACTGCGCAATTTCGCCAGCGCAGCCGGAAAGCGGCGCGACAGCGGCACCGGCTGGTTCCCCAGCTCCACCGTATAATCGCCCGAACCTTCCGGCCTCAGCGCCGTCACCCTCCGGGCATTGACCAGCCAGGACCGGTGCGTGCGCAGAAAGCCGCGCGGCGCCAGTTCCATTTCAATCGCCTGCAGGGGCGTGCGCATCAAAAGCCGCTTTCCGTCCTCCAACAGAAACTCTACGTAATTGCCTGCCGAGGTGACGGCGAGAACCTCCTCCAGCCGCACCCGTGTGAGCCGGGCGCCGTCGCGGATGTCGAACGTCGAACTGCCCTGGTCGGTCGTCAGGTCCGGCGCGTCATCCCCCTGCCGCAGCAGATGGTTGATCGCCGCGAACAGGCCGATAAACAGGACATAGCC
>CAYWWT010000197.1:0-5016 GCA_964461855.1 uncultured Rhizobium sp. | reverse complement strand
CGTACTTTTTGCGCTCGACCGCGCGCGGGTCGCGGGTGAGGAAACCGCCCGGCTTCAGCGCAACGCGCAGGCCCGGCTCGTAATTCACCAGCGCGCGCGAAATGCCATGACGCACCGCACCCGCCTGGCCCGAAAGCCCGCCGCCCGTCACCGTGACGACGACGTCGAACTGGCCGTCGCGGTTGGCCGCGATCAGCGGCTGGCGCAGGATCATGCGCAGCACGGGGCGCGCGAAGTAAGTCTTCTCGTCCCGGCCATTGACCGTGATCTTGCCGGAGCCGGGTTTGATCCAGACCCGGGCCACGGATTCCTTGCGGCGGCCGGTGGCATAGGCGCGGCCTTTGGAGTCGCGCTTATTGTCGGCCTTGGAGGCGTCTTCCGGCGCGCCGGTCTTGGCCTTGATGAGGGTGGATTTCAGTTCACCGAACTTGTTGTCGTCAGCCATGACTTAAGCCGCCTTCGTCTTGTACTGGGTGTTCTTGGGATTCATTTTGGCCACGTCGAGCGGTTCTGGTTGCTGGGCCTCATGCGGATGCTCCGTGCCGGCATAGACGCGCAGGTTCGACATCTGGCGGCGGCCGAGCGGTCCGCGCGGCACCATGCGTTCCACTGCCTTCTCGACGATCCGCTCCGGAAACTTGCCGGCCATGATCGCGCCCGCGGTGCGCTCCTTGATGCCGCCGATATAACCGGTGTGATGGTAATAGATCTTCTTCTTCAGCTTCTGGCCCGTCAGCACCACCTTGGCGGCATTGATGACGATGACATTGTCGCCGCAATCCATGTGGGGGGTGTAAGTCGGCTTGTGCTTGCCGCGCAGGCGCATGGCGATGATCGAGGCGAGCCGGCCCACGACCAGGCCTTCGGCGTCGATCACGACCCACTTCTTTTCGATCTCGGAGGCTTTTGCCGAGTAGGTTTTCATGGCGATTTCTCTTGAAAGGACGGGTGCCTATAGTGTCCACCCTCCTCCCGGTCAATAGAAAAGACGGAATTCCGGGCATTTTCGCCATGCGGTACTATTATACCGCATCTCGCGGCAAGGCATCGTGAAATTGCCCCACACCCGCACTACAGTCCCCCGCATGAACCGGTACCAGATGGATTCCCCCCTGAAATCCGCCCGTGCGGGCGCGGTGCTGCGCCTGTCGATGAACCGGCCAGGCGCTCGCAACGCCCTCAGTTCCGCCCTGATGGGCGCTCTCGCCAACGCCTTGGAGGCGGCTGCCGCCGACACCGGCGTGCGGGTGGTTGTGATTGCCGCCGAAGGCAGCGTGTTCTCCGCCGGGCATGACCTGAAAGAGATGAATGCAAGGCGCGGCGAGGACGATGACGGCGCCGACGCGTTCGCCGCCCTCTTCACGCAATGTTCCGCCTTGATGCAGCAGATCGTCGCTTGTCCCAAGCCGGTGATCGCGGAAGTTCAGGGCACGGCCACGGCAGCCGGCTGCCAACTGGTCGCCAGTTGTGATCTGGCAGTGGCTTCATCGGCCGCCCGCTTCGCCACCCCGGGCGTGGATATCGGCTTGTTCTGCTCGACCCCGATGGTGGCGCTTTCCCGCGCTGTCAGCCGCAAGGCGGCGATGGAAATGCTTCTTACCGGAGAATTGATTTCCGCCGACGAAGCCAGGGCCCTGGGCCTGATCAATCGCGTCGTGGCGCCCGACCAGCTCCAGGCCGAGACCATGGTTCTGGCGCAGAAGATCGCGAGCAAGCCGCGCGCCACGGTCCGCACCGGCAAGGAAGCGTTCTACCGCCAGATCGAGATGAAACTCGCCGACGCCTACGACTATGCTTCGCGGGTGATGACGGAAAACATGTTGAACGCCGAGGCCGAAGAAGGCATTTGCGCCTTCCTGGAAAAACGGAAACCGAAATGGCCAACCTGAGCTATCCCGACGCGTTGATCAAAACCATCCTGCGCTCGGTCAAGACCATCGCGATGGTCGGCGCCAGCGGGAACGAGATCCGGCCATCCTATTTCGCGATGATGTATCTCCTGAACAAGGGCTACAAAATCATTCCGGTAAATCCGGGCATGGTCGGCAAGGAAATCCTCGGACAGAAAGTCTATGCCAGCCTGAAAGACGTGCCGGGGCCGGTCGACATGATCGACATCTTTCGCGAGGCGAAATACGCGCCGGAGATTGTGCGCGAAGCTTTGGCGGAAAAAGACCGGCTCGGCTTCAAATATGTCTGGATGCAGCTCGGCGTGGTCAGCGAAGAAGCCGCCAGGCTGGCGAAAGACGCCGGCCTTACCGTGGTGATGGACCGCTGCCCCAAGATCGAGCATGGCCGATTTTCCGGCGAACTGGGCTGGATGGGGGTCAACCGCAAAGTCATCGACAACCGCAAGCCGCTGCTCTTCGGCAAGGGCGGCAGCCTCAAACGGCTATGACCATGCTGACCGTCTATGGCGACTCCATTTCCGGCAATTGTCTGAAAGTGAAATTCGTCTGCGACCGGCTTGCCATTCCCTATCGCTGGGTCGAGACCAGCGTCTTGAAAGCGCAAACCCGCACGCCGGAATTCTTAAGCATGAACCCTGCCGGCCAGGTCCCAGTGATAACGCTGTCCGATGGACGGGTGTTGGCGCAATCCAATGCCATCATGCTCCATCTGGCCGAAGGCTCGGATCTCATTCCGGCTGATGCCTATGAGCGCGCCCTGATGCTGCAATGGCTGTTCTGGGAACAATACAGCCACGAGACCGTGATCGCGGTGCGCCGTTTTCACAAAGCGTTCTTGAAAAAATCCGACGCGGAAGTCGACCCTACTTTGCTGCCCAAAGGCGAAAGAGTATTGGCGGTCATGGAGGAACACCTCGCCGCACGGTCTCATTTCGTTGGTGAGCGGCTCAGCCTCGCCGACATCGCGCTTGTCGCTTACACACGTTGGGGCGGTGAAGGCGGTTTCAACCTTCCACCACATGTTCAAAGCTGGATCCGACGCATCGAAAGCGAATTGGGGCTGGACCATGCGGCCTAAGCCTCTCTTCACGCTGGCGATGATCATTGTGCTCGCCGCATCGGCTGCTCACGCCGCCGATGCGCTGGTGCTGGCCCGCAAGCTGGTGACCTATACCGGAGGCGTCAGCCTGATCTTGCGCAACTTCGAAGGCAGCATGGCGGCATCGACCGGAGCGCCGGATATTTTCAAACAGAGCTTTGACCAGGCGATCGCTGATAATGGCAAGATTCTGGCGGCGGCGGATGAAGATCTCGCCAAGGCCTATGCCAAGAGCTACCCCGCCGACCTGATGGAACGCGAAGTGGCGTTCTATGAAGGGCCCGAGGCGCAGGCGATCATGGCCCAGAGCCGGCAAAATTTTGGCGTTGTGGTATGGCCCGACCCGGGCTCGCCCGGTGTCACGCCCGAGCAAAGCGCTGCGCTGGTCAAGTTTCGCGCCCTGGTCAAGGAACGTGCCGCCATCGCCGCCCAGAACAGCGAAGCCACCGACGCGATCATGACCGCGGAGACCGATGCCCTGGTCAATATCCGTGCCGCCGCTTTCGCGAATTATTGCAAGCTGCGCGATTGCAAAGCCGAAGGCATTACTCCTCCTCCCCAGTAAAGGAATTTTCCAAATGGCCGATTACGGTTTCAGCACCTTGAGCGTGCATGCGGGTGCGCAGCCCGATCCCGCCACCGGCGCGCGCGCCACGCCGATCTATCAGACCACCGCCTATGCCTTTGAAGACGCGGACCATGCGGCGGCGCTTTTCAACCTTCAGGTCTTCGGCAACATCTATTCGCGCATCATGAATCCCACCAATGCGGTGCTGGAGGAGCGCGTTGCCGCCTTGGAAAATGGCCGCGCCGGCCTCGCCTGCTCGTCCGGCCATGCCGCCCAGCTTCTGGCTCTGCATACGCTGATGAGCCCGGGCAGCGAAATCGTCTCGGCGCGCCAGCTCTATGGCGGTTCGGTCAACCAATTCTCCCAGAGCTTCGCCAAGTTCGACTGGCATGTGAAATGGGCGGATGGCCAGAAGCCCGACACGTTCAAAGCGCTGATCACCGACAAGACCAAAGCGCTTTATGCCGAAAGCATCGCCAATCCGGGCGGCCTGATCACCGACATCGAGGCGCTGGCTAGAATCGCCCATGACGCGGGCGTGCCGCTCATAATCGACAATACGCTGGCTTCGCCTTATCTCATTCGGCCGATCGAATGGGGCGCCGATATCGTACTGCATTCCGCGACCAAATTTCTGGGCGGTCACGGCAACTCGATGGCGGGCGTGATCGTGGACGGCGGTACATTCGACTGGGGCAGCGGAAAATTCCCCACCCTCTCCGAGCCGAACCCGTCCTATCACGGCATGCGGATGTGGGAGACCTTCGGTGACATGGCGTTCGCCATCACCACCCGCGTGCTGGCGCTGCGCGATCTGGGTGCATCCCTCTCGCCGATGAACGCGTTCCTGGTTTTGACCGGCACGGAAACCCTGCCGCTGCGCATACAGAGGCATTGCGACAATGCGCTTGCGGTCGCGCGCTGGCTGAAAGCCAATCCCAATATCGCCTGGGTGAATTATGCCGGTTTGGAAGACAATGAATGTTACGCCCTGCACAAGAAATATTGCCCCAAGGGCGCGGGCAGTGTCTTCACCTTCGGCCTGAAAGGCGGCTATGAGGCTGGGCTGAAGATGGTCAATGGCGTGCGTCTGTTCTCGCATCTCGCCAATATCGGCGACACCCGCAGCCTGATCATTCATCCCGCGTCCACAACTCACCGCCAATTGTCGGACGAGGATCGCGCCAAGGCGGGTGCCGGCAATGACGTGGTTCGGCTTTCCATCGGTATCGAGGACGTGGCCGACATCATTGCCGACCTGGAACAGGCGATGAATCTTTAAGCGGAACGATGCCGAAGCTCATAGGCATGCCAGACGGCGGCGCATAACAGCACCGCCGCCGTCACCTGATGGAGCGCTGCCAGCCCTTCGGGTGCCTGCAGCAGCAAGGTGAAGATGCCGAGCCCGATCTGAAAGGCGGTGATCGCCGCCACCAGCT
>CAYWWT010000196.1:0-5027 GCA_964461855.1 uncultured Rhizobium sp. | reverse complement strand
CTACTCTATCACGGCCCGCGCCAGCACAAACGCCGCCCGCTCCGCCACGGACACTTTGGGCAGGATCGCCGTCTCATACCCCAATCGCGCATAGGCCGCGACAAGCCGGTGATATTCCGCTTCGGCGTCCGCAAAACCATGTTTGCGCTCGGCATCGGCGGCATAGATTTCCGGCCAGGGCGGCGCCAGGAACACCACCGGCCCATAGGCCTGCGCGAAATCGCCATCCGGCCAATAGCCGGTGACATGCGCCAGCGCCACCGCCGCGTCCACCAATCCGCGATCGAAAAACACCGCACCGTTCAGACTTTGCGCCCCGCGCCAGTCATCCCAGGCCAGGGCCAGGGCCTGCCGCGCGAACGCTGCGCCATCGCTCCAGGGCAAGGCGTTGCCGCCGATCGCCATTTGCCGCTTCACCACCCGGCGGCCCGGCTCCTCCACCACGGCAAAGCCGCGCCGGCTCAACTCAGCCAGCAAAGTCGATTTGCCACCGCCGGAGCAGCCGGAGATCGCGACAAAATTCTTCATGCTTTTCCCAGGAATGCTTTCCTCACACTGAGCCTGTCGAAGTGTGAGGGCCGCCCAACATCCGGCAAGCCGGGCCGCCGCCTATTTACCGCGCAGCGCTTCCTGCGCCTGTTCCGCGCGCGCATCGGCTTCGGCGAATTGGCGGGAGTCGACGCCATGGGTGGCAAGCGCTTCGGCGGCGGATTTCACCTTGTCCGCATAGGCCTGATAGGCCTTGGTGAATTCGTGCGGATCGGCCCTGAGTTTCTTGGACATTGTCATCGCCTCTCGAAAAATCAGATCACCCGCCCATGCCAGGCCAGCGACAGGAACACCGACAGCGCCGCGAACAGCGCCGCGCCCGCCACGAAGAACGCACTGATCTCTTCCAGGGTGGTTTCGGCTTGCAGCTTGGTATTGAGCTGGCGGTAGATGTTGGACAATTCCTTCTGCGTCTTGGCGTGGAAATATTGCGCGTTGGTGATCTTGGCCATCTGCTTCAGGGTATCTTCGTCCAGCTGCACTTTCATCACCCGGTCGCCCCACAGGCTGATCTGGCCGTTGGGCGTTCCGAAGCCGATGGTATAGACGCGCACGCCGTAATTGGACGCGATGCGCGCCGCTTCCACCGGATCGGGTCCGAGCGTGCTCTTGCCGTCGGTCATCAGGATGATCGCGGCGGATTTGTAACTGCCCGGCTCGACCGGCTTGGGCATTTTGGGCTTCTCCGCCTTGGGCTTGCGCGCATTCTCGATCGGCGTGCCCAGATAGAATTGATCGCCGCCAAAGCCCGGCAGCATGGTGTCGAAATGCTGGTCGGGGAACAAAGTCTGCATCGATGTCAGCACCGCCGAACCGATGGCGGTCATGCGTTCGGGACGAAGCTGCTCGATCGCGGTGGTGAGATCGGCGTTGTTGTCGGTGGGCGCCTGCACCAGGAAGGCACCGCCGGAAAAAGCCACCAGCCCGATCTTCACCTGGCGTGGCCGCTCTTTCACGAACTCCATCGCGGCAAGCTGCGCGGCTGTGATGCGGGTGGGTTTGACATCGTCGGCGCGCATCGAGCCGGACACGTCCATCGCCAGAATGAGAGTGCCGCGCTGGCTTGCGAGCGTGATCATGGAAGCGGGCCGCGCGAACGCCACGACCAGCAACGCGAAGGAGACCAGCAACAGCAGGGGCGGCAGATGGCGGCGGATCTGGCCGAAGACGCCGCGCGGCTGGCCTGCCATCAGCAACGCGGGAAAGCGCGCCAGCGCACGGCCGCGGCTCCCGGCACTGCGCCAATAGGCGAACACCAGAAGCGGCAGCGCCAGCAAAAGCCAGAAAGCGGGCGGCCAGAGGAATGTCATGACGTGACCCCCGAAAAGGGCGACGGAAACAAGCGAAGCTTAACCGGGCGGCGCGGCTGCGGCTACCGCCCCGAGTGTAAAGAAACTTCGCGGAAACACTGGCGAAGCGTGATCACGCCCTCAATTGCTGCCGAAGCAGGCGAAACCCCGCCTCCCCTGCGCAGGCGAAGCATGCTGGCGGGGGAGGTGGCCGTAGCAGCACTTATTGCGCGGCGGCACCAGCCGGCGTGCAAAAGTAAGCTGCGAAGGCCGGAGGGGTTCGAGAAAGGAGAGGTGGCCGTAACAGCGCCAGCGATGCGAAGGCCGTAAGGGAAGATATGGAACAGCAGCCCAAGGCACGCGTTCTTATCCCGTGGGCACCGGCGCATAACGCGCGAAACCTGGAGAGAGAACATGAAACTTGCTTTACCCGTATTGGCCGTCTGCTTTTGCCTGGGCGCGGCTGCCCCCGCCCTGGCGGCCTGGGATGAAGTCGGCCGCGTCGATGTCGGCTTTCGCGGCGACCGCGAAACCCGCGATGTCCGTTTCGGCGGCGCGGTCGAAGGCTTGCAACTGCGCGCGGAAGGCAATGACGTCAATTGCCGTTCGGTCCGCGCCCGCTTCGGCAATGGTTCGGACCGTGAAATCTTTCGCGGCCGCCTGCGTCAGGGGGACAGCACCAATGTCGATCTGCCGGGCGAGCGTCGTAATCTGCGCAGCCTGACGTTCCAATGCACCACCGACAGTCCCCGCCGCGCCAGCATCCGCGTTGTCGCAGAAGTCGGGCGCTATCGCGACGAATGGCGGCGCAATCCGGATTTCGACCGGATGTGGGCGCGCACCTTCAACTGGGGCAGCGACCTGGTGAATGACTGGCAGTATCTTGGCGCCGAGGAATTCCGTGGCCGCGGCGATCATGAGACTCGCTTCGCCGGCTGGCGCGGACGGCGCATCGACGCGGTGGCGCTGAAGCCGGTGGGCGCCGATGCGCGCTGTTCGCGGGTGACGGCGATGTTCCGCAAGGGACGTGCCGTGCCGCTCGACGTCAATCGCGGCGATGTCCTGCGCCAGGGCCAATACTACAAGCTCGACATTCCCGGCGACCGCCGCAATCTCGAGTCGATCTCGCTTGCCTGCCGTCCGCTGAACGGGCGCCAGGTCTCGGTGCAGATCTTCACCAGCAAATAACGCCTTCGCCGAAAGAGACGGGCGCGCCGGACCATCCGGTGCGCCCGAATCTTTGCCCCCCGCAAAGGCACGAAGACCGGCGCCTCACCTGTCCCGGCGCTGCCGCACGCGCGCAAATTCCAGCAATCCCGCCCTCCGCGAGGCCCCTGACAAGAAAGGGGTTTTCATTGCAGCGCACAAACATTAGACTTCTTTAATATCCATCACCCGACGACGGCGCAGGACCAAAATCAGCATGACCGATGTGATGACCCACGCGCCGCAAAAATCCGAACGCGGCCTTCGCGGCATGGCCAACAAGCTGGTGCCCGCCGTCTGCGACGTTTCCGTCACCAATGTGTGCAACGCCACCTGCAACTTCTGCGCCTATGCGCATGACAAAGGCATCGTCACCGACCGCCGCTGGGTCGACCGCGAAAAGTTCGGCGAGGCCATGCCGATCCTGAAGCGGCGCGGCGTCCGCTATGTCAACTTCCAGGGCGGCGAGCCCCTGCTCCATCCCAAGATCGACGAGCTCATCGCCGAAGTACAGGCGAACGGTATGACGCCCGCCCTGATCACCAATGGCTGGCTGTTGCCCGGCAAGGTCGAGAAACTGGTGGCCGCCGGTCTTTCCGCGTTGCTGGTGTCTCTCGACAGCCATTCCATCGAACTGCATGAGAAGAATCGCGGCCTCAAGGGCCTGTGCAGCCGCATCCGCGAAGGCGTCGCCGTGGCGCGCAAGCACGGCCTCACCACCGTCTCGGTCGTCACCGTCAATCACCTGGTCGATTTCCCCCAGCTTCCCGCGATGCTGAAGGACATGGGTTTCGACGCGGTGAGCTTTTCCTATCCGCGCAAGGAAGCGTTTGGCTCTTCCTCGCTCGTTTACGGCTCGGACTCCGATCTGGTCGATTACACGCCCGACCAGTTGATCGAGGCATTTGACGCGATCAAGGCGATGAAGTCCGAATATACCGTGATGAATCCCAGCGCCGCGCTGGAAGACATGAAGCGTTTCGTGCGGGGCGAGGAACAGCTGATCCCCTGCGTCGGCGGGCACAAATACTTCTATATGGACTGGAACCTGCAGATCTGGCGCTGCGAAGCTTGGCACGAACCCCTGGGCTCCGTGTTCGATCTCGACACCATCGCCGACAAGCGGGACCGTTGCACCGCCTGCATGCAGAATTGCTATCGCGACACCTCGACCTTGATGCATGCCGGCGTCGCGGTCGCCGACGCCATGACCGCCGTTTCCAAAGGCAAGCTGGGCGAAGCGGTGGGGCATTTGTTCCAGCGCAGCGTCGCCAAATCCCTGGGTTCGGTGATCGAGGAAGCCAGCGTCATCCGCCGGCTTTCCAAGAACCGCGTCACCAGCGCTTCCGCGTAAAGTTCGTGTAAATCCGGCCCTTCCGCTCCGGGCGCCGCTTGTCCATGCCTGATTGAGAGTATATACGCCTATTTGCGGGTATATGCTCTTAATTGGAGAGGCACATGAAAGACATGATCAAGGCGCCGCTGACACGCCGCTCTCTGCTCACCGCCATCGGCCTCGCCGGCGGCACCGCCGCGATGTACGACGCGATGCTCAGCATGGGCTATGCCGCCAATTCGGATTTCGCCGGCCCGATCACGCTTCAAGGCAATGCCAAGGGCGCGTCCGTCGTGATTTTGGGCGCAGGGCTGGCCGGCATGGTCGCCGCGCATGAGATGCGCAAGGCCGGCTATAAAGTGAAGATCCTGGAATACAACAACCGCCCCGGCGGCCGTAACTGGTCGCTGCACAGCGGCGACAGCTACACCGACATCGGCGGCACGACGCAGAAAGCCGATTTCGCGCCGGGCCAGTATTTCAATCCCGGCCCCTGGCGCCTGCCCTACCACCACCAGGGCATCCTGCATTACTGCAAGATGCTGAACGTGCCGCTGGAAAGCTTCGTGATGTACAACAATGCGGCGCTGGTGCATTCCGCCAATGCGTTCGGCGGCCAGCCCAAACGCTTCCGCGAAGTCGCCGCC
>CAYWWT010000195.1:0-5063 GCA_964461855.1 uncultured Rhizobium sp. | reverse complement strand
CCGTCGAGCGCGGCATCTATCGGATCTGCGGCATTGATCCGCGCGAGGAGCAGCACTGGACACATTACACGATCGCCATGCTGGTATTTTCACTGGCAGGATTTCTCCTGCTTTATGCGATGCAGCGGCTGCAACTATTCCTGCCCTTCAATCCGCAGCATCTGGGCGCGGCCTCACCCGACCTCGCCTTCAATACGTCCGTGAGCTTCGTCACCAATACCAACTGGCAGTCCTATGCCGGCGAAACCACCATGTCCTATCTGGTGCAGATGCTGGGCCTGACGATGCACAATTTCCTCAGCGCCGCCACTGGCATCGCGCTGGCCGTGGCCTTGATCCGCGGCTTTGCCCGCCGTTCCAGTCAGGCGTTGGGAAATTTCTGGGTCGATCTCACCCGAGCCACGCTTTATGTCCTCTTGCCGCTTGCCGTCCTCGTCGCGCTGGCACTGGTCTGGCAGGGCGTGCCGCAAAATCTAGGCAGCTATACCGCCGCCGTCACCCTGGAAGGCGCCAAGCAGTTGATCGCGCAAGGCCCGGTCGCCTCCCAGGAGGCGATCAAGATGCTGGGCACCAATGGCGGCGGCTTCTTCAACGCCAATTCCGCCCATCCGTTTGAGAATCCCACCGCCCTTACCAATATGCTGGAGATGTGGTCGCTCCTGGTGATCGCCGCTGCCCTCACCCATACCTTCGGCCGGATGGTGAAGGATGCGCGCCAGGGCTGGGCGATCTTTACGGTGATGGCGCTGCTGATGCTGGCGGGCACCGGCCTCACTTACTGGGCCGAAGGCCAGGGCAATGCGGCAGTGGCAAGCGCCCATGTCGCGCAGACCGGCAATATGGAAGGCAAGGAGACTCGCTTCGGCATCGCGGCCTCCGCCCTCTTCGCGACCGTCACCACTGACGTGTCCTGCGGCGCCGTCAACGCCATGCATGACAGCCTGACGCCGCTGGGCGGACTGGTGCCGATGGTCAACATGGAATTGGGCGAAATCATTTTCGGCGGCGTGGGTTCCGGCCTTTACGGCATGCTGTTGTTTGCCGTGGTGGCGATGTTCGTGGCGGGCCTGATGGTGGGCCGCACGCCCGAATATCTGGGCAAGAAGATCGAAGCCAGGGAAGTGAAGATGGCGATGCTCGCCATCCTGGTCCTGCCCCTGTCGATCCTGGGCTTCTCGGCGCTCGCCGTTCTGACAAAGGCCGGGCTGGCCGGCTCTTTGAACAGTGGCCCGCACGGTTTCTCCGAAATTCTCTACGCCTTCACTTCGGCCACCGCCAACAATGGCAGCGCCTTTGGCGGCATCTCCGCCAACACGGTCTTTTACAATCTGACCCTGGGCCTGGCGATGCTGGTGGGCCGCTTCCTCTTCATCGTGCCGATGATGGCGGCGGCGGGCTCCCTGGCCGCCAAGAAGATCGTGCCGGCCTCGGCGGGCACCTTCCCCACCCATGGCGGCTTGTTCGTCGGGCTCCTGATCGGCGTCATCCTGATCGTGGGCGGGCTCACCTTCTTCCCCGCTTTGTCGCTAGGCCCTGTGGTCGAGCATCTGGCGATGCAATCCGGACAATTCTTCTGAGGCCGTCATGAGTAGATCCGCAGCCGCCAGCCTGACTGATAGATCCATCCTGATCCCCGCCATCGGTCAGGCCTTTCTCAAGCTGGACCCGCGCAAGATGGCGCGCAATCCGGTGATGTTCGTGGTGGAGATCGTGGCCACTCTCACCACCCTGCTGCTGGTGCGCGACATCACCGCTCATCACGGCCAACTGGGCTTTTCCATCCAAATCAATCTCTGGCTCTGGTTCACTTTGCTCTTCGCCAATTTCGCGGAAGCCGTGGCCGAAGGGCGCGGCAAGGCGCAGGCCGCCACCTTGCGCCGCACCCGCAGCGAAACCCCCGCCAAGCGCCTGGCCGATCAGAAGGCGAAGATCTATTCCTCGGTTTCCGCCGAGCGGCTGGAGCGCGGCGATCTGGTTCTGGTCGAAGCCGGCGAGATCATTCCCTCCGACGGCGAGGTCATTGAAGGTATCGCCTCGGTCGATGAAAGCGCCGTTACCGGCGAGAGTGCGCCGGTAATCCGCGAATCCGGCGGTGATCGCTCGGCCGTCACGGGCGGAACGCGCATTCTGTCGGACTATGTCGTCATCAAGATCACCGCCACCCGGGGCAACACCTTTCTCGACCGCATGATCGCCCTTGTCGAAGGCGCGGAGCGGAAGAAAACCCCCAACGAGATCGCGCTGAATATTCTGCTGGCCGGGCTGACCCTGATCTTCGTCATCGCGGTTGCGACTATCCCCGCCTTCGCAGCCTATGCCGGCGGAAAGATCGCCTTGCTGGTGCTGGTGGCTCTGTTCGTCACCCTCATACCCACCACGATCGGTGCGCTTCTGTCGGCCATCGGCATCGCCGGCATGGACCGGTTGGTGCGGTTCAATGTCCTGGCCATGTCGGGCCGCGCCGTCGAAGCCGCAGGCGATGTCGATACGCTTTTGCTCGATAAAACCGGCACCATAACCTTGGGCAATCGCCAGGCCACAGAATTGCTGCCGCTAGACGGCATCGGCGAGCAGGAACTGGCAGAGGCCGCGCTGGCATCGTCGCTATCCGATGAAACGCCCGAGGGCCGCTCGATCGTCACTCTGGCCCGTGACCGCTATGGCATCCGCACCGAACCGGCCATGGCGCGTTTTGTGCCTTTTTCGGCGACCACGAGGCTTTCCGGCATCGATGCCGGGGGCGGTTCCATCCGCAAGGGCGCGGTGGATGCCGTGCTGGTTTGGGCCGGCGCGGGCGCGTCCGGGGGCGCGCTGACCGCGATCGCAGACCGCATCGCGCGCGCCGGCGGAACCCCCCTTGCCGTGGCGCGCAATGGACGGCTCCTGGGCGTCATCCACCTGAAAGATATCGTCAAGGGCGGCATCCGCGAACGCTTTGGCGCCCTGCGCGCCATGGGCATCCGCACCGTGATGATCACCGGCGACAATCCGCTCACCGCCGCCGCCATCGCTGCGGAATCCGGGGTGGACGATTTTCTCGCCCAGGCGACGCCGGAAGCCAAGCTCAAGCTGATCCGCGACGAACAGGCCAAAGGCAAGCTGGTGGCGATGTGCGGCGACGGCACCAATGACGCGCCTGCATTGGCCCAGGCCGATGTCGGCGTGGCGATGAATACCGGCACCATGGCGGCGCGCGAGGCCGGCAATATGGTCGATCTGGACAGCGATCCCACCAAGCTGATCGAGATCGTGGAAATCGGAAAGCAACTTCTGATGACGCGGGGCGCGCTCACCACATTTTCCATCGCCAACGATGTCGCGAAATATTTCGCCATCCTGCCCGCCATGTTCATGGCTTTCTATCCGCAGCTCGGCACCCTGAACGTGATGGCGCTGCATTCGCCGCAAAGCGCTATCCTGTCCGCGATCATGTTCAATGCACTGATCATCATCGTGCTGATTCCCCTTGCCCTGAAGGGCGTCGCCTATCGCGCGGCGGGGGCGGCCAGCATCTTGCGCCGCAATCTGCTTCTCTATGGCGTGGGCGGGCTGATCGCGCCGTTCATCGGCATCAAAGCGATCGATCTGGCCATCACCGCTATCGGACTTGCGTGAGGAATCCATGCGACACATCCGTCCCGCCATCGTCATGCTGCTGGTCATGACCGTCATCACCGGCCTCGCTTACCCGCTGGGCATTACGGCCCTGGCCCAGGCTCTGTTCCCGCATCAGGCGGGGGGCAGCCTGATCGAAAAGAACGGCAAAGTGATCGGCTCCGAACTGATCGGCCAGAATTTCACCAGCGCACGCTACTTTCATGGCCGTCCCTCCGCCGCCGGATCCGGCTATGACGCGGCCAACTCATCGGGCTCCAATTTGGGCCCCACCGCGGCCAAGCTGAAGGACCGCATCGCCGCCGATGCCAAACGCCTGCAGGCCGAAAATCCGGGCCGACCCGTGCCGGACAATCTGGTCACCGCGTCGGCCAGCGGGCTGGACCCGGAGATTTCGCCGGATGCCGCACGCTTCCAGATCCCGCGCGTGGCGAAGGCAAGAGGGCTGGCGCCCCAGACCCTCGCCGCCCTGGTTCGCGCGCAAACCCAAAGTCGCCTGTTCGGCCTGATCGGCGAGCCCCGCGTCAACGTCCTGAAGCTTAACCTTGCGCTGGACGCGCTTCAGGCCAGCATGAAAAGCAGGCCGAAAGCGCCTAAAATCCAGACTGAATGACAGACGCCGGTAACGATCGCCCCTCTCCCGACGCGCTTCTGAAACAGCTGGGGCCAGAGGGTCGCGGCCGCTTGAAAGTCTTTCTCGGTGCCGCCCCCGGCGTGGGAAAGACCTATGAGATGCTGATTCAGGCCCGGCGCCGCAGGCTGGATGGCACCGATATTGTGATCGGCGTCGTGGAAACCCATGGGCGGGTCGAAACCGATCTTCTCACAAAAGGCCTTGAGCATATCCCCAAGAAACGCATCCCCTATAAGGGCCATGTCCTGGCGGAGATGGATCTGGATGCGATCCTGCAGCGCCATCCCCGCCTGGTCCTGGTGGACGAACTGGCCCATACCAATGCCGAAGGCAGCCGCCATCCCAAGCGCTATCTCGATGTGGAAGAATTGTTGGTGGCAGGCATCGACGTCTACACAACCCTCAATGTTCAGCATCTGGAAAGCCTCAACGATCTGGTCGCACGCATCACCCGCGTGCGCGTGCGCGAGACGGTGCCGGATTCCATTCTGGATCGTGCCGACGATATCGAATTGGTCGATCTCACGCCCGAAGACCTTCTCCAGCGCCTGAAGGACGGCAAGGTCTATCTCGCCGGCACAGCCGAACGCGCGCAACAGGGCTATTTCCTGCCGGGAAACCTGGCGGCGTTGCGCGAGCTGGCGCTGCGCCGCACCGCCCAGCGGGTGGACGCACAAATGCTGGATTACATGCGCGCCCATGCCATCGAAGGCCCCTGGGACGCGGCGGATCGCGTGCTGGTGCTGGTGACGGGACGGCCGGGCGCGAACGCCCTGGTGCGCCATGCCCGGCGCCTGGCGGACCGGCTGCGCGC
>CAYWWT010000194.1:0-5065 GCA_964461855.1 uncultured Rhizobium sp. | reverse complement strand
GCTGGCGGCGGCCAATTGGCCGGTTTCCGGCCCGCTCTATTTCGCAACGCTGGAAACTTATGCCGGCGGTCTCAGCGTCCTGCACTGGATCAATGACGGGCTGATGGCCCTGTTCTTCCTGCTGGTGGGGCTGGAGATCAAGCACGAACTCACCGGTGGCGCGCTTTCGACCTGGCCCAGGCGCGCGCTGCCGGGTTTGGCGGCGCTGGGCGGGATGATTGCGCCGGCGCTGATCTATCTTGCGTTCAACCGGAGCAATCCTGCTACCGCACATGGCTGGGCCATTCCCACCGCCACCGATATCGCCTTTTCGCTTGGCGTGCTGGCGATGCTGGGATCGCGCGCACCCGCCTCGCTCAAAATCTTTCTCGCCGCGCTGGCGATCATCGACGATCTCTTGGCAGTCCTGATCATCGCGCTATTCTACGGCTCGGGCCTGTCCGGACTGTTCTTAGGCTTGGCGGCCTTGACGCTCGCCGCGCTCATTGCGCTGAACCTGCTGAAGGTGGCGCGGCTGTTGCCGTATCTGCTTCTGGGCGCGCTGCTTTGGTTCTTTGTCCTGAAGTCGGGCCTGCATGCCACCTTGGCGGGTGTGGCGCTGGCCTTCGTCCTTCCGAGCGGACCGGGACAGAAGCTGGAACATGGTTTGGCGAACTGGGTGGCATTCGCCATCGTGCCGCTTTTCGCCTTCGCCAATGCCGGCGTGTCGCTTGCCGGCATGCGATTGGGGACTCTGGCGGAGCCCATCACCCTGGGCGTCGCTGCGGGCCTGGTGCTGGGCAAGCAGATTGGCGTTTTCGGCGCGGCCTGGCTGGGCGTGAAACTCAAGCTCGGCAGCCTGCCCGAAAAAACAGGCTGGCTGCATATCTATGGCGTGTCGATGCTGTGCGGCATCGGTTTCACCATTTCGCTGTTCATCGGCGCCTTGGCCTTTACCCAGGCCGACGCGCAAAACGGCGCCAAGCTGGGCGTGCTGGCCGGTTCCCTGATTTCCGGTCTTTTGGGTTGGCTGGTCTTGAGCCTTGCCGGCCGGCGTGGGGTATAGTTTTCCGCAAATGAGGAATTGCCATGCCGGTTGACGAGACGCTGATCGCTTTTGCCAATCGCCTGGCCGACACGTCCGGCGCGGTCATTCGCCCGCTTTTCCGCCAGCGCATCGATGTGGCGCACAAGCAGGGCGTTCATGATTTCGATCCGGTGACCGAGGCCGACAAGGGCGCGGAACGGGCGATCCGCGATCTGTTGGCGCGCGAGCGGCCCGATGACGGTATCCTCGGTGAGGAATATGGCGAGCAGAAAGGCGCCTCCGGCTATCGCTGGATTCTCGATCCCGTCGACGGCACGCGCGCCTTCATCACCGGGCGGCACGAATGGGGTTCTCTGATCGCGCTGGAACAAGACGGCAAGCCCGTTTTGGGTATTCTCGATCAACCGGTCCTGGGCGAACGCTTTATCGGTGTGAACGGCGCCGCGCATCTGGTTCAGGGCGGCAAGTCCGAGCGGCTTGAAGTTCGCGCCTGCGCGTCTCTGTCCGATGCGATTTTGTGCTCGACAGATCCTGGGGCTTATTTCACCAAAGAACAGCTTGCCGCTTTCGCGCGCGTCGACCGCGAGGTGAAGATGACCCGCTATGGCGGCGACTGCTATCTCTTCGCGGCGCTGGCCCTGGGCTTTGTCGATATCGTGATCGAAGCGAATTTCCAGGCCTGGGACGTGGCGGCGCTGATTCCGCTGGTCGAAGGCGCGGGCGGCATCATCACCGATTGGAACGGCGGCTCCGCGCAAAGCGGAAAATCCATTCTGGCAACCGGCGACCGGCGCATTCACGAAGCGGCGTTGGCGCTTTTAAAGGCTTAACGCGCGAAATTGAGAATGCGGCGAAAATGGCGCGCAAATACGCGGCTTTCGTCCAATTGCGCCGCAATGATACCCCCCATAAGGCAGCAACCCGCTGGCGGTCCATCACGTTTTCTATCTGCAACGTTATCCAAGGGCAGGAGAAGGAAACATGGCCGATCTTCGCAGCAATGGTTTCAACAGTCCCGCGCCCGTTGAAGAAATTCGCGCGGTCGATGAACAACACATTCTGATCGACAATGGTGGTCTTTCGAATTTCCACAATTTCGAGGAAGAGGAAAAAGGCAACAGCAAAGGCAAGTTGATCGGCGGCGGCCTTGTGGTAGCGCTGCTGCTCGGCGCAGCCGGCGTCTACATGTTCTCCGGTTCCAATCAGCCGGTGAAGATGGCGACCAAGGCCCCTGCTTCGCAGGTTGCATCCAATGCGCCTATTCAGACGGCACCCACACCGCCGGCCCCGGCCATGGCGCCGACCGCACCGGCGCCTGTGCCGAATGCAGGTACCACGGCGAAGTCGCCTTATAACGCGGCGCCTGCTGCAGGCACGACAGCGCCGGCTGATAAGGCTGCGCCCGCTGTCAAAGCCGCAAGCGCCAAGCCGGATATCAGCAAGACCGACACCAATATCGCCCAGGCGGATGATGCCAGCGTCAAGGCTGACAAGCCGGTGAAGTCCGCGTCAGCCCGCAAAGCGGATGAAGCGATGAACGCTGCGGAAGCCGAACAGACCGCGCAGTTGAACCGCGAAGCTGCGGCGGCCACCGCGCCCAAGAGTGCTTCGTCCAACACTCTGGCGTCCAACACGCCGATGACTTCGCCTGCGCCTCAGACGATGCAGCAGCCGGCCGAAAATGGCGCGGCGATGGATAGCAGCGTCGCCGTGACGCCGCCGGCCGATGCTGCCGCGCCCGCTGCCAGCGATAACGCTGCTCCGGCCGCCGCGCCGTCGGGCACTACCGCCAGCGTGACGCCGCTGCCTGCAGCGCCGGAGGCCCCGGCGTCGTCGATGGCAAGCAATGGCCAGCAGCCTGCGAATGATCAGGCTGCGCCTGCCGCCGCGCCCGAACAGCAGGCGGCGCCCGTGACCCCTGTGCCTGAGCAGCAGCCGATTCAGGAGGCGCAGCCCCAGGCTCAGCCGCAGTAGCGAAAATCCGACACCGAGATCGCCTCAGCGGGAAACCGCTGGGGCGATTTCTTTTAAGAACGCGTCGAAGCCGGCCCAGAATTGCGCACGAAACACGTCGCGCTCCATCAGGATTTCGTGTTCGGCGTTCGCGATCTCGACAAACCGGGCGTGCGGCATGCGCGCGGCGAAGGCGGCAAGAGCAGGGGTTTCGCAGACCCGGTCATGGCCCGCGCCGAAGAAAAGGCAGGACGTCTTGATGGCCTCGGCATAGCCGGGAGCGCGCATCAAGGCGATGGATTGCATCGCCGCGCCGAGCCAGCCCCAGGTCGGCCCGTTCAGGCGCAGGTCCGGCTGCGCCGCCAGCAGCGCCTGATTGCGCGCATAGCGCACCGGATCGGAGGTGACGATCTGCTGCGCGAAGGGCAGGAAACGCTGGTCCCGCGCCGCCAGTCCCCAGACGAATTCGGTGGAGGGGCCATTGCGGTTGAGATGGGCCGCGATCTTTTCCACCACCCACCAAGGGCTGCCGCGCGGATTGATGCCCAGCATCGGGGCCGAGAAGGCGGCGCCGGAGAACTCGCCGTTCCTATCGTGCAGCCGGCGCAGCAGAATATGCCCCCCCATGGAATGGGCCAGGGCGATGGGGCGGATTTTCATCTCTGCGGCCAATGGGGCAACGATATCGCGCATCACGGTGGCGAGATCCTGGTCGTAAGCCGCGAAATCCTCGATATGGGCCTTGGTCGTGTCCGGCAGCAGCCGGCCGGAGCCGCCCTGGCCGCGCCAATCGAACGTGACCACGGTCAGGCCACGGGCGCGCAATTCATCGATCACTTCGAAATATTTCTCGATGAACTCCGTCTGCCCGCCCAGCAGCAGGCAAAGGCCGCGCGCGTCCGGCGCGTCGAAACGGCCCGCGCGCAGTCCGATGGGGCCGGCGGTCAAGGCGATGTGATGAAAATCGTTGGCGGCGTGGAGCATGGAAACGCCAGTTTGCGAAGCCTTGGGTCTATGTTCAAGTTCGCATCATGAGCAACGGTCGCGATGGCCTCAGCTGGGCCTGTTTTCTGGTTCACATCGCTATTCTGGTTCTTGTCGTGCTGGGCTGGGCGATACCGGGCCGCGCGTGGCTGATCTTTTATCTCATCTTCCTGCCGGCCATGATTCTGCACTGGAGGCTCAATCGCGACGCCTGCATTCTCAACAATCTGGAGAATTGGATGCGCCACCATCGCTGGCGCGCGCCGGAAAACAACCGCGAAGAGGGCGCCTGGCTGCGCACGCTTTTGTCCGACGCGACAGGAATAGCCTTGAGCAAGGGGCGGATGGATGCGGTGATCTATGGCGCATTGGCTCTGTTCTGGCTTCTGGGACTGGCGCATTTTTCCGGAAAATTCTGAGAGGCCCGGCCGCAGCCGGCTCTTGAAGGGCAAAGTTCCGTGCCCATCTAAAAGCTGTTCCGGTGGCGCTAGCGCCGGAAAACGCAACGCTTTTAGGAGGTTGTACCATGCGTCTGGATTATTCGCCTTTCTTCCGTTCCACCGTCGGCTTCGACCGTCTTCTCGACCTTCTTGAGAGTGCCGACACCGCGCAGGGCTATCCGCCCTACAATATCGAGCGCAGCGACGAAAATAATTACCGCGTCACCATCGCCGCCGCCGGTTTCGCCGAGAAGGATCTCAGCGTCGAAGTCGCCGACGGCGTTCTGACCGTGACCGGCAAGCGCGATGGCGCGGCCAAATCCGCTTATCTGCATCAGGGCATTGCCGGCCGCGGTTTCGAGCGCAAATTCCAGTTGGCCGAGCATGTCGAGGTCAAGGGCGCCAAGCTCGAAAACGGCCTCCTGCATGTCGACCTGGAGCGCATCGTGCCCGAGGCCAAGAAGCCCCGCCGCATCACCATCAACGCGCCGGAGCTCAAGAGCATCGAAGGCGCGAAAGCAGCTTAAGTCCTTTCAGCGGTTCCCACCGTCTCTATTCGCGCAAGCGCTCAGAGACACCCGCCCCAGAGCACTCCATGCTGCGGGGCGTGAAACTGGCGAGGTGCGTCACGCGCACCTCGCCTTTTTTTTGAAACATTCGA
>CAYWWT010000193.1:0-5088 GCA_964461855.1 uncultured Rhizobium sp. | reverse complement strand
GTCGAATTCCTGTTCCGCAAGAACAAGGTCGAGGGCATTGTCGGCGAAGCGCGCATCGTCGCGGCCCCTTCCAATGGAAGCGGGGGCAAGGTCGAAGTGAAAGGCAAGGACGGCACGGTGCGCAGCCTGGCCGCCAAGCATATCATCATCGCCACCGGCTCCGATGTCGCGCCCCTTCCCGGCGTCACCATCGATGAAGAGCAGATCGTCTCCTCCACCGGCGCCATCGCGCTGAAGCAGGTGCCCAAGAAGCTGCTGGTGGTGGGCGCGGGCGTGATCGGACTCGAATTGGGTTCGGTGTGGAAGCGGCTGGGCAGCGACGTGACGGTGGTCGAATTCCTCGACCGCATCACGCCCGGCATGGATATGGAAGTCTCCAAGGCGTTCCAGCGCATCCTCGCCAAGCAGGGCATGGCGTTCCAGCTCTCCACCAAGGTGGTTGGCGTTGAGAAAAAGAAGGGCGGTCTTGTCGTCACCGTCGAACCCGCGCAGGGCGGCGAGAAGAGCACGATCGAGGCCGATGTGATGCTGGTCAGCATCGGACGGCGGCCCTATACCGACAATCTCGGCCTCGACAAGGTTGGCGTGGCGCTGGACAAGCGCGGCCGTGTCGTCACCGATGCCCATTACAAGACCAATGTGCCGGGCATCTACGCCGTCGGCGATTGCCGCGAAGGCCCCATGCTGGCGCACAAGGCCGAAGACGAAGCCGTGGCGATCGCCGAACTGATCGCGGGCAAGGCGGGCCATGTGAATTACGACGCCATCCCTTCGGTGATTTATACCTTCCCGGAAGTGGCGACGGTCGGCAAATCCGAGGAAGAGTTGAAAGCCGCGGGTGTGGCTTACAAGGTCGGCAAATTCCCCTTCACCGCCAATGCGCGCGCCAAGACGATCATGGCCACCGACGGCTTTGTGAAGATCCTGGCCGATGCCAAGACCGACAAGGTCCTGGGCTGCCATGTCATCGGGCCGGAAGCCGGCAATCTGGTGGCGGAAGTCGTGCTGGCGCTGGAATTCGGCGCCTCGTCGGAAGACATCGCACGTACCTGCCACTCGCATCCGACTCTCACCGAAGCCGTTCGACAAGCGGCTATGGCTGTTGAAGGCTGGACGATGCAAATGTGATCTGCGCGGTCCTTTTGGGCCCTGAGTTCGTCGCTGCGTCGCTCATGGGCTGATTGCCCACTTCGCTCCTCGCTCCTGCTCAGGTCCCAAAAATCCTCGCGCAGATTTTCGCTAGTTCTTTTGCAATGTCACATGCTCGGGCCGCACGCCCATGCCGATGAAGCGGGCGGGCCACTGGCGCAGCCAGGGAACCCGGTCGAACAGTTTGACGAAAAGCGGCGGCTTGGGCGTCTCCATCGCGCGCAAGGTGGGCGCCAGCAGCAGGTTCTGCGCCGCGACCTGGAAACTCTGAATCACCTTGGTGGGAAATTCGCGCCGAGCCTGTACGGTTTTCAGGATTTCGAAATTGGGCACGCCTTTGCGCAGGCGCGGTCCCAGAAGATTGGCCGTCGCCACCGCATCCTGAATCGCCAGATTGATGCCGACGCCGCCGATTGGTGACATGGCGTGCGCGGCATCGCCGATGCAGACCAGGCCCGGACGCGCCCAGTGTTCCAGGCGGTTCACCGTCACGGTCAGAAGCTTGACCTGATCGAAATCGGTAATCGCCTCGTCGATGCGTGCCGCGGCGAAGCCGGCGATCTGCTTCAGCCGGCTGCGGAAATTCTCAAGACCGTCCGCCCGGATGGTTTCGAAGCCGTCCTTGGGAATGAGATAGGCGCATTGCCAGTAATCGGTGCGATAGATCATCACAAAGAGCTGGCCGCCTTTCACCTTGCCGACCAGGTCGGCCGGATCGCCGGGCAGCACCGGCAGGGTCAGCCACAGAACGTCGAAAGGCGCGCCCAGATCCTTCACGCCGAGGCCTGAGCGTGCGCGCAAGGTGGAGTTGCGGCCATCGGCGGCGATGGTGAGGCCGGCCTTGATTGCAACCGCGCCTTGCGACCTGCGGGCCGTCACGCCGGTGACGATGGATTTTTCCGTACGCAATCCTTCAGCCTTGGTCTCCATCATCAGGTGGAAATTGGGAAAGGCCTTGGCCTCCCTGGCGAGGAAATCGAGGAAATCCCATTGCGGCATCAGCGCGATGAATTTGCAGACCGTGGGCAGCTTGGTGAAATCGCCGATCGTGAAATGCGCTTCGCCGATTTCGATGTTGGCCGTGGTGATGCGGGTGTGCGGCAGCTTGAGAAATTTCTCCAACAGCCCCAGCTCGTGCATGACCTGAAGCGTGGAGGGATGCACGGTGTCGCCGCGAAAATCGCGCAGGAAATCGGTATGTTTCTCAAGCACCGTCACATCGATGCCGGCGCGCGCCAGAAGATAGCCCAACATCATCCCGGCGGGGCCGCCGCCTGCGATCACGCAATCGGTCGAAAGGGTTTCCAGGGCGCAAATCTCCGATCCGAAGAATTTCACGGGCCTGGGGGCTTATCAAGCGATCCCCCGGTTCCTATATTCGCCGTGCAACAAATCAAGCAGAGGAGGTGATCCAGTGTCTCATTGTCATTCCGTGCAGGGTGCCGCGAACTGGATTCTTGCTTCCGGCGGAGTCCGCGCGTAATCGCGCGCCTTTGACGACGACAATGCGGAAGGCCGCGTCCGAAAGGGCGCGGCCTTTCTCTATTGATGCCGTCTCCGTTTCGGCTGCTGCACTCACGCTGTGCCGGCGTGATGACGCGCCCACGCCGAATTGCATTTCCAATTTTTCATGCCGAACGCCCTGCCCGCCTCTTGCGGTCCTCTATCTGGCAAGGTAGCTTGTTAGACAAGATACCTTGTAGAGCCTAATAGGCGAAACAGAACAGGGGCGGAAAATGTCAATCACTTTCAAATGCTTACTGGCAGCCTTGGCGACCCTGGTTATTTTTGCTCTCGGCACCCCCCATGCCCAGGCCGGCGATGAGGGCGCGGTTCTGGTCTATCCGGCCAGCTATTTCGACGGCATCGAGCTCAATACCGCACGCGACATGATCGCCCGCGTGCCGGGTTTCGTCTTCATCGATACCGACACGACCAAGCGCGGCTTTGGCGCGTCCAGCGGCAATGTGTTGATCGACAGCGTGCGGCCCAGCTCCAAGACCGACATGCTGAGTTCGGTTCTGGACCGCATTCCGCGTTCGCGCGTCGAGCGCATCGAAGTCATTCGCGGCAGCGCGCCGGGGATCGATATGCAGGGACAGACCGTGGTGGCGAATGTGGTCCTGAAGCGGAGCGATGAAACCCATGTCATCGCGACATTGATGGATACGGTCTATGGCGACGGGCATCAGGGCCCGGGCGCCAGCGTCGAGCTCACCACGCGTCTTGGTGAAAGCACCTACGATCTGATGCTGTCGCGCATCAATGAGAGCGACGACGATTCCCCCGGCAACGGCACGCGCACGCTGTCCATTGTCGGCCAGCCCATCGTGACCGATGCCTCCCATCATCGGGGCGCGGAAAAAGCGGGCTGGGGCCTCAACGCGTCGGTGGCGCGGCCGTTGCTGGCGGGCGCCTTCACGGCCAATCTCACCCTGCAACAGACGACATTCAACAGCACGGTGTTTTACGATTCGCCTGGCGCCGCCCGCTTTCCCTACAGTCACAAAATCCGCAGCGCTGAAGCGGGGGCGAACTGGGATCGTACGTTCGGGACCATGGAACTGACCCTGGTGGGATTGCAGCGGCTGGAGCGCGACGAATATTTCAACGCATCCCTTTCCAGCACGGTCAACCAGACCTTCGCGTCGGTCAGCGATACCAGCGAGAGCATTCTGCGCGGCACGGTGCGATATGTTCCGTCAAAGGCGCTCACGCTCGAAGGCGGGCTGGAGGGCGATTACAATACACTCGAAGGTCATTCCAGCTTCGTTTCCAGCGGTTCGCGAATCGCGTTGCCGGCCGGCGATCCCAAGGTCAATGAGAAGCGCGGCGAAGCCACTCTCAAAGCCAACTGGGCCTTCGCGCCCGACTGGTCGCTGGAAGCGGGCGCGCGCTTCGAATTCTCCGCCATATCGGCGCAAGGGGTTCCCTCGCGGGAATTTTCCTTCGTCAAGCCGCGTCTGCTGTTGAGCTGGGCGCCGCTCCCGGACATGCAGCTCCGCGCCCGCGCCGAACGCGTGGTGGGTCAGCTCAATTTCGACAATTTCATCGCTTCGAGCAATTTTTCGTCCAACGGCATCAGCGCGGGCAATCTGGGACTGAAGCCCGACCAGCGCTGGCAGTTCGAAGGCGATGTCGAATATCATTTCTGGGGCAAGGGCGCGCTGGTGTTGAGCTATACGCGCGAGAACATCACCGATCTGGTCGATTTCATTCCCATCGGCGGTGGGCTGGATGGGCCGGGCAACATCCCCAAATCCACCAATAACATTTACGACCTGGAGCTTTCCATGCCGCTGGACCGGCTGGGCTGGGAGGGCGGCACGTTCAAACCGTCCCTGGTCTGGAAAGACGCGGCAGTGCCCGATCCGGTGACCGGCCAGATCCGCCAGATCTCCGGCGTGCAGGACAAGAAGCTGGTGTTCAATTTCCTGCAGGACATTCCGTCCTGGCACTCAAGCCTGCAGCTCACCATGCAGACGGGATTCAAGCGGCCCAATTTCCGCATCGCGCAGGTGAATTACATCCAGCTCAGGCCCCTCTATGTCGAATTCGCCTGGGACTACAAGCCCAAGCCCGACCTGGACCTGCAACTCAAGCTGCAAAATATCGTCCCCTACCAGTACGACGCGACGCAGTTCAATTACGCCGGACCGCGCGATGTCTCGCCGCTCGATTCAATTCAGGTCGATCACGCCCATTCCCAGGCGCGCATCTTCCTGCAACTGCGCAAGACGTTCTGAAGGTGGCCTCCGCCCTCGCTGCGCTCGGTGCGGGGCAAGGTTTTCCAATTCGCTGCGCTCGCAAGAAAACCTAAGCCCCGGCCATCCGGGTGAGCGACGCGAGACCGGCATTAAAGAGAGGACCGGCCGCCACGAAGGGCATGGCGAGAAATGGTGGCCCCGGCCATCCGGGTGAGCGAAGCGAGACCGGCAT
>CAYWWT010000192.1:0-5179 GCA_964461855.1 uncultured Rhizobium sp. | reverse complement strand
CCAAAGTCATCCAGCCCTGGATCGGCAGCATGGATTTGTTCCTGTCGGCGGCATCGAGCCAGAGCTTCGATCCGCCATTGGAGGTGCGCACCACCTGCCAGCCATAAGCGGCGGGCTTGGTCTCATGCACGATAATGGCGGCGGCGGCGCCCTGGCGCGCGGCTTCCTCGAACTTGTAGGTCCAGCGGCCATAATAGGTCATGGCGCTGCCCTTGAAGAATTTGGCATCGGGATGCGCGTCTTCGTTGCCCGGATCGTTGATCAGGATGACGACCGTCTTTCCCTTCACGTCCAGGCCTGCGTAATCGTTCCATTTGTATTCCGGCGCGACCACGCCATAGCCCACGAACACCAGCGGCGAATTCTTCACGGTGACATCGGCGCTGGCCGATTGCGGCGTCCAGTACACCGTGTCGTCGGCGAATTTGGGCGCCAGCGCGCCTTTGGGCGTGGCGAAAGTGAGATGCGATTTTGCCGGATCGAGGGTGATCGAGACGGCGGGCACGGTCTGGAAATAACTGCCATTGTTGGCGGGCGCGATGCCCATGGCCTTGAGGTCGTCGGCGATCCATTGCGCGGCGGCTTCGCCCGCGACCGAACCGGGGCCGCGCCCCTGGAAGGCGTCGTCGGAAATTGCTTTCACCCGGGCCGACATGTCGGCGGCGGTGATCTCCGGCGTGGTTTTGGGATGGGCAGGATAGCCGGCGGCGAATGCCGACGCCGTCGCTGCCGCCAATAATAAAGTGACGATGCCGGTCTTCATCGCGATCCCCGCTTGTCCCTTGCGGCGGGGAGCCTAACATGGCTCCGGGCGCGGGCAATCGCCGGTGAAGACGGGGTGATCATGGGTTTTCGCATGTTGGCGTGTGTGCTTGTTGCCGGCTGGGTCGTGGCGGGGGCGGCGCGCGCGGCGGATATGCCGGTGGGCGAGCGGCATCTGAGCGCGATGGTGCAAAGCGCGGTCCTGCGCGATGCCGGACATGGTGCGGGCGTGCGGGTGACGGTGTGGTATCCGGCGGCAAGCGGCGCGAAGGAAAAAAGCATCGACCTAGCCCAAGGCGGGCAGGTGTTTTTCCGCGAAGGCGCCAGTGCGGCGGATGGGGAGTTCGCGGACAGGAAGCTTCGGCCCGTCATTCTGCTCTCGCACGGTTTCGGCGGCACGGCGCGGATGATGGCCTGGTTCGCGCTGCCGTTGGCGCGCGCGGGCTATCTCGTGGTGGCGGTCGATCATCCCGGCAACAACGGCCAGGACACGATGACGGCGGCGGGCGCGGCGCTCACCTGGGAGCGTGCCGCCGATCTGGCTGCGGCGCTGAAAGCCGCCAAGGCGGATTCCGTGATCGGGCCGCACCTGGACAATACCAATGTCGGGGTGGCCGGATTTTCGATGGGCGGATTCACGGCGCTGGTGGCGGCGGGCGCGCGCGTGGCGCCGGCGCGGATTTTCGCGTTCTGCGCCGCCGATCCCAAAGACGCGATCTGCCAGCCGCAAAAGGAATTCGCGCTGCCGATGCCGGAGGCGCAGGCCCTGCTGGCGTCGCCGGAATTCGCCGGAGCGGCGGCGCGGGCGGGCGAGAATTATCGCATTCCCGCCGTGCGCGGCGTGCTTGCCATCGCGCCGGGCATGACGCAGGCGTTGGTGCCGCAAAGCCTTACGAAGCTGGAGATGCCGGTCGCGATCCTGTTGGGCGATGCCGATGCCGTGGTGCCGCCTTCGACTAACGGACTGGCGGTGGCGAAAGCCATTCCCGGCGCGCAGCTGAAAGTGCTGCCGGGGGTCGGGCATTATGATTTCCTGGGCACCTGCACCGATGCGGGCAAGGCGGGCTCGCCGCTCTGCACCGCCACCGTGCCGCAGGACCAGACGCACAAAGCTGCGACCGACATGGCGCTGGCGTTTTTCGAGAAGACGTTGGGAAAACCATAAGAGGACGGCCCCGGTTCTGCCGAACCGGAGCCGCCTCTCACGCTCACACTTTCAGGGATTACCAGCCGCGATAGCCGTGCGAATAGGCGTCGTAGCGGTTGCCATAATACTGGCCGCGGTCGTAACGCCCATCGTAACGCCCATCATAACGATAGTCGCGATGGTCCCAGCCGCGATCCTGATAGTAGTAATCGCGATCGCGATTGTTCTGCGAGGCCAGGATGGCGGCCAGCGCCAGGAAACCGATGCCGACGGCGACAGCCGCGCCATTGCCATTGTCATGATGGCGATAATCGCGCACCGGGATGGGACGATTGACCGGGGCCGCGCTGGCGGCGGTGGCGACCGTGGTGCCTAGAAGCGACAAAGCCAAAACCGAAGCGATCAGACGTTTCATGGCCAACTCCTCACTCTTTATTTCTTGGATGCGTCCGCATCCGGGGGGATGCCGATGCATCCTTGAGCAGGAGAATGCGCCCCGGTGGCTGTACGGAGTCTGGGGGCGGCATTCATCGGGCGTTCAGCCAGGGTGGCTTTTTTGAGGCGGCGACGCTGGTTTTTCCGCCTTACGGGCGGGTTTTTCCGGGCGGGAGCCGATGGCGGCGGAGGCAAATCGCGATAGGCTGGACCGGCAATCTTGGAGAGCGCCGGGATGTTCAAGAAACCTTTGGTGATTCTATCGATAGCGAGTCTGTTGGCGAGCGCGTCTGCGTCGCCATTGCTGGCGCAGCCCTATGGCGGGCGTGGGGCTTCTTCCTATGACGGCGGCTATACCGACGGTTATCGCCGGGGCTGGGAAGATTTTCGCATGAAGCGCGAATATGACGACCGCGCGCCGCCGGGCGGGGGGGCACCGCAATATCTGCCGAGCCAGGATTATTCACGTTCCAATTACGATCCGCGCATGGAGCGCGATGCCGGCCAGCGCTGGCAGCAGCAATATCAGCGCCAATACACCTATCAGGATGACAGCTATTACCGCGAATGCCGCACCAAGGTCGATCCCGGCGGCGTCATTGCCGGTGCGCTGATCGGCGGCTTGCTGGGCAATGCCTTGGGCAAGGGCGGCGGCCGTGGCGGCGCGACCATCGCGGGCGTGGTGGTGGGCGGCGCGCTGGGCGCGTCGCTGACCAAGAACATGGACTGCGAGGACCGCAGCTACGCCTACAACACCTATTATGACGGCTTCAATGCGGGGCGCACGGGCGTGCCGTATCAATGGCGCAATCCGCGCAGCGGCAATTACGGCGAATTCCGCGTCAATGATTATTACAACGATCGCGTCGGATTCCGCTGCGCCAATTTCACGCAAGAAATTTTCATCAAGGGCCGGTCCCAGGCCGCGACCGGGCGTGCCTGCCAGCAGCCCGACGGCACCTGGACCATCGTGGGTTGAGCCATGCGAAGGAGAATTTCCATGAAGACATATTTGCTCTTGGGCATCGGCCTCGTTCTGGCGACGCCGGTATTGGCGCAGGACGCGGCGCTGGTGTTCACCGCGCTGGACGCCAACAAGGACGGCAAGGTCACCCAGGCCGAAGCGCAGAAGAATGCGGCGGTGATGCAGATGTTCGCCCAGGCCGACAAGAACAAGGACGGCAGCCTGTCGAAGGACGAATTCCAGGCGGCGTTTGGTAGGTAAAAAAGGGCCACCCGCTCATCGCACGGGTGGCCCCAACCGGAAGACGTCCTGGGGGGACTAACGCGCGTTTTTGACGTCTTCAGGCTTAACCGGGTTCTTGTAAGCGTTGCCGAAATGGGTGCGGATATAGTTCACCACATCGGCGACCTGCTGATCGTCGAGCGCGTTGCCAAAGGCGGGCATGGATTTGAGGCCGCTCATCACCACGCTCAGCGGATAGCCGGGTTCTTCCAGCCTGGGATTCTTGGCCAGCGCCGGATAATGGCCCGCGCCTTCGGCGCCGCGCCCGCCCTGCATGTGGCAGTCCTGGCAGATGCCTTTGTAGAGCGCTTCGCCGCCCTGTTGCGGCAGAAGATTGCGGTTGGCCTGGGCCATCGCGCCGGTGGCGAAAAGCGAAAGCGCGGCGGCGAGAAGAAGCGTGTCGGTTTTCATGTCCGTTCTCCCTCAGGCCGCCATGACGCGCTTGTGCAGGCGGGTGATGGCATCGAGCGATGACAGCACCGAGCCTTCCTGCCACGCCATCAGATGCGAGCAATGTTCGCCCGCCAGCACGATGCGATTGTCGACCGCGCACATGTCGGCGTAATGCTTTTCGCGCAGGGCGTCGTTCCACAGGCCCGAGCAGCCAAGCGTCCAGGGCACGCGGTGCCAGGCCACGGCGATGCCGTTCATGAATTCGGCGCGGTATTGCGGATGGATCTTGCTGCCCTGTTCCAGCGCCGCTTCGATCTGTTCTTTCGCCGACATGGCTTCGAAATTGTAGACGCGCATGCCGCTGCGATAGATGTAGGCGCCGAGCAGAACCGCCGGGCCTTTCTCGAAGAAGCCGTGTGAAGGATAGGAGATGTTGAAGATCGGTTGGTCGGTATAGGTGTTGCCGCCATAGATATTGTCGTCTTCTTCCCAGAAGCGGCGCTTGAATTGCAGGCCGACCTTGACCGCCGGCAGATAGGGCAGGCTGTCGATGGCGGCGCGCATCTTGGGGCCGACATTCATCGGGATCTGGCTGAGGATGGAAACCGGAATGGTGTTGACGCACCAATCGGCTTTTTCGGTCTTGGGCGCGCCGCCGGTCTTGCTGTTGATATAGCTGACGGTGACGCCGGTCTCGTCCTGATGGATGTTGGTGACCTTGCAGTCATATTGAATGACGCCGTTCAGCAATTTGCCGAAGGCCTTGCCGATTTCGCCCATGCCGCCCTTGGGCTGGAAGAGCTGGCCCTGGAAATCCCATTGCTTGGGGAAGTACAGCGCGTTCCACAGCGTGGAATTGAACAGCTCCTTGCGCGGCATGATGTCGGATGGTTCCGGCCCGGCCTGAAGCCCGCCGCCCGGCGGAATGTCGTAACCGCGGAAGTCGCTGGAGATTTCGCCCTTCCTGTATTCGTAATTCTTGTCCAGCGCGCCCCAGCTTTTGAGCATCTGGAGCAGGCCGTCCTTCTCGTCCTTGTCGAGCTGGTCGTCGAGCTTGTTCTGGCTGGTCGCCTTGGCGAGAAGTTCGGAGATATGGCCTTCATAATCGGCGGCGACTTCGCGGAAGCGCTTGGGCTGGCCGCCGAACGCATTGGCGGAATGCACCAGCGCCGCGTTGTTGTACATCACGAAGCTTT
>CAYWWT010000191.1:0-5210 GCA_964461855.1 uncultured Rhizobium sp. | reverse complement strand
GCGTTCGTCGGTGATGGTGTCGCCCACCTTGGTGTCGGCGACCTGCTTGATCTGGGCGGTGATGTAGCCCACTTCGCCGGGGCCCAGCCGCTCGACGCCCACCTTCTTGGGCTTGAAGACGCCGATCTGTTCGACCTGATAGACGGCGTCGGCCGCCATCATGCGGATCTTCTGACCCTTTTTCAGTTCGCCGTCGATGATGCGCACCAGCACCACCACGCCCAGATAGGCGTCGTAATAGGAATCGATCAGCAGCGCCTTCAGCGGTGCCTCCACCACGCCCTTGGGCGGGGGCAGGCGGGTGACCACGGCTTCCAGCACCAGATCGATGCCCATGCCGGTCTTGGCGGAAATCGGCACCGCATCGCTGGCGTCGATGCCGATCACGTCTTCGATCTGCTGCTTGACCCGGTCGGGCTCGGCGGCGGGGAGGTCGATCTTGTTGAGGACCGGCACGATCTCCAGGCCTGCGTCGATGGCCTGATAGACATTGGCCAGGGTCTGGGCTTCGACGCCCTGGCTGGCGTCCACCACCAGCAGCGCGCCTTCGCAGGCGGCGAGGCAGCGGCTGACTTCATAGCCAAAGTCGACATGGCCGGGCGTGTCCATCAGGTTCAGGACATAGGTCTTGCCGTCGGCGGCCTTGTAGTCCAGCCGCACGGTCTGGGCCTTGATGGTGATGCCGCGCTCGCGCTCGATATCCATCGAGTCCAGCACCTGCTCCTTCATCTCGCGGGTCGAGAGCCCGCCGGTGAGCTGGATCAGCCGGTCGGCGAGGGTGGATTTGCCATGGTCGATATGGGCGACAATGGAAAAGTTGCGGATTTGCGCGAGATCAGGCATTTCGTTCCTTGGCCTACCGCTTCGCTACATGAGGCCGTGGGGCGGGGGTTTACAGGCCCCGCACCGTTCCCACAACAGCCGTTTTGACGGCTGCGGACCCGTGCCAGATTGGCCCTAAGATGTTGAATTACCTCTATCTCGACTATGGCGGGAAGCCCAAATACCGGGCGGAGCTGAAATACAGCCTGATCTCGCTCCAGGCGGGATTGGACCCGGCCCGGGCCAGGATCCTGGTGGCCAGCGACGCGCCGGAGATTTATCGCGCCTGGCCGGTGACGGTGATGGATATCGGCCCCCGGATCCGGGGCTGGTCCGGCGGCGGGCTTTACTATCACCGCATCAAGCCCGCCCTGGTACGCGAGGCTCTGAACCGGTTCGCGGAACCGGTGCTGTTCCTGGATTCGGACTCCATCATCCGCCCCGGCTTTCATGCCGAAGTAGCGCAAAAGATGGGCCATGCGGTGGTGGTGAACCGGTTCGAGAAGATGAACCCGATTCCGGCGCTCAAGGGCTTTCGCACGACCCTGCCGCATCTGGGCGCCTATCGTTACGACGTGGCGCAAAGCCAGATGTACAATAGCGGGCTGATCGGCATGACGCCGTCGCACATTCCGCTCCTGGACGACAGTCTGGCGATGGTCGATGTCCTGATCGGCCGCGCCAAGAAATTTCCCAACATCGAACAATTCGCGCTGTCGGAAGTTTTGCGGCTGACGGGCACACCGGTCGCGGAAATTCACGACAGCTTTCTGCATTACTGGCAGGGGCGGCGGCGGATCTATATGGCGAACCAGATCGCCAAAAGCCTGTCATCCGACTGGAACGACCTCACCCCGCCCCGGCAATGGGCCGAGATGAATTATTGGAAAATACGGGCCTATAATTACTATCACGGCGTCGCGCATGTGACGGAGTTGTTCAAATGAATGCGCCTGCGTTGAAGGAAATCTGGCCCGGCCAATCTGTATCGCTGCTGAAGGCGCTGCATATCCTCACCCACAATGGCGGATTGAATGCGGATTCGCGGCGCAAGCTGAAGCAGGTCCAGCATCTGGCGCAGCTGATCAAACCCGCGATCGATACGGCCTTGAAAGACAAGGATCAGCCGGTGCTGGCCGATCTGGGCGCGGGCAAATCCTATCTCGGGTTCATTCTCTACGATCTGTATTTCGCGCCGGCCGGGCGAGGCCGGGTGGTCGCGGTGGAAGCGCGGCCCGATCTGGTCAAGACGGCGAAAAACATCGCAGCCGACAGCGGTTTCGACCGCATGGATTTCGTCGAAGGCCGGATCGCGGAAGCATCTCTGGGCGCCGTCGATATCGTCACGGCGCTGCATGCCTGCGACACCGCCACGGACGAAGCCATTTTGTTTGCGCTGAAGCATGACGCGAAATATGTCGCGCTGGTGCCGTGCTGCCAGGCCGAGCTGGCGCGCGAACTGGAAAGCGCGAAAGGATCACTCGACCAGCTTTGGCGCCATCCCATCCAGCGGCGCGAATTCGGCGCCCATGCCACCAACGTACTGCGTGGGCTTTATCTGGAAGCGCATGGCTACAAGGTCCGCGTCACCGAATTGACGGGGTTGGAGCATTCGCTGAAGAATGAATTCATCTTTGCCGAGCGGCACCAGCGCGCCAATCCCCGCGCGCGTGCGGAGTTCGACAAGCTGGCGAAGGAAATCGGTGCCGCGCCCAGGCTTTTGGCGCTGTCGTAATTGTCATTCCCGGCGAGGCGCGACCAGCGCCGAGGGAAGGGAATCCAGGTTCCTATACCGCGCCGGATTGAACGACCTGGATTCCCTTCCCTCGCACTCGCTGTCGCTCGTGCTCGCCGGGAATGACAATCGGGGGCCTAGCTGCGCAGCGTTGCTGCCGTTGCCTTCGCGACCGCCGCCACCAGCTTCTGCGCCAGGGCTTCGATCTCCGCTTCGGTCAAGGTCTTGTCCTTGGGCTGGATGCGCACCGCGATGGCGATGGATTTCTTGCCCTCGGCCATGCCCTTTCCGGCATAGACATCGAACACCGACACGCTCTCGATCAGATTACGGTCCGCGCCCTTGGCGGCGCGCACGATATCGCCTGCCGCGACCTTGGCGTCGACCAGGAAGGCAAAATCCCGCTCGATGGCCTGATAGGGCGACGGCGAGAAGATCGCCCGACCCTTGCGTGATTTCGGCTCGGGGATCGCATCCAGATTGATCTCGAATGCCGCGACCGGGCCCTTCAAATCGAACGCCGCCAGAATCTTGGGATGCAGTTCGCCGAACCAGCCGATCTGCTTGGGTCCCAGCGCCACGGTGCCGCTGCGGCCGGGATGAAACCATCCTGGCGCGCCCGCTGTCACAGGCGCCGTCATAGGTCCGCCGGTTGCAGCCTCCAGCCCTGCGAACAACGCCGCTTTGGCGTCGAAGACATCGGCAGGATGACCGGCCTTGCTCCAGTCGCGAAACCCAGCGCCCACGATCAGGCCGGCGGCGTTGGTGCTTTGCTCTTCGGGGATGCCGCTGCGGAAGGCGGGACCGATTTCAAAAAGCTGGAAATCCGAAAGTCCGCGCGCGGCGTTGCGCGATGCCGCCGCCAGAAGCGATGGCAGCGGGGAGGGGCGAAGCGCATCCAGGTCGGAGGCGATGGGATTGGAAAGCTGGCGCGCGTCATCACCACCGCCGAACAGCTTGGCTTGGCCACGCGCGACAAAGGAAAAACTCACGCATTCGTTGAAGCCACGCGCGGCGAGGGCGCGGCGCACGGTGCGGGCGCGGCGCTGCGCGGACGTAAGAACCGGCTTGGCGACGGCATGGTTGCGCTCCAACGGCACCGATGGCACGTCGGACAGGCCGTGGATGCGGACAATCTCTTCCACCAGATCGGCGGGGCCGTCGATATCGCGGCGGAAGCTGGGCGGCGTCACATGCAGAATGTCGCCATGCTCCAGCACCGTGAATCCCAGCCGCGACAGAATGCGAATGCTTTCATCGGTATCGACCTGGATGCCGCCCAGACTTTCCACCAGCCTGGGATCGAAATCGATATGCTTGTGCGGCGGCGGCAATTCACCGGCGACCGTCACTTCCGACGGCTCGCCGCCGCACCATTCCAGAATCAGCCTGGTGCAAAGCTCGATGCCCGGCAGCACGGTTTGCGGGTCGACGCCGCGCTCGAAGCGATAGCGCGCATCCGAAATGATGCCGAGCTTGCGCCCGGCGCGGGCAACGCGCACCGGATCGAACCAGGCGGATTCGATGAAGACGTTCCTGGTTTCCAGCGAGCAGCCAGTGTCCTCGCCGCCCATGATGCCGGCAATGCCGCGGACGAAACTGTCATCGGCGATGACCACGGTCTCGCTGTCCAGCACATAGGTCTTGCCGTCCAGCGCCAGCAGCTGCTCATGCGGCACGGCCATGCGGGCATGCAGGTTGCCGGAAAGCTTGTCGGCATCGAAGACATGCAGCGGGCGGCCGCGTTCCTGTGCGATCAAATTGGTGGCATCGACCAGGGCCGAGATGGACTTCATGCCCACCGCTTTCAGCCGGTCCTGCACCCATTGGGGCGAGGGGCCGTTCTTCACATTGCGGATCAGCCGGCCGGCAAAGACCGGACAGGCATTCTTGTCTTCCGGCTTAAAATCGAGAGTGATCTTTTTCGGGTTGGGGAATTTGCCCGCCACCGGCTCGATCTTTTTGGTTTTGAGAATGCCCAGCCCCGCCGCCGCCAGGTCGCGCGCGATGCCATAGACGCTGGCCGCATCGCCTCGGTTGGGGGTGATGGAAACATCGAACACCGGATCGGCCACCTCCCGATAGACAAGGCCCAGCGTGGGCGCGGCGGGCGCGCCCACCACGGCGTCGGCGGCCAGCTCGATGATGCCGTTATGATCTTCGCCCAGCATCAGCTCGCGCGCCGAACACATCATGCCGCGCGATTCCACGCCCCGGATGGTGCCGATCTTCAAGGCTTCACCGGTGACGGGGATCACGGTGCCGGGCTTGGCCAGCACCACTTTGATGCCCGCGCGCGCATTGGGCGCGCCGCAGACGATCTGCAGCAGATCTTTTTCGCCGGTATTGACCATGCAAAGGCGAAGCTTGTCGGCGTTGGGATGCTTCTCGGCGGTCGCAATCTCGGCGACGGTGAAATCCTTCAGCCGCGCGCCCGCATCTTCCACGCTTTCGACTTCAAGGCCGATGGAGGTCAGCTTGTCGGCGATGGTTTGAACATCGGCGTCAGTGTCCAGATGCTCTTTCAGCCAGCTCAGTGTGAACTTCATTGTTGCCCCCTCCGGCCTACGCGACCTCGAGAGGTTGCTACGGCCACCGCCCCCATCTTGCGCTTCGCGCAATAGGGGCGGCGGGCCTGTACTTGCGGTCGACA
>CAYWWT010000190.1:0-5211 GCA_964461855.1 uncultured Rhizobium sp. | reverse complement strand
CTCCCGTGGCGGCCTTGGCCAAACAACTCGGCTTCGCACCCGTCAAGCTGGGAAAGCTCAATGAGGGTGGCGCGCTGGTGCACGCGCGCGGCAGCGTTTGGGGCCGGCTCATCTTCCAGGATTTGTTCAAGAAGGAGCAGTAGTTCCTTAGAATCTATAGGCTGCTATCGATGGCCTAGGATCGCTCGAGTGTCCTCTGCCATCCGATACTACTCCGCCTATTCCTTCTCACTCCCACTCGATCGTCCCGGGCGGTTTCGAGGTCACATCGTAAACGACGCGGTTGATACCTTTGACCTCGTTGACGATGCGGGTCGAGACACGCGCCAGGAAGCTATGCTCGAAGGGATAATAATCCGCCGTCATGCCGTCGGACGATGTCACCGCCCGCAACGCGCAGACATGATCATATGTGCGCCCATCGCCCATCACGCCGACAGTGCGGACCGGCAACAGCACTGCAAAGGCCTGCCAGATCTTGTCATACAGCCCGGCCTTGCGGATCTCGTCCAGGTAGATCACGTCGGCCTTGCGCAGGATCTCCAGCTTCTCGTCCGTGATCTCGCCGGGAATGCGGATGGCAAGGCCTGGCCCCGGGAACGGATGGCGGCCGACAAAGGCCGGCGGCAGGCCAAGTTCACGCCCCAGCGCCCGCACTTCATCCTTGAAGAGTTCGCGCAACGGCTCGACCAGCTTCATTTTCATATAGGCGGGAAGCCCGCCGACATTGTGATGCGACTTGATGGTGACGGAGGGACCGCCGGTCGCTGAAATGCTTTCGATCACGTCGGGATAGAGCGTGCCCTGGGCCAGGAACTCGGCGCCGCCGACTTTCTGGCTTTCCTTGTCGAACACATCGATGAAGGCTGCGCCGATGATCTTGCGCTTCTGTTCGGGATCGCTGACGCCCTTAAGCCGTCCCAGGAACAGATCGGCGGCTTCGGCATGGATCAAGGGGATGTTGTAGTGATCGCGGAACAGGGTCACCACCTCGTCCGCCTCGCCCGTGCGCATCAGGCCGGTATCGACGAAGATGCAGGTCAGCTGGTCGCCGATTGCTTCATGGATCAAGACGGCTGCGACCGAAGAATCCACGCCGCCCGACAGGCCACAGATCACCCGCGCCTTGCCGACCTGGCGGCGGATTTTCTCCACCATGGCTGCGCGGAAGGCGTGCATGTTCCATTCGGGTTCGATGCCCGCGATGCCCCGCACGAAATTGGAAAGAAGGGTCGCGCCGCGTGGCGTGTGCGCGACTTCGGGATGAAACTGCACGCCATAGAAGCGGCGCGCCTCGTCCGCGATCACGGCGTAGGGGGAGCTTTCGGAGGTCGCCACCACGGAGAAGCCATCGGGGATCGCCACGATCTTGTCGCCATGGCTCATCCAGACCGGCTCGCTGCCGGCTTCCGCCAATCCTTCAAGCAGGCGCGAGCTGCGCCGCACGTGAATATCGGCGCGCCCGAATTCGCGATTGTGTCCGGCTTCGACCTTGCCGCCCAGTTGGGACGCCATGGTCATCTCGCCATAGCAGATGCCCAGGACCGGCACGCCCATCTCGAACACCGCTTGCGGCGCGCGCGGCGTGTCGGTCTCGGTCACGCTGGCGGGTCCACCGGAAAGAATGATCGCGCGCGGCTTTTTCGCCAGCGCTTCTTCCGCCTTGTTATAGGGGACGATCTCGCAATAGACCCCCGCCTCGCGCACGCGCCGCGCGATGAGTTGAGTTACCTGACTTCCGAAATCGAGAACAAGGACTGTCATGAGGGCGGGATCATCACTTGGCTGAAGTGTCCGCCTTCGCGTCGCGCTGGCTGCGATCCAGCGCCGCCACGGCCCGGGTAGCGTCCTGGTCCATCGGATCGATGTTCAGGGCGTGGCCGTAATAGAAACGCGCATAATCTGCCTCACCGTCGGCGGCATAAAGATCGGCGAGGGCATTATAAGTGGCGGGCCGCGATGGCGCGGCAACGATGGCCGACTGCGCCAGCCGGACCGCCAGATCGCCTTCACCCCTGGCCTGGGCGGCCCGGGCCTGCGTGATCAGATCGCCTGCGGGATCGGCGGAAATCGGCGCGGCCGCAGGCGCCTTGACCGCGGTCTTTTTCGGCGCGGCCGCCAGGGCCGGCATCGACAGCACAACGAGCGCCAGGATCAGGGAATCGCGGAAAAATTTCATGGCCGGACTTTAGTCAAATCCGGCGCCGCCAGCCATGCGTCCAATAAACATCAGATAGGCTCGCTGACCGATGCCAGGCCAAGGCGTATCAATAGCTTAGCTTGGGATACCAGTCCGTCCCCCGTCCCTCCGGCGTGGTGTCCAGCAAAATCCAGAGCGGATCGAGGTCGGGCGCCCCGCGGGGGTCCTGACCGGGATCGGCCATCTCGCCGCTCATCTCTCCGCTCCAGAAATGCCGGATGGTGCCGTCCCGGCGGGTGAACACCGAATAGCCGGGCATGTCTTCGTCTTCGGCGCTGACATAGTCGCGGGTGTAATCACCACTGGGATCGGAAAAGACTTTGAGCTTGCTCCAGCCCCGCGCCTTCTTGGCTTCGATCAGCCGGGCGATGGGCGAACGCGCCATCATCACGAAAGCAACGCGCTGCTCGATGTCCGGCATCTTTTCCTCCCATGTTCCCATGAAAGACGTGCAGCTGGGACATGGCGCTTTGCGCTGCGGCCCAAACATGTAGCTGTAAACGATCAGCGTATCCTTGTCCGCGAACAGATCCGCCAGCGTGGCGGGACCGGTCTCGCCTTCAAAACGATAGGTCTTGGTCACAGCGCCGCCCGGTGGAAGCTCCCGTCGCATCCGGGCTACTGCTTCCAGGTTGCGCCGCAGTTCGATTTCCTTGGCCAGAAGTGCGTTGCGGGCGGCGCGGTATTCGGGGCTCTCATTGGGAAAATGCGCATGGTTTGTTTTGGCCAGGGTTTCTGCGGGAGCCAGGGTTTTATCTTGTGCCATTATCGATCTCCTTGCTCTTCCGCATCCCAATAGTTGATATCAACATATGCAAGGCGAGTCAAAAATGATGAGCAGCGATTATTCTCCGCGCATCAGAAACGCGGCATAGAAACCATCGCTGGCGGTCGAGGCCGGCGATGCCTTGAAGTCTGGCTGTGTCCGCCGGAACGCAGGATGGGCCGCCAGAAACGTTTCGACACGGTCTTGGTTTTCGCGGGGAAATATCGAGCAGGTGGCATAAACCAGCTTCCCGCCTGGCGCGGTGTGGCGCGCGGCGTCCGCGAACAGCCAGTCCTGGATACCCTGAAGTTCGGCCAGGCGCTCCGGCGTCAGCCGCCATTTCAATTCCGGCTGCCGCCGCCAGGTGCCACTGCCGCTGCAAGGCACATCCAAAAACACCAGATCAAAACGACCATCGCCCCACGACGGACCGCCACGCTTGTGCGCGATGGTGATGATCGAAGCCCCCGCCCGCGCCGCCCGTTCGGCCAGCGGCACCAGCCTTTCTTCCTTGTCGTCGAACGCAAGAAGGCTTCCCTTGTTCTGCATGGCGGCCGCAAGCGCCAGGGACTTGCCCCCCGCACCCGCGGCCAGGTCGAGCACGCGCATGCCGGGCCGGGCAGCGCTGAGCACCACCGCGCGCTGGGCCGCCCAATCCTGAATCTCGAACGCGCCCGATGCATAAAGCCGGTGGGCGGTGAGATTGACGCCGGTGGCACAACGGATGGCGTCGGAAAGCTCCGCCGGAATTTCGCAATCGAATCCATCGGCCCGCAGAATTTCCAGAATTTCAGCGCGCCTTGCCTTCAATGTATTCACGCGCAGATCGACGGGCGCGCGCGTCTGGAACGCCGCCATCTCTGGTTCCAGCCCGGCGCCGAAAGCGCGCAACAATTCTTCTTCAAGCCAGAGCGGATATTCATTCACCACCCAGGACGGCGCGGGCGGCGGCGTGCGCGCGATGGCGGCACGCTCCTCCTCGGTCAGCGGCGCCGGGCCATAGCCGCCGGTAAAGACGGTTTCCGGCTCTATGCTTTGCGCCAACAAAGCCGCGATCGCCAAGGTCCGTGGATCATCGGCGCCGATGCGGTACGCATAGCGGGCACGATGACGGACAATGTCATAGACCCGCTCGGTGATGGCATGCCGGTCCTTGGACCCCGCGAAACGGTGGCCGCGAAACCAATCCTTGAGCTGGCGGTCCAGCGACCGGGCGCCGCCCAGGCTCAAAATCTCGATGGCAGCCTGAAGGCGGGCGGCGGGGGTCACGATCGTCTCTCGGTTGGCGTCACTTGTGCGCTGACACCGAGCTGGTGATGCATATTCGCGATCAGCCGCCGCCACCGGGATAGTTCGGCGCTTCGCGGGTGACTGTGATGTCGTGGACATGGCTCTCGCGCAAGCCCGCGCCGGTGATGCGGACGAATTTCGCCTTCTGGTGAAACTCTTCGATCGTCTTGCAGCCAGTGTAACCCATCGCGGCGCGCAGGCCGCCGATGATCTGATGCACCACGCTGCCGACGGGGCCCTTGTAAGCCACCTGGCCTTCGACGCCTTCGGGCACCAGCTTCAGGGCGTCGCGCACTTCGGCCTGGAAATAACGGTCGGCGGAGCCGCGCGCCATCGCGCCCACGCTGCCCATGCCGCGATAGCCTTTGTAGGAGCGGCCCTGATAGAGGAACACTTCACCCGGACTTTCCTCGGTGCCCGCCAGAAGCGAACCCACCATCGCCACACTGGCGCCGGCCGCCAAAGCTTTGGCCAGATCGCCGGAATATTTGATGCCGCCATCGCCGATTACCGGCGTGCCGCTTGCTTGCGCGGCTTCCACCGCATCCATGATCGCGGTGAGCTGCGGCACGCCCACGCCCGCCACGATGCGGGTGGTGCAGATCGAGCCGGGGCCGATGCCCACTTTGACGGCATCGACGCCCGCATCGATCAACGCCTTGGCGCCATCGCCGGTGGCGACATTGCCGCCCGCGACCTGGGTATAATTCGACGCCTTCTTGATGCGCGCCACGGTGTCGAGCACGCCGCGCGAATGGCCATGCGCGGTGTCCACCATGATCACGTCGCACTCCGCTTCGATCAGCGCCATGGCGCGGGCGTAACCGTCCTCGCCCACGCCGGTGGCCGCGGCGACACGCAGGCGCCCGCGCTCGTCCTTGCAGGAATTGGGGTATTTCTGCGCCTTCTCGATGTCCTTGACCGTGATGAGGCCGACGCAGCGATAGGCATCGTC
>CAYWWT010000189.1:0-5246 GCA_964461855.1 uncultured Rhizobium sp. | reverse complement strand
CAGGCACAGGCGAACAGAAGCAGGCCCGCGCCCCGCAGCATCGCCGTGCGCGCCAGGCGCCCCAGGGCGGCACGGGCTTCCGCCAATGCGTCGCTCATGGCGCCGCCCTTGACGCGGGGATGATAAACGCCGCCGTGACTCATTTCTTTCGACCCCCATCTGTCTTCCTCAGGCAAGCCTTCGGAAGCCATCTTCCCCCGCCAGCCCTTCGGGCACGGGGGAAGAAAGTCTGTGCCTAGCTGGACCGTCCTTGGGCATCATAGTTACCCAAGAAATTATTCACCCTTTCGAGTGCGGCCGTAATGGTTGACAAATCGCTAACGAGCGCGACCCGGACGTAGGAAAAACCAGGGTTTGACTGGGTTTTTCTCGGCTCGATTTCCCGGCCCATATAGGCGCCGGGGAGGACCTTGACCCCTTCCTCGCGCCAAAGGCCGAGGGCGGTTTCCTCGCCATTCGGGGTCGGAAGCCAGAGAAAGAAGCCGCCTGCGGGCTTGCGGACGCGGTTGCCCAGCATCCGCTCCGCCAGGACCATTTTCTCTGCATAGGCAGCGCGATTGGCCGCGACATGGACCTCGTCGCGCCACGCGGCTGCCGACGCCGCTTGCACCGGCCCGGGCATTTGGGGACCCGCGACGTTGCGGAAGGCGCGGGTGCGCGTGATCAGATCGGCATCGCCCGCCACCATGCCGGATCGCAGCCCGGGCAAGCCCGACCGCTTGGACAGCGAATGAAAAGTGAGAAGACGGCTGAAATCACCGCGCTGTTTCAAACGCGCGGTGAGCGCGCAGACCGGGGGCGCGCCGAAATAAATATCGGCATAGCATTCGTCCGCCAGCACAATGAAATCATATTGGTCGGCCAGCGCGAACAGCTTTTCCCAATAGCGTTCGTCCGCCGTCGCGCCTTCGGGGTTGGATGGCGAGCAAATATAAACCGCCGCCAGTCGCCGCAGCACATCTTCCGGCAGGCCCGCATAATCGGGCAGAAAACCACTTTGCGCCGTCGCGGGCACATACAGCGGCACGCTGCCCGTGCCCAGCGCTGCGGCGGCATAGACCTGATAGAAAGGATTGGGCATCCCCACCATCGGCGCGGCGCCCGCCTTGGTTTTCGGCAGAAGCGGAAACAAAACACTGAACAGGCCTTCGCGCGTCCCGTTCAGCGGCAGCACGTGGCTGTCAGGACGGATCGCGCCGCCCAATTCGAAGCGCCGGTTGAGCCAGCCCGCAGCGGCATCACGCCAATCTTCGGTGCCGATGATGGCGGGATAATTTCCGAAACTCGCGGCCGCTTTCTGAAGGGCCTCGGCGACAAAGCCCGGCACGGTCCCGCTGGGGTCGCCGATGGAAAGATTGATCGGCGGCTTGCCCGGCTTTTCTGCACCCAAAAGCGTGGCGAGACGCGCGAAGGGCCCGGGCGGCAGGTCGGACATCAGGGTGGCGATCAAGGACGAGCCCGGCGCGAAGCAATGCGGGCGCAGAATAAGGCCCCGGCCATGCGCAAGCTACTGAAAGAACGAAATAATTTTTCGCGAGCCCGGCGTCTTCCCCGTTTCGACTTTCCGGCTTAAGCCTTTTCCATGAAACAGAACGATGTTGTCATCAGCGGCGGCGGCATGGTGGGCCTGACCCTGGCGCTGGCGCTGGCGCAGGGCGGTCTCAAGGTCGTCATCGTGGATGCCCTAGCGCCCGAAAAAACCGTCGCGGCGGATTTCGATGGACGGGTCTCCGCGCTCGCCTATGCCGTGGTGCGGATGATGCAGGCGCTGGGCCTATGGCCCCATCTGGAAGCGCAGGCCCAGCCCATCCGCGAAATTCTGGTCAGCGACGGCGCCATCGGGCGCGGGGCCTCGCCTTTCTCCCTGCATTTCGACGCGCAGGAAGTCGGCGCCGACAGCCTGGGCCATATCGCCGAGAACCGGCATATCCGCGCGGCGCTGTATGCCGCGATTGCGGAGCACAAGAATATCACGCTCATCGCACCGGCCACGGTCGCCGCGTTGCAGGTCGAACCGGCCGGCGTGATTGCCAGACTCTCCGACGGCACGAAGATCAAGGCGGCGTTGGCGGTGGCGGCGGACGGGCGGGAATCGCGCCTGCGCGGTCAGATGGGCATCGGCGTGATCGGCTGGTCCTATCCCCAGACCGGCATTGTCGCCACCGTGCAGCATGCCAGGCCGCACAACGGCGTGGCTTATGAGCATTTTCTGCCGTCCGGCCCCTTCGCCATCCTTCCCATGACCGGCGACCGTTCATCCCTGGTCTGGACCGAAGCCAAGATGAAGGCGCCCGCGATGCTGGCCTTGGACAAGGCGGATTTCGACGCCGAGGTCGCGGCGCGCTTCGGGGCGCATCTGGGCGAGACCGAAGTGATCGGTGCGCGCTGGTCCTATCCGCTCAATTTTCATCTGGCGCGCGATTATGTGCGTCCGCGCTTCGCGCTGGCGGGCGACTGCGCCCATGGTATTCATCCGATCGCGGGCCAGGGCCTCAATCTCGGGCTGAAGGATGTGGCGGCGCTGGCCGAAATTCTTCTGGATGCGGCACGGCTGGGCCAGGACATCGGCGCGCTGGACGTGCTGAAGCGGTATGAGCGCTGGCGGCGCTTCGATTCCTTCACCCTCGCCGCTTCCACTGACGCGCTGAACCGGATTTTCTCCAACGACATCGCGCCGCTCAGGCATCTGCGCGACCTGGGCCTGGGGATCGCCGACGCGTTCGGGCCCGCGCGCCGCTTCTTCATGCGCCATGCCGGCGGCGACATTGGAAAGCTACCGCGCCTCATGAAGGGCGAAGCCGCTTAACGGCGCGAACGCCAGCGATTGGCGGCCCGTTCCCGCGCCGACAAGGGCGCGCGGGTGTCACGGCCCGCCAGCGCCTGCGGCAGTTCGCTATAGAATCGCCGCGCGATGATGCCGATGCGGTTGGCGCGCGCTTCCTCAGCCTCGTCTCGGGTGACGAATAGTTGCGCCTCGAAAAGATATTGCACGCCGCCGCCGGCCTTGATCTCGGTGATGGGTTCGACCTGCTCTTCGGCCACTTCCAGCGCGTGGCGGATGTGCGCGGAGGGATCGGATTTGTCGATCTCCTGCTGGCGGATGCGCGCGACATTCTCGGTGTCGAATCGCTTCAGAACGGGCAACCCGAAGCGATACGCCAAGATGCAGACAAGAATAAAACCGCAGGCCCAGTACACATTTTCGAGCATGAGGAGTTCTTTTACCCCCATCTGTGCGCCACGCGGGCAGGCCCGCTAGCGCACATCTTCCCCCGCCAGCCCTACGGGCGCGGGGGAAGAAATTCCGTGACCCTTGCGTAAGTAATCGTCGCTCTGCATTTCGGCAAGGCGCGACGCGGTGCGGCGGAAGGCTTCGGCGCCATCGCCCTCGGGGTAGAGGCGGTCGGGTTGCGCCTCGGCCGAACAGATCAACTTGACGCCCTGGTCGTACAGCGTGTCGATCAGGAGTACGAAGCGCCGCGCCGTGTCGCGGCGCGTGGGATCGAGCATGGGGATGTGATCGACCAGGACGGTATGGAATTGCCGTGCGATTTCCAGATAATCCGGTGCCGCCAGCGGCTTCTCGCACAGATCGGCGAAGGAAAAGCGGGCGACCCCGCGCGCTGCCTGCGGCACCAGCAAGGTGCGCCCGAACACGGTCAATCGCAGCGCGCTGCCGCGGGTACAATCGGTCAGCCGCCGCCAGGCTGCGTCCATCGCGGCATCGGCCTCTTTCGACAAAGGCGAAAGATAGACCGGATGGCCGGAAAGCCGGTGCAGCCGGTAATCGGTCGCGCCCGCCAGCTCCAGCACCTCCATCCGGGTTTCGATCAGGGCGATGAAGGGCAGGAACAATTGCCGATTGAGGCCGCCTTCATAAAGACGTGACGGGGCGACATTGCTGGTCGCGACGATCACGGTGCCGGCATTCAACAGATGTTCGAACAGCCGGCCCAGGATCATGGCGTCGGCGACATCGGTGACCTGGAATTCGTCAAAGCAAAGCAGGCGCGCCTCATCCGCCAGCGCCCGCGCCACCGCCGGAATGGGATCGGCGGCGTCGCTTTTTCCGCGCTCGACATGCAACCGCGCATGCACGTCGGTCATGAAGCCGTTGAAATGCGCCCGCCGCTTGGGTTCGATCGCGGCCTCATCGAAGAAGAGGTCCATCAACATCGACTTGCCGCGCCCGACATCGCCCCAGATGTAAAGGCCGCGCGGCGGCGAAGGCTTTCGGAAGAAGCGTGGGAACCGCCTGGCGCTGTGACGCGCGAGCGCGCGCGCCAGCGCATGCAGCTTTTCCGCCGCCTTTTGTTGCGCGGGATCAGGCTTAAGCGCGCCGTCCGCCAGCGCCCGGCGATAGCGCGACATCAACAATTGCCAGACCCAAGCGATAGCTTTCTCCTCCCGCGCGGCGAAGCCGCTGGCGGGGGGAGATGTCTTCCGATGGCTTGCCTGAGGAAGACAGTGGGGGGAAAGAGAAAAGTCACGTCCCTTCCACTACCAGGATTTCTCCCATGCTGGCGCTGCGGCGGAATTGCGCCGCCGCCTGGTATTCGGCGGAGCGGTAGCAGGCCAGCGCCACATCATAGCTTTCGAATTCGATCACCACATTGCGGCCCCGGGCCTGTCCCTCCACCGCCTCGCAGCGGCCACCCCGTATCAGGAATTTCGCGCCATATTTCTGGTAGGCGGGCGTCGCGGCGGCGACATAGGATTTATAGGCTTCCGCATCCGCGACATCGATGCGCGCGATCCAATAGCCTTTCGCCATTACGCGGCCCGAAGAAGCTTGCGATTGACCAGACACTCGGCAATCTGCACCGCGTTCAGCGCCGCGCCCTTGCGCAGATTGTCCGCCACGATCCAGAGCGACAAGCCATTCTCGACCGTCGGATCCTTGCGGATGCGGCTGACATAGGTGGCGTCTTCGCCGGCGCATTCGAGCGGCGTGGCGTAGCCGCCATCCTCGCGCTTGTCGACGACCAGCACGCCGGGCGCTTCGCGCAGAACCGCGCGCGCTTTTTCCGCCGTGATCGGTTTTTCGAATTCCAGAGTTACCGACTCGCTGTGGCTGATGAAGACCGGCACGCGCACGCAAGTGGCGGTGACCTGGATGTCGGGATCCAGGATCTTCTGGGTCTCCACCATCATCTTCCATTCTTCCTTGGTGTAGCCCGAATCCAGGAAGACATCGATGTGGGGGATCACATTGAAGGCGATCTGCTTGGGGAACTTCTCCACTT
>CAYWWT010000188.1:0-5302 GCA_964461855.1 uncultured Rhizobium sp. | reverse complement strand
TTTGCCGCCGACGCAGCGGATTCGTTCGAAACCGTGATCGTGACCGGGCGCGCCACCGATCTCACCGGCATTGCCTCATCCGCCAACCAGGGCACGGTGGGCGCCGCCGACCTTGATCTGCGCCCGCTGCTGCGCCCCGGCGAGATCGTGGAGAATATCCCCGGTGTCATCATCACCCAGCATTCGGGCAGCGGCAAAGCCAACCAGTATTTCCTGCGCGGCTTCAACCTGGATCACGGCACGGACCTCGCCATTCATCTGGACGGCATGCCGGTCAACATGCCCAGCCATGGCCATGGCCAGGGCTATTCCGATCTCAATTTCGCGATCCCCGAACTGATCCAGCGCGTCGATTACAAGAAGGGTCCCTATTACGCCGATGTCGGCGATTTCGGCTCGGCCGGCGCCTTCGACATTCATTACTACGATGTGCTGCCTTCGGGCATCGCGCGGGTGGAAGGCGGGCAATATGGCTATGGCCGGGCCTTCCTGGCGGACAATGCCGGCGTCGGCACGGGCAACATGATCTATGCCCTGGAGCTCGAGCATAATGACGGGCCCTGGGACAAGGGCGACGATGCGCGCAAGATCGGCGGCATGCTGCGCTATTCGCAAGGCGACGCGCAGAATGGCTGGTCGATTGCCGCCATGGCCTATCACAATATCTGGAATTCCACCGACCAGGTGGCGCAGCGCGCCATTCGCGGCGAAACCGACGCGGTCGGCGCGCCCGCGCCCCTGCCGCAATACCAGATCTCGCGCTGGGGCGAACTCGACAATTCCGACGGCGGCAAGACCGGGCGCTATTCGCTCTCCGGCGACTGGCGTCAGTCCACGGAGAACAGCCGGCTGCGTGTCTCGGCCTATGGGCTCTATTACGATCTCGACCTGTTTTCGAACTTCACCTATTTCCTCGACGATCCCATTCGCGGCGATCAGTTCGAGCAGCAGGACGCGCGCTATGTCTTCGGCGGCGCCATCGACCAGGCCTGGGATCACGACCTGTTCGGCGTCGCCTCGACAACGACAGTGGGCTTGCAGGTCCGCGACGACGAGATCCGCAACGGCCTGTTCCACACTGAGCGCCGCCAGCGCCTGTCGGCGGATGTGTTCGACCGCATCTCGGAATTCAATACCGGACTCTATATCCAGAACGAGACGCATTGGACGCCCTGGCTGCGCTCCATCCTGGGCCTGCGCGGCGATGTCTTCCGCTTCGACGTTGCCAATCTCGAGTGCGCGGGCAATTCCGGCGATGTTACGGCCAGCATGGCCGAGCCCAAGGCGGGCCTGATCTTTGGGCCCTGGGCGGACACGGAATTCTATCTGAATGGCGGTTTCGGCTATCACAGCAACGACGCGCGTGGTGTGGTCGATGCCGCGGGCCCGGCAACACCGTTGGCCCGCACCAAAGGCGCGGAAGTGGGTGTGCGTGCCGGCGCGATACCGAACCTGCAATCCTCGCTGACCTTATGGACCCTGCACATCGAGTCGGAACTGACCTGGGAAGGCGATGCGGGCTCGACCGCGCCGTCAGGGCCCACCGACCGCATCGGCGTGGAGTTCGCGAATTTCTACACGCCCACGCCATGGCTCACTCTCGATGCCGATTTCGCCTGGTCGCATGCGCGCTTCACCAAGTTCGATCCGGCAGGCCAACGCGTGCCGGAATCCCTGGAAGCCACGATGGATAGCGGCATCGCGTTCCACGATCTGGATGGCTGGGCGAAGAATTGGTCGGGCGGTCTGAGGCTGCGCTATTTCGGTCCGCGCAACCTGACGCAGGATGGGGCGGTGCATTCCAAATCGACCACCCTGGTCTATGCCGATCTGGGTTATCGGTTCGCCGAGGATTGGACTGTCGGCCTCAGCATCTTCAATCTGTTCGACAACAAGGTCAGCGACATCGACTATTTCTATACATCGCGGCTGGCGGGCGAACCGGCGGGCGGGGTGGACGATATCCATACCCATCCGGCGGAACCGCGCGAATTCCGGATATCGATCACCAGGAAACTGTAGAGCTAGCCGCGCCGCAATTCGATCATGGCGCGCTGGTTCTTGATGCTGCGGTCATAGGCGGCGGCGAAGCGGCGCGCCTTTTTTTCGTGTTGTTCGTCGCGCTGCGTCACGGATTGCGCGATCACCGCCTTGTTGTGAATCTCTTCCGCCAGGGCGGTGTAATAGTCTCGCGCATTGCACAGCGCTTCGAGCTGTTCGGCCGGTGTGGTTTCGATGCGTTCATCGGGCATGGGGCGACCTCCGTCACTTCAACGTCCTGTCCGCCCCGACCGATCCCGCGTTAACTATCCGGCACGAGAGACAGGCCGCTTGCCCTTGGTGAAGCATTTACGCTGATCTGGGCGAGAATGCGGCGGATGCGCTTTTATTCCAGTGCGCGCGCCAGGCGCCGGACGATGGCGGGCGCGTCTTTTTCCGCGACATTGGTGAAGCTCATCAGCAGGCCCTGGCGAACAGCGGGGCCGATGAACAGCGCGGAGAGCGGGACCGGCTGCAGCCCAAGCGATGCAGCACGCGCCGCCGCCGCTGCATCGTCCGGCAGGTTGTTGAAATACGCCAAGGTGTGAAGACCACCCGGTCCGGGCGCGATGATAACGCGGTCGCCAAATTGTTTGCGCAGCGCGTCCGACAGCGCATCGCGGCGCGCGCGATAGGCAAGACGCATGCGCCGCAGATGCCGGGCGAAATGGCCCTCGGCAAGAAAGGCCGCGGCCACGGCTTGATCCAAGACGGAATGCCCGCGATCGCCTTGCTGGCACAACAGCGCGGCTTGGGCACCAAAGCGCCGGGGCACGACCAGATAGCCCAGCCTGAGGCCGGGAAACAACGTCTTGCTGAAGCTGCCGGCATAGAAGACGCGATCCATCGCATCGATGCTTTTCAGGGCGGGCGGCTTGTGTCCGCTGTAATGGAATTCGCTGTCGTAATCGTCTTCCAAAATCCAGGCGTCCCTGGTTTGCGCCCAATCCAGCAAGGCCTGGCGGCGCGGCAAAGAGAGCGTGACGCCGAGCGGCGACTGATGCGCGGGTGTGACCACGGCAAGCCGCGCGCCGGGATAGCGGCGGATACCGTCGCCGACCATAAGCCCTTCGCCATCCACCGGCACGGGTGCAAGCTTGAGGCCGCGCGCCAGAAGCGCAGTGCGCGCGATGCGATAGCCGGGCTCTTCAAACCAGACCGGATCGCCAGGATCGAGCGCCAGGGTGACCGTGACGTTCAACGCGCCCTGATAGCCCGCAGTGATCAGAATATCGTCCGGCGAAGCGGTGATGCCGCGCGACACCGCCAGATAAGCGGCGACGGCGCTGCGCAAAGCGGCAAGCCCCTGCGGATCGGGATAGGCGAGGCTTGCACCCGCCAGCATGCGGGCTTCGCGCGCGGCGAGCCGCGCCCAGAGCTTGCGCGGAAATAGATCCAGCGACGGCAGACCCAATTGCAACGGCAAGGGCGCACCGGGGGACGCGGGGGCGTTCGCGCGAACCGCCACCGTGCGCGGCGAGAGACGAGCCTTGCGGAAATCCGGCGCGACCAGGGTGCCGCGCGGGCCGCGCGTGACGACATAACCTTCGCCCGCCAGGCGCGAGAAGGCGGCATCGATCGTGCCGCGCGCGACATCGAGCTGAGCGGCCAGGCTGCGCGCCGAAGCCAGGCGTTCGCCAGGCTTCAAGACGCCCGCCTCGATGGCGCTGCGGATGCGGTCGTACAATTGCTGGTGCAGCGCCACGCGGGAGCGCCGGTCGATGTGCAATTCGCTGTCGGACATGGCCTAGTCTGATTGCACGAAAATGGCCCTATCTAATAGGCCATAGAATGGCACTCTGGCCCCATCGATACAAGGAGGCGGCGATGCGCGTTTTCGCATGGGCATTGGTGTGCATGATGAGCCTTTGCGTTCCGGCATTTTTTTGTGGTTCTGCCTGGGCGCAAGGCGGTCCGCATTACGCCTTCGACAATGCCATTCCCAACATTCCGGGCAAAAGCCTGCGCGCGGTGGTGGTCGAATATGCGCCCGGCGCCGTCAACAAGCCGCATCGCCACGCGCCATCCGCCTTCGTGACCGCCTATGTGCTGGAAGGCGCCGTACGCAGCCAGGTGGATGACGAGCCGGTGCGCGTCTATCATGCGGGCGAGCATTTCACGGAAAAGCCCGGCGCCCATCACCGGATCAGCGAGAATGCCAGCAAGACCGAACCGGCGCGGATGCTGGCGATCTTTGTGATGGACAGCGGAGAACAGATCTTGTCGATGCCCGATCCCTGAAATGGCAACGCTTTCCGAAAATCGCATCCTTGCGGTGGCACCCGCGTTGGCGGCTGTGGCCTATCCGTTTGCGCTGATGGGCTTTCATGCCGCCATAGCGGGCGACAGGGTCGCATTGGCGGCCCCTTTGCTGCTGGTCGCGTTCGCGTTGCCGCTGCTGGGGTTTGCATTCGCGTTCCGGTTGGCAAGGGGCGCGACGGCATTCGATCTGCGGGCGCGCCGCCTGGCCTATGCCAGCATTGCCGCGCCGCCGCTGTTTGTTTTCACCGGCGTCGCGCCGGGGCTGATTGGACTGCATGTTCCCGACATTGCAATCTGGACCGTGGCCTGGCTGGCGGCGGGAGCGGCGGTCTGGTTTGCCCCCGCCACGCCTCTCACGCCGTCCTCCGCAAAGCCGATCGGGGGATGGCGGGTGGCGCACGGCGTGGCGGCAGCGCTCATTGCCTGCTTCGTGCTGTTCCATCTCACCAATCATCTGGCCGGGCTTGATGGACCGCAGGCGCATAAGGCGATCATGACGGCGGGGCGCAAAATCTATCGCGCGCCCTTTGTCGAGCCGGTTCTGGTCGCGCTGTTGTTGTTTCAGGTCGCGAGCGGCATCCGGCTGGCCTGGCGCTGGAGTTCGCTGCGCGTCGATGCCTGGCGCATCTTTCAGGTCGGCTCCGGCGCCTATCTGGCGGCCTTCATTCTGGCGCATATGAATTCGGCCCTGGTTTCGGCGCGGGCGGTGCATCACATCGAAACCGATTGGGCCTGGGCCTCGGGTGCGCCAACAGGTTTGATTCAGGACGCCTGGAATATCCGCCTGTTGCCGCATTATGCGCTGGGCGTGTTCTTCGTCCTGAGTCACCTGGCGTCGGGGCTGCGGGTGGTGATGCTGGCGCATGGCGTCCGCCCCGCCATCGCCAACCGTTTCTGGATCGCGGCGCTCGCAGGTGCCGCCCTGATCGCGACAGCCATCATTGCAGGTCTTTGCGGGGTCAGGCTTTAAATCGGCGGCAAGCCGATCCGCTTCTTGATC
>CAYWWT010000187.1:3079-5325 GCA_964461855.1 uncultured Rhizobium sp. | reverse complement strand
AGCCGAAGCGGCGCATGCCAAGGGTGCGCTTCTGATCGCGGTGGTGACCGAAGCGGTCTCGCTGGGATTGTTGGAATCGCCCGGCGCGCAGGGCGCCGACATTGTCGCCTGCGAAGGCCAGTCGATCGGCAACGGCCTGAATTTCGGCGGGCCTTATGTCGGACTGTTCGCGGCGCGCGAGAAATTCCTGCGCCAGATGCCGGGCCGGTTGTGCGGAGAGACGGTGGATGCCGGCGGCAAGCGCGGCTTTGTGCTGACGCTTTCCACTCGCGAGCAGCATATCCGCCGCGAAAAAGCGACCAGCAACATCTGCACCAATTCCGGTCTCTGCGCGCTGGCCTTCACCATTCATCTCTCGCTGTTGGGCGAGGAGGGATTGGCGCGCCTGGCTCGTCAGAATCACGAGAGAGCCGGTACGCTGGCGGATCGGCTGGCGCGTGTTCCGGGCGTCGAGCTGATCACACCTGCTTTCTTCAACGAGTTCACCTTGAAGCTGCCCAAGGCGGCTGCTCCGGTGGTGGATGCGCTTGCGGCCAAGGGCGTGCTGGGCGGCGTTCCGGTGTCGCGGCTGCTGCCGCATGAGTCCGCTGCCCGCGATCTTCTGATCGTGGCGGCGACCGAGATCAACACGGACGAAGATTTTGCGGCGTTCGAAGCGGCGCTGATTGAGGTTCTAAAATGAGCATGAACAGTCAGGGACGTCCGTCGCAGCCGGGCGTGGTGCAGGACAACGACATCCCCACCATCTCCGGTGATCGCGGCCTGGATCTGGAAGCGCGGCTGATTTTCGAAATCGGGCGCGATGGCGTCACCGGAGTCGATTTTCCCGATGTGGCGGTGGGCGATGCGCGGCTGGGCGGGCTTCGCCGTAAGGCCAAGGTCGGTCTTCCCGGTCTCAGCGAGCCGGAAGTGATCCGCCATTATGTGCGGCTGTCGCGGCAGAATTACGCCATCGATGCGGGCCTCTATCCGCTGGGCTCCTGCACCATGAAGCACAATCCGCGCCTCAACGAGAAGATGGCGCGGCTTCCCGGCTTCGGCGATCTGCATCCGCTCGCGCCGCGTGCGGCAACGCAGGGCGCGCTGGCGTTGATCTCCGATCTGATGAATTGGCTGACCACGCTCACCGGCATGCCGGCGGTGGCGATGTCGCCCAAGGCGGGCGCGCATGGCGAATTGTGCGGCCTCTTGGCCATTCGCGCCGCGGTCGAGGCGCGGGGCGAAAAGCGCCCACGCATCCTGGTGCCGGAATCGGCACATGGCACCAATCCTGCCACCGCGGCTTTTGCCGGCTTCGTCGTCGATGAAGTTCCGGCCAAGCCCAATGGTCGGGTCGATGCCGCGGCGCTGAAGGCCAAGCTGGGCCCGGATGTGGCCGCGATCATGCTCACCAATCCCAACACCTGCGGCCTGTTTGAAGACGAGATCATCGGCATTGCCAAGGCGGTGCATGAGGCGGGCGCGTATTTCTATTGTGACGGCGCCAATTTCAACGCCATCGCGGGCCGGGTGCGGCCGGGCGATCTGGGCATCGACGCCATGCATATCAATCTGCACAAGACGTTCTCCACACCGCATGGCGGCGGCGGTCCGGGCGCGGGTCCAGTGGTGCTGTCGGCGCGTCTGGCCGCTTTCGCGCCGCTGCCCTTGCTGGTGGCGGACAAGGACGGTTTCCGGCTGGTCGAAGATCGCGATCAGTTGCCGGAGGGCGCCAAGCCGTTCGGCCGCATGTGCGCCTTCCATGGCCAGATGGGCATGTTCGTGCGCGCCCTGAGCTATATGCTCTCCCATGGCCGCGACGGCGTGCGCCAGGCCAGCGAGGATGCGGTCCTCTCGGCCAATTACATTCTGGCCTCGCTCAAGGATATTATGAGCGCGCCGTTCGGCGACGGTCCCTGCATGCACGAAGCCTTGTTCGACGACACCTTTCTGGAAGGCACGGGCGTCACCACGCTCGATTTCGCCAAGGCGATGATCGACGAAGGCTATCACCCCATGACCATGTATTTCCCGCTGGTGGTGCATGGCGCGATGCTGATCGAGCCGACGGAGTCGGAATCCAAGGAATCGCTGGACCGCTTTATCGCGGTGCTGCGCGGATTGGCGGAGGAGGCCAAGGCCGGCAAGCGCGAACGGTTCGAAGGCGCGCCGCGTTACGCGCCGCGCCGCCGGTTGGACGAGACCGCCGCGGCCCGAAAGCCCGTGCTGCGCTGGAAGCCCGATCCGCTGCCCCAGGCCGCCGAATA
>CAYWWT010000187.1:0-2979 GCA_964461855.1 uncultured Rhizobium sp. | reverse complement strand
GCAAATCAGCTGCAGAAATGAACCTTCATTCCTGCGGGAACCTTGGTCTTGGCGTCGCCGCAAGCGGCGTCCAGTTGCGACTGGGTCAGGCCCTTCACGCGGGTGAGGTCCGTTCCCAGGAACGAGGTGATGCGGGTGCGCGCACCGGTCATGTCGGCGCCGTCAAGCTTGGCGCTGGCCATGTTGGCCGCGTCCAGGATGGTGCCGCGAAAATTGGCGCCGCGAAAATCGGCAAAGGACATGCACATCAAGGTGGCGTTGGCGCCTTCGAAATTGGCGCCGCGCAAATTCTTCGCCTTGACACACGTGTTGAACAGATTGGCGCCCTGAAGCTGGCAGCTGGGGCAATCGACGATCCCGCCTTCGAGGCGGGCGACAGCCTGGGGGTCGGCCTTCAGCGCCGGGCCGGCTTGCGCCAGCACCGGAACGGCCAAAAACAGGCAAATCAGGGGTAAAAGGCGTTTCATTTCTGTCTCAATCGGGAACATCTGTCCCGGTCGTCGCAATCCGCATGCCAGTCCTCCGGAACGGGGCAGTGACAGCGGCATTACCAACTTATGGCTGTAGTCGGTTCCCGCAGCGATGCGCTTCGCGCCATGGCGACCAACCTTCGCCACGCGGCAGCCGAGACCGGTTGGCCGGACTACCGCAAAAGATTGGTGGAAGTGGCGCGCGATCTGGAACGCGAGGCGGACGAGTCCGATAAGGTCCCATCGGCGCGGGATTCCCGGGCCGGATAGGTACCTTCGATATTTTCTCGGAAAAAATCGGCAACGGAATCCGCGAAAATCAAGGAATCGTAGATGTGCAGCGGAACATTTTCATAAGCCATCACCTTGCCGTCCGCGCGAAACTTGGCGCGCAGAACAAGTTCACTTTCGTCGTAACTCACGGCTTCGATGGCGGCGGACTGAAGATAGGGCATGAAAAGAGAACGTGGCAGACGGTATTTTGCTCCGTCGTGGGATGACGGCACGGCTGGTGAAGCCGTGCCGGTGCCCGGCTTAAGAACACCCGCTGGTCGAGCCGCAGGTGTTGCACTTCATGCAGGTGCCGTTGCGCACCAGGGTGAAATTGCCGCAAGCGCCGCAGCTGTCGCCTTCAAAGCCCTTCATCCGGGCCTCCGAGACGCGCCGCGCATGCGCCTCTTTTGCCGCTTGCTTGGAAGAGAGCGCCGCTTCGAGCGAGGCGACCTGGGCGCCAACCGGGTTGGGCACGATCTGGGCTTCGACGCTGGCACGGATCTCGGACAGATCGACCATGGCGCTGTCTTCTTCCTCGAAATGACCTTCCTGAATCTCGATCAATTCCTCTTGTACGAACATCTGAGGCTGCGCGCCGCCCTTGACGACGGAGAGTTGCTTGAGATGGCCGCGCAGATAGCCGGTCGAGGCCACCTTGGCGATGGCGACTTCCGCGCCGGAACCGCCGCCCGCGCCGTCGCCGATATCCTCGTCGGATGACGGCACGACATGAGCAAGGTCGGTGCGGCCCAGATAGGAAACGCCCAATTCCCGGAAGATATAATCCAGCACGCTGGTCGCGTTCTTGATCGAGTCGTTGCCGATGACCAGGCCGGCCGGCTCGAAGCGGGTGAAGGTGAAAGCCTCGACGAATTCTTCCAGCGGCACGCCATATTGCAGGCCGACCGAAATGGCGATGGCGAAATTGTTCATCAGGCTGCGGAAGGCGGCGCCCTCCTTGTGCATGTCGATGAAGATCTCGCCCAGACGGCCATCCTCATATTCCCCGGTGTGCAGATAGACCTTGTGGCCGCCCACGATCGCCTTCTGGGTATAGCTCTTGCGGCGATGCGGAAGCCTTTCGCGTTCCCGCGCGCGCACCTTTTCCACGACGCGCTCGACGATGCGTTCCATCACGACGGTCTGCACCTGGGGCTGATTGTCGTGCGGCAGGTCCGCGGCTTGATCTTCCATGTCATCCTCAAAATTGAAAACGGTGGTGGCGAGCGGTTGCGACAGCTTGGAACCGTCGCGGTAAAGAGCGTTGGCTTTCAGCCCCAGCTTCCAGGAAAGCATATAGGCTTCGCCGCATTCCTTGACCGAAGCGGCATTGGGCATGTTGATGGTCTTGGAGATGGCGCCCGAGATGAAAGGCTGTACCGCCGCCATCATGCGGATGTGTGATTCCACGTTCAGCGCCCGCTGGCCGATGCGGCCACAAGGATTGGCGCAGTCGAACACCGGCAGATGTTCCGCTTTCAGGTGCGGTGCGCCTTCCAATGTCATCGCGCCGCAGACATAGAGGTTGGCGGCATCGATATCGGAGCGGGTGAAGCCCAACGCCTTCAGCATGTCGAAATCGGGCGCGTCCATCGCGGCAACCGGAAGCTTCAGCACATCGCGGCAGAAATCCTCGCCCAAGGTCCATTTGTTGAAGACGAAGCGGATGTCGAAGGCCGATTCCAGCGCCTCTTCGATCTCGCGGATCTGCTCTTCGCCGAACCCTTTGGCGCGCAAGGCCTCGAAATTGAGGCGCCCGGTGAAGCTTTCCAGCGAGCCATAGCCCACCGCATAGGCGACGATGGCGTCGGCTTCGCTTTCGCTATAGCCCAGGCTGGCCAGCGCTTCCGGTACGCAGCGGTTGATGATCTTGAAATAACCGCCGCCGGCCAGGGTCTTGAATTTCACCAGCGCGAAATCGGGCTCGACCCCGGTGGTGTCGCAATCCATCACCAGGCCGATGGTGCCGGTGGGCGCGATCACGGTGGCCTGGGCGTTGCGGAAGCCGAAATCCTTGCCCATGGCCAGCGCATCGTCCCACGCCCGCGCGGCCGCCTTGGCCAGATCGGCTTGCGCGATGGCGGCGATGTCGAGCGGGACCGGCGCAATCGCCAGCCGCTCATAGCCGGAGGTTTCGCCCCGCGCCGCGCGGGCATGATTGCGGACCAACGCAGCATCGCATCCTGGTTGGCGGCATATTCGGGGAAGGGCCCCAGCTCACCCGCCAGCTCGGCGC
>CAYWWT010000186.1:0-5371 GCA_964461855.1 uncultured Rhizobium sp. | reverse complement strand
CCGCTAGACCGCGCCATATCTGCACTTGAAACCAAGCGGTCGATGATACGTGGGCTGGCACGGTTTGACACTCCAATTAAGGAGATCAACGAACGCATCTCTGCGGAACCTGAGTTCGTCGTCCTTGCGGAGCTTAAACGACTCCAAGCCCAACTCGCCGCCAAAGACGCATCCCACCAAGCAGAGATTGAGGCGCTGAGAGAGCGGGCGGCGAAGGTGGCGGATGAAGAATCCCTTGGTGCAGATGAGTGTTTGGTACTCAAGAATTTGACATTGAGCGCAAGGCGGTCGGCCCGAAGCTGGTCATCCACCGCAAAAGCAATTGGTCGCCGCATCCGCGCCCTTCCCCTCACTGAGAAGGAAGGCGGGGTGATGGGGTGCGAACACCTGAATTTCAAAGCTAATGTAGACGTAAACCGACTGACTGATGGCGATGGTGGACCTGTCAAAAGCTACACGGCAGATGTTCGCATCAACTGCGCAGAGTGCGGTCTACCATTCGAGTTCATGGGCCTGCCGTTAGGTATGGACCTTCAAGGCGCGCGCATGAGCGTTGACGGGCAGGAATCCCGCCTCGCGATCACGCCGGTAGGGCTCAGGCCAAACCCGCTGCACCGCATGGCCATCAACGTGAGCAAATTCGATGGTTGATCAACAACGCCGCGCCCGCGAGCGCCGGGAAGCGAAGGAGAGATAGATGAAGGCCAAATCATATTGGTGCGGGGTCAGCGTACACACAGACCGCGACAAGGCGGCGGTGCGTAGTTGGTTCTCGCCGCTTTGTGACGAGATGAGAGTCGAGAGTGCAGAAATCCTCTGCGACATCGAAACCGACCGCGAGAAAAAGATACGCGCTGTTGTTGTGGACGGCAACGGAAAGCGGCACGTCGCTACACGCACCAAAGTCCGCAAATTCTCCATCTCTTTGAAGGCCACCCCATGACCCACCCAATAGACGAAGCTGTGGTGCTGAAACCAGGCTGGCTCAAAGCAGACATGGAGCGGGCCTCGGTGCGTTGCGCGCTTTGGAAAGCGGAAGGCACGATGCCGACAGTGCCATCGTTCAATTCCACCCGCTCCACTCTCAAGGACAAACAGAAATGAGCGAAATTCCAAATCCAGAAATGGCCTATTCCAAACCTTGCGGATGTGGCACGCCCGCAGGCATGTCGTGCCCGCACACGCCAATCCAGTGCCCTCATCGGTGGTGGTATGGCACAAACCCTTCGTCACTGCATGACACCGTGCCGGAAGATCAGAAGATCGGCGGGCAGCGCGAATGCGAATACTGCGGGCGCGTCGAGCGGGCGACGCTCGGCTGGGAAACGGTGGCCGCCTGATGGGCACCCCAATGACCGACACTACAGAATATGTAAGCGTGCCGAAGGTGCTGACAGATAAAATGGTAAGTGCATCCTACGCCGTACCGCAGGATCGCACATGGGCATCACAGATGCGGGCTGCGTGGGCCGCCATGCTCGCCGCTGCACCTCCCCCACCCTCACCATGGAAGGATATAGAGAGTGCGCCGAAGGATGGGACGGAGATAATTCTGGCGATACCAGGAGGTGTCACGCCCGGCTACTGGCACGAAAACGACCCGCAATATGAATTTGACCATCCAGTGGGTGGTTCTGGTTTGATAAATCCGACACTGGTGTTTGCGATCCCACCCACTGGATGCCCCTACTTGCCCCTCCAACAGATGGGGGGAAGGAATGAGTACTCGTGAATCACTCGCCAAGAATCTTTACGGCGTCACGCGGATGCTTAAAGAACTCAACGTGGCTGCACAGACCGCCGGTGTCTACGAAGGCCAAGGGGTCACACGTGAGGCGATTAAAAAGCTTGAGCGAGAATGCCACGATCTTGTCGCATGGCTCTACCGGGATGCCCGCCCATGACCGAACACAAGCTGAAATGCTGGCCTGTCTATTTCGATGCGGTGGCGAGCGGGGAGAAGAACTTCGAGGTTCGCCGTGATGATCGCGGATTCCAGAAAGACGATATTCTTGATCTGCGGCGGTTCGACCCGAAAACACAAAGCGATTGGGACTTTGAGCACCTACCCGGAGCCTTCCCTTCTATCCGCAAGCGCATCACCTGGATATTGACCGGTGGCCAGTTCGGCATTGAGCCCGGCTATGTCGTTCTCGGACTTGGCGAGATTGCTAATGGGGGTGGGGAATGAGTGAACATTCCGCAATTTCATGGACCGACGCCACGTTCAATCCGTGGATTGGCTGCACTAAGGTTGGACCCGGCTGTGATAACTGTTACGCCGAGCGTGATTTTGATCTGCGCAAAGGCATCGCCAAATGGGGCGCGGGGAATCCGCGACACCGCACGAAGACATGGGGCGCACTTCGTAGGTGGCAGCGCCAGGCACCGGCGTTCTTCGCAGAGCACGGGCGTAAGCGGCGCGTCTTTTCCGCCTCGCTTGCTGATATTTTCGACAACGAAGTTCCGCAAGATTGGCGTGCCGACTTTTGGGCAGAAGTTCGCGCCTGTCCAGACCTGGACCTGCTTATCGTCACAAAGCGCATCGGAAATGTACCCAAGATGTTGCCGCCTGATTGGTCATCCGCACTTTATGGGCATGTTGTGATTCTTATTACTGTGGTCAACCAGGAAGAGGCGGATCGCGACATCGCCAAGCTATTGGTGCTCAAGCTCCAATTTCCGTGGCTGCGAGTGGGGCTTTCTATCGAGCCGATGCTCGGTCCTATAGATCTAACCTTCGTTGACGCCTCCACTGCTGAAGCCCGTACCATGGGCATCAAACTAGATGTGCTAAAACCGCCACACGGTCTGAACTGGGTGATCTGCGGCGGTGAAAGCGGGCCCAATGCGCGCCCAATGCACCCGGACTGGGCGCGCTCGCTACGTGACCAATGCATGGCGGCCGGTGTGCCATTTCACTTCAAGCAATGGGGAGAATGGGGGCCTGACAGTGGACGACCGGAAAATTCTGCTGATCACATCATGGAAGGCCGTGCGCGTTGCGCCTGGTATGATGGCGAGAATTGGAATTTCGCCAGCAATGGGTACGAGGTCAATTTAGCGGAGGCAAAAGGGTCAGGTGAATGGATCTATCGTCTCGGCAAAAAAGATGCCGGGCGCCTACTCGATGGCGCCGAGCACAATGGCTTCCCCACCAAGGAATGAGGCACCTCGCAATTGCCATCGGCGTCGTCACCCTCGTCCACGTCAGCGACGTGCTGTCGAAGTGGCTGGGAATTCCAAATCAACCGCGTGACTTGCTCCTCGTGTTTTTCACCTCGCTGATGACGCTGGCGCTGGCGAGTATTTTTCTCGGAAAGGCCCGCAAGGAATGACCCGCCCTCGCCTCAACATCTCCGAATCCCTCGCCCGCCGTGGCCGGCCCGAGAACTGGGCCACCGACGATGAGGCCGCGGCCCTGTCCGGGATGAGCCCAAATGTGTTCGCCCGGGCCGTGCCGGAACTCGAAAAGAAGGGTTTTCCACAGATCAACGCGGTCAACCGCAAACGATTCATTCCCCACATCCTTGCCTTCTGGGAGCGGGGTTCAGACGATGCAGCCGCTGGATCAAACCCGCCGGCGCAAGATGAGCGGCTGCTGGAAAAATGGAACTGACCGATAAGGCCGGCGCGAGCCGCCTCGCCACTGACACGCTCTATGCGCCCGGGCTGAAGCGCCGCCCACGGGTGTCGGGCGAGGCCCTATACTGGATTCCACCGGCGAAGGACGTGAAGGCTGGGTATCGCCCCAAAAGTCTCACCCTGCCCGATGACGCCAGCGAAATTGAGATTGCCGCGCTGTGCCGCAAATACTGGGCCGAACTCCAAGGCTGGCGCGAGCCGATAAAAGCCCCCACCCGCCACACCATTTCATGGCTGATCGACCGCTATCTGAACGACGACGAATCCCCCTTCCACGATCTGCGCCAGATCTCGGCCCAGAACTATTTGGACTGGTGCAAGGTGATCCGCGCCACCGTCGGCGAGCGTCGGCTGGACCCGATCACGATGGGTGGCATTCAAACGCCTCGCATCACCGGTGACGACGTTCGTCGGTGGCATCGCAACTGGGGCAAGCCTCTGCCGGTGCTGGACGATACCGGCAAGCCAGTTCTGGCGCGCGGCGGTGTGCCGGCCATGGCCGCATCCACCCCGTCACGGGCCCGCCACGTCGTGGTCCAGCTTCGCATCCTTGTGAAGTATGCCGTCACGATAGGTGTGCCCGGTGCGATTGAGTTTCGGCAGGTTCTCCGCGAGACCGAATTCCCGACCACGCCGGCCCGAGAAAAGGCGCCGTCATTTGAGCAGGCGATGAAGCTGGTGAAGGCGGCGCTCGAAAGCGACAACCGGTCCATAGCAATTGCCACGCTCGGCCAATTCGAGTTCACCGAACGACGGGTCTCGATCATAGGGGCGTGGGAGAATGGCGTATGGCGGCCCGGCTGGATCTGGCAGGGCATATCGCCCGACTGGATCATTACCTACTGGCAGAACAAGGTTGGGGCAGTGCGCCGGCAATACGACCTGAAATCTACGCCCCTGCTGTTGGACCTTCTCAAGGCCACGCCGGAGGACCAGCGGATCGGGCCCGTCGTGGTCTGCGAGGCCACCGGTATCCCATGGCGCAAGCGTCACTACGCCACCAAATTCAGGGAAGTCGCCCGGGCCGCCGGACTGCCGGACGATCTGTGGTCCATGGACATGCGCGCCGGCGGGGCGACCGAAGCCGACACCCTGCCGGGCGTGACAATCCGCGACCTACAAGATGCAGGTGGATGGCGTGACCCGAAAATGGCATTGCGCTATACCCGCGAACGTCAGCGCCGGGCCCAGAACGTCGTCGATATGCGCCAAGTAGCGCGTGCGAAAACGGGCGAGGAACGGAATTGAGGAACGTCGGGGAACGACTTGACCTATCTGCCCCGTAAGCTATTGATCTAAAAGAGGGCCGGCTTAGCTCAGTTGGTAGAGCACCTGATTTGTAATTTCGGGCGAGCCTTGGTTTTCCGCCAATCCGTTCCTCAGACTTGGCACCGCACAGCCTTTCCGAATCCCTCTTGATCCCTTTCCGTTCTCGCACTCGGCTACGGCATTCCACCCACGAATCCGCTCGTCTCGCCGGTGCCTATTATCGTGATCCGCACGCCCACCCGGCGACACCGCGGGCAGGCCAGATGCTTCGCCACCTCGTCCATCCGCACGTCGCGATGGACCACCTTGAGCAAAAGCTGGGTGGGGCTCTGAAGCCAGGTGTGGCGGCAGGCGATGCAGCACGCCTCGATGATCACCCCGTCATCCAGATCTCGCAGGGAGGTGTCTTCGAGCCAGGTCACCAAAAATCCTCCGCAGAGGGAATTCGGTTGTAGGC
>CAYWWT010000185.1:0-5402 GCA_964461855.1 uncultured Rhizobium sp. | reverse complement strand
GCGGGACTTGGCGGTGTCGAGCGCTTCATCGTGTGGCAGCCGAAAGCCTTTGCCAGTCTTTCAAAGCTCACAGCCGACGGGCCGCTCGAAGCCTGGAAGGCATGGATGGCCTTCCACCTGATCAATCATTTCGCGCCGCAACTGCCCAAAGCCTTTGTCGATGCGCGGTTCGATTTTTACGGCAAGGCGCTTTCGGGAACGCCGCGCCAGCAGGATCGCTGGAAACGCGGCGTCAATGCCACCAACGATGCATTGGGCGATGCGGTAGGCAGGCTCTATGCGGCGAAATATTTTCCGCCCGAGTCCAAGGCCAAGGCGGATGCGATGGTGAAGAACATCATCGCCGCCTGGGGCCGGCGCATCGATGCGCTGACCTGGATGACACCGGCGACCAAAGCGAAAGCCAAGGAAAAACTGTTCGGCCTGTATGTCGGCATCGGCTATCCGGAAAAATGGCGCGATTATTCCGGACTGGCGGTCGTGAAGGGGGAGGCGCTGGGGAACCAGGCCCGCTCGGACATGTTCGACTATCACTACAGCGTCGGACGCATCGGAAAGCCGGTCGACCGCCATGAATGGTCGATGACGCCCCAGACCGTGAATGCGGTGAACCTGCCGCTGCAGAATGCGCTCAATTTCCCGGCCGCGATCCTGGAGCGGCCCTTTTTCGATGCCAAAGCCAATGACGCGTTCAACTATGGCGCCATCGGCTCTGTCATCGGGCACGAGATCAGCCATACCTTCGACAATCAAGGCGCGGCTTTCGACGTGAATGGCCGCCTGCACAATTGGTGGACCAAGGCGGATTTCGATCATTTCGCGCAATCGGGCAGGGCGCTGGTGACGCAATATAATGCCTATCGGCTCTTTCCCGACCTGCATGTGAATGGCGAGCAGACCCTGGGCGAGAATATCGCGGACAATGCCGGGCTGGCTGCCGCTTATGATGCCTGGCACGTCTCGCTGAACGGCAAGCCTGCGCCGATGGATCAGGGCCTGACCGGCGAGCAGCAATTCTTCCTCGCCTTCGCCCAGGAATGGGCGACCAAGACGCGCGAAGCCGCCGCCCGGCAACAGGTTCTGGTGGACGTGCATGCGCCGGGCGAATTCCGCGCCCGGCAGGTTCGCAATATCGACGGCTGGTATGACGCTTTCCAGGTCCGGCCGGGCCAGGCGCTTTACCTGGCGCCCCAGGCCCGGATTCATGTGTGGTAGGACAATTCTGCGCACCCGGCGGTGTGGAAAGTCCTTGTCCAGGCCGAGATAAGAGCATATACGCCCATACCGCATCGACCGGACGAAGGGCGCCCCATGAAGATGATTGCCGCTGTTTCTTTCCTGGCATTGGCCGCGACATCCGCCATGGCGGCCGAGCCCGACAATCTCGTGCTGCCCCGGGGCTTTCATGCCAGCGTCGTCGCCGAAGGCGTGGGCCCGGGCCGCCATCTGGCGATCCGCGGAAACGATATTTACGTCTCCACCGTTACGCCGCGCGATGCGGAACCGGTGGGGATCATCGCGCTGCGCATGAACGCCGAGCACAAGGCGGTTGAGACTCAGCATTTCGGCACCGTGGCTGGCGGCACCAGCATCCGCTTCTATAAGAACGCGCTGTATGCGGCGTCCCCCACGGCCGTCTATCGGTTCGACTTTAAAGGCCATGAACTGGTGCCTTCGAGCCCGGCGCAGATCGTGATCGATGGTCTTCCGGCGAAGGGGTTTCCCAGCCGCGGCATGGCGTTCGATGGCAAGGGCGGTCTTTATATTGAAGCAGGCGCCTCTTCGAACATCTGCCTGGATCCGGCAGCCCCCAAGGATGCCAAGCCGGTGGGATTGCGCCCTTGTCCGTCGCTGGACGGACGCTCCGGCGTCTGGCGCTTCGACGCGGCCAAGCTGAATCAGAAATTCCCCGACGGCGGCGAACAGATCGCCACCGGCGTTCGCGATATGATGGCGGTCGACTGGTCGCATCGCCTGAACGGATTGTATGGCGTCATGCAGGGCCGCAACGACCGCAACGACACGGTCGCGGAGGAACTGCACCGCATCGACAAGGGCGCCAATCTGGGCTGGCCCTACACCTATTACGACATGGCGCAGAAGGAGCGGTTGACGGCGCCGGAATATGGCGGCGACGGCAAGACCCCGGCGGAAGGCAATTACACCACGCCGCTGGCGGGACTGTCGGCGCATCAATCGCCGCTGGATCTGGTCTTCTATGAGGCCAAGCAGTTCCCCAAGGAATATCGCGGCGGCGCTTTTGTCGTCTATCACGGCGGCGCCGGCGCAATCGCCGCGGACGGTCATCGCGGTTACGACGTCGAATTCCTGCCGTTCGACAAAGCGGGCAAGCCGGGGACAATCGAGCGGTTTGCCGAAGGTTTTGCCGGCCCCAATCCCGGCGACCGCAACCCCGCCAAGGCGGCCTATCGCCCAACCGGCGCAGCCGTGGGACCGGATGGCTCGCTCTATGTCGTGGACGGCAAGAAGGGCCGGATCTGGCGGATCAGCTATGACGGCCGCGACTGAGTCGCGCCGTTTGGCAATCGCAGAATTGCACACCACCGCCTGACCTGGGCGGAGAGAATCGGTCTAGAGAGGGCCTGCCGGGAAGGGGGCTCTCAGCATGAACCTGCAATTGGGAAGACAGGCCTTGTCCAAGGCGGAACTCGAAAGAGTCTGCCTGTCCTATCTGCGCATGCTGCCAAGCTGCCAGCACATCACGCATGTCACCATCGCCCCCCGTCCCACCTCTCAGCGCAACTGGGTGGTGATTGAAATCGAGCCGTCGCTTGCCACGACCGCCGACAACGACGCACGCAACGCGCTGACCGAGCTTCAGGGGGAATTCCGCCTGGCGAGTTGAGCTTGGAGCGATCCCCTTTTCAACGGAGAGAGACATGATCGCCGCCAGACCGCTTACCGCCTTGGTGTTGTCGGCCGCCATTCTGACGCCGTCGCCAGGTTTCGCCGCCGCGCCCTCCGCAATGAAACAGGAGGCGATGGCGAATGTCGATGCCCGCGCCAAGCAGGTGCAGGTGATGGTCGATACCGTGTTCAGCTATGCCGAACCCGGCTTCCAGGAAAAGCGCACCGGCGAATATCTCACCGCTATTCTGGCCAAGAACGGCTTCAAGATCACAAAGGGTGTGGCCGGTATCCCGACGGCCTGGACCGCGACCTGGGGCGATGGCGGCCCGTTGATCGCGCTGGGCAGCGACGAGGACGATCTGCGCGGCGTCTCCCAGATCCCGGGCGACCCCAAGGTCGAGCCAATCGTCGAAGGCGCGCCGGGACATGGCGAAGGCCATAATTCCGGCATTCCCCTGATCATCGCCGCGGCGCTTTCGGCCAAGGCCGTGATGGAGAAGAACCATATCAAGGGCCGGCTGATGATCTGGCCTGGCATCGCGGAAGAGCTTTTGGGCAGCAAGGCCTTTTATGTCCGTGACGGCCTGTTCAAGGGCGTGGACGCCTGCATCTTCGTGCATGTCGCCAGCCAGTTCGATACCGCCTATGGCGATCTCGGCTCCAACGCCATGGTCTCGGTGGAATATACCTTCCACGGCAAGACCGCGCATGCGGCGGGCGATCCTTGGGACGGGCACAGCGCGCTCGATGCCGTCGAGATCATGGACGTGGCCTGGCAGTTCCGGCGCGAGCATCTGGCGCTGGCGCAGCGTTCGCACAATGTGATCTCCAACGGTGGCGGCCAGCCCAATATCGTGCCGGGCATCGCCTCGAGCTGGTATTATTTCCGCGAGCACGACTTCAAGTCGCTCAGGGAGTTGTGGGCCATCGGCAACAAGATTGCCGATGCGGCCGCGATGGCGACCGACACCACGGTCGAACGCAAAGTGCTGGGGACCGCGGCGCCCAATTTCGGCAACAAGCCGCTGGCGGAAGCCGCCCAGGCCAATATCGAAATGGTCGGCATGCCCAAATGGAGCGCGGACGATCAGGCTTTCGCCAAGTTGGTCCAGGAAACGCAAAACCGCAAAGTCCAGCCGCTGCGGGACAAGGTCGGGACCCTTAAGAAGTGGCCGCCTGATGAAGAGCGCATGCCGACCGGCGGCGGCTCGGACGATATCGGCGACATCATGTGGACGGTGCCGACCATCACCATTCGGTATCCCGCGAACATTCCCAACATGATCGGCCATAACGTGACCTCCGCCATGGCGATGGCGACGCCGATCGCGCACAAGGGCACGGTGGCCGGCGCCAAGGCGGTGGCGATGACGGTGCTGGACATGATGACCTCGCCGGACCTGCTGGTGCAGGCGAAGCAGTATTTCGACACCGACCAGCAGAAATTCGATCATTACGATCCGATGCTGACGGCGACGGATGTGCCCGCGATCCATCTCAATGACGATCTGATGGACAAGATGCGGCCGCTGATGGAGCCCTATTACTATGACTCCAACAAATACGATTCCTATCTGGATCAGCTTGGGATCAAATACCCCAATCCGCCCGTCAACGGCATTCGCCGCCCGCCGCCCAAGTCCGGCGTGAAGTCGGGAAGCTGATCAGTTCAGTTGGCGCTTGAGGAAGGTGATGGTGCGGGCCAGCGCGTCCGCGCCATTCTCGGCATCGATCCGCGAGCCGAAGCCATGGCGCTCGCCGGGATAGATCACCAGTTCGGGTGTGCTCTTCAGCGATTTGGCCAGGTCCGCCAGCTTTCGTCCCTGGTCGATGGGGATGATCGCGTCGGCATCGCCATGCAGGATCAGAAGCGGCGGCAGGCGCGTGACAGGTGTCTTGAGCGGGAAGGGGACGGCCCCGTAATAGATCACCGCCGCGGAAATCGCGGGATCGAGCGCGGCGGTGCCGCCCGACAAGGTGCCGCCGTTGGAGAAGCCCACCAGCCCGATCTTGCCGTTGGCATCGGGACGTTTGCGGATATCGGCGGCGAGATCGCTGACCAACCGGGTCCAGGACTGAAAGCGGCTCACGAACAGATTGCGGTCTGTCGTCAGGCGCCTTTCATCGGCGGGGCTGTAATAATAGACGAGATAAGTGTCCATGCCGGCATTCGCCAAAGCCGAGGCGTAGCGATTGTAGTTGGCGATCTGGGAATCGAAGCCGTTGGCGCCGTGCAGCAGAAGTACGGATGGTCGCAGGTCCTCACCCGGCGCGCGAAAATACGTGACATCCACCGCGCGTTCTTGCGCGGGCAGGGTCGTATTCACGCCCGCGATGTCGGCTGCGCTCGCGCCTGCCGGGACAAGAAAAAACAGAATGCCCGCGAGAAACAGTTTCCAGAACGCTTGAGACATGGAAGCCTCGCTTGACGCGCAGCCATCCTATCATGCCCGCGGGCTTGCTTCGTCAGGTCTTTTTCGCCTCGCTGATGACGGGCATAGAGAACTCTGCGCCGGCTTTGATGCCGGATG
>CAYWWT010000184.1:0-5407 GCA_964461855.1 uncultured Rhizobium sp. | reverse complement strand
AACGAAGACGATATCGACGAACTCAAGATGCGCGAGCCGCCCGGCTATCTGGGCGCGATCGTGCGGCGGATAAAGCGGCGCGCGGTGATGGAGCGCGACGCATTGCGGCAAGCCGAAATGCGGCGGGCGAAGGCGGACGGCCGAGCTTTGCCGCGCACAGCCTCGCTTCGTTGATGCCGCGTAAACTTCAATTCCGGCGTTAACCAGGGCAGGCGATAATGCCCCGCAATGGTGGAAGCACACCTTGCGGATAGTAAATCCTCCCGTAAGGTTGTTCGCAGGGGGCGCGGATTCTATCCGCCGGGCTGCGTATCGGTACCGACTGTGATGCCTCGCTCTGGGCTGGAGTTTTCTCGATGAAAATTCACGCAATCGCGGCTGTTGCCGCGATGGCGATGGCGTTGACCGCTTGCGCCACACAAGAGGATGTCGCGACCATACCGTATAAGGCCCATGGTGGCGCGCAGACCGGTGCCGGCCTGTCGGTCGCCATCACGGTCAACGATGCGCGCACAGCCGATCGCACCAAGATTGCCAACAAGAGCAATAGCTATGGCATGGAGATGGCGGCCATCCGCGCAGACCGCGCGGTGACCGCTATCGTTCAGGATGCGCTGGAGGCGGAACTGAAAAGCCGCGGCTTCGCGGTCGGCAGTGGCGGCGCGAATGCGACGGTCGCCATCAATCGTTTCTATGCCACGTTCGCGGCGCGGGGCCTTGCCGGTGAGGCGGTGGGAGATGTGAAATTCCACATCGCCGTGCTCTTACCCAGCGGCGCGCCCGCATATGAACGCGAAATCGATGAGCTCGGCATAGAACCGGGCATTGTGCTGACGAACGGCACGAATGCGGCGGCGGCCTTGTCAAACGGCATGGGCAAGGTCTTCGACACATTGTTTTCCGATCCGACATTTCTGGCGGCGCTGGAAAAGGGCGGTGGATCGTCTTCGGATATCAAGGCTGGGAGCTGACCATGACACTCAAGAAAACCATTTGCGCGTTGGGACTGACGGCATTGCTGGGCGGCTGCGCCGTGCATAGCAGCGAAGCCGTGAAGATGCTGCCGTCCGACGTCATCAAGAATGCCCGGATCTATACGATCACGATCAAGGGCGTTCCCGAGGATGTGTCGGGCGACTTCAGGCCCGAGCTAGAGAAGATGCTGAAACTGGCCACGACGGACTGCGCCCAGGGGCAGACCTGGATGAATCTGGAGGTCACCGTCACGCAATTGAAGAAAAGCAATGCGGGCAAGGCGTTTCTGGTCGGCGATTCCAATGTCGTCAAAGGCCAGGCGCGGCTTCTGGATCCCACCAGCGGCGCGGTGATCGGCGATTATGATATCGGCTATTCGGTCGGCGGGGGTGGATTGGGCGGCGCGTTGATCATGAGCCAGGCGGAGTCGCAGATGGCACGGGGCTTCGCCAAGCAGGTGTGCAATACCGCCTTCCCCGGGCACAAGCCGTTCCAGCGCATCTGACCCAGTCAGGAGAGAATATGAACTCTGTCGGAGCTTCGGGACGTTGCCGGATTCTGTGCGCCGGCATGGCTGTCCTTCTGGTTGCGGGCTGCTCGTCTGTCCATCGCGACACGGAGTTTTCGGAAAAGAGCGACAAGGCCTTTGTGCTTCTGGCTGCCGACGGCATGCCGGTCACCGGCAGCCTGGGCTATTCCTTTGCCTTTCAGCGGGTCGATCTGGCCAAGGCTGTCGCGCTTGATTCCTACATCACGATTTCTTTCGACGGCATGGCGCTGGGCGGCGACGAATTCAGCAAGCCGGACGACATGAAGAGCCTGGTCCGTTTCGGCGGCCGGGCAGTGCCGGCCGGTGATTATGCGTTGATGGGCCGGTTCGACACCGCCACCTATGGCACCTTCGTCCAGAACACGGTCAATTGCTTCTCCCTGGGCGCGGCGGTTTTTCATCTTGAGCCGGGCCGGATCGCGGTGGTCGCGGCGGGCAATGTGCGCGCGCGCCGGCCGATCGACGCAGCGAGCCTTCCCGAGCAGATCGGCAAGGTCTTGGGTGGCTATCCCAAGATGACGGCGCCCGTGACGGTAGTCCCGCCGGCCGGCATCCTAACATTCAAGACTGGCAAGTCGCTTCTGGGCGCGGAGATCTGCCAGATACAGGACGGGTTTTCCTTTACGCCCCGGATGTCGCAGGCGCGCGAAGTCGTTGCATCTGCTGCGCCTTAGGCGCGGTCAGCGCTGTACGAAGAGACCCGCAGGCGATTTGGCGTCGAGATGCCAGCCGGTGCCGGTATCGGTGAGGCTGCCGCGCCATTTGCGTCCGTCGATGGTGGTGAACTGCAGCCTGAGACGAGAGCCCTGCCAGCTGATGAGGCGCGTCTGATAGGCCTCGGGCAGGTCGGGGTCTTCGTCATGTGCCTGCTGGAAAGTGTGGGCCCATTCCAGGACCGCGCCGTCGCCGTCGCGGCGCCAGATTTCCAGATGATTGGGTCCCGTGTCGTGCTGCAGATCGAAGGGCGCGACCAGGAAGCGGCGGCCGTCGGGTGAGAAGGCGGGCATGCCCGCCAGCCGCGTCTCGCGCCCCGTGGATGTGTCGATCAGGAAGAAGGCGCTGCCTTCGTAAAGGAATTGCTGCACCACCAGCGCATGAGAGGCGGGGCTGGCCAGCATCAGGGCGTAACTCTCGCAAGCTTCCACATTGTGCGCTTCGCAGGCAGCGGTGTGATCCAAAAAGCTGAAAGCGGGCGCGGCGGCTGGGCGGATGGTAAGGGTATCGCCCTCGCGTGTCGCAAAGCCACGCGCGGTGGCGATGGCGCTGGGTTCGGCCCGGCGCGCGGCGCAAAGGGCATTGGCGGCGCAATCATCGGTTGAAGGCGCCGTGACGCACGCGGAGAGAAGCAGAAGAAGGGCAAAAAGGGGCAGGGCCTGGCGCATGGGGTATCTTAGCATGGCTGGCTAACAAAGGCTTTCGCGAAGGATGGGACCGTTGGTTAATTGCGAGGCGAGGAGGCCGTAAGCCGCCGGCGAACCTCAGAACCATGTTTTGGGCGCTGCCGCCCAGCAATATAAAGCCCCCATCGAGATCGGCGCTGCGGAGGCGGTAACCAGCCAGCTTCGAAAAGGAGGACCAAAACTCCCAAGCAAGAGCCGAAGTCCCAGCGCGATGCCGAGCATCGCGATAACAGCCATCGCGATTAGGACTGGTGCCGCCAACAGCAGAAGGAAAATCGCCTCCAACGCCGTTTCGCCTTCTGCAGGGATGCAGAACGCGGCAAAGATCAACAGGAACGCGAGCGTCGCGAGAATGCCGCATGCCATACGTAGGTAGAGAAATTTGCGTGGATGACGACGGCCAGGCAGCAAAGCGTTGGCAACCACAATAAGATTGTAAAGAACGCCCCGTTAATCAGTTGAGCGGACACGTGGTCATGCCGCTTCGGCGGGGATGGTTCCGAAGGTGCGGTTGCGGCTGTTGAAATCGGCGAGCGCGTCCGCCAGATCGGCTTCGGTGAAGTCGGGCCAGAGGCGGGGCGTGAAGACGAATTCGGCATAGGCGCATTCCCAGAGCAGGAAATCGGAAAGCCGCCTTTCGCCCGCGGTGCGGATCAAAAGATCGACATCGCCATCTTCGCCCGTGATGGCGGCGGCGAGATCTTCTTCCGACGCGTTCGGGCCAAGCGTGCGGGCGGCCCGAAGAATGGCGGCGCGGGCGGAATAATCCACCGCGACGCGCAAATGCAGGGCATCGCCGAATTGGGTGGCTTGCTCGCTGCGCTCGATCTCGGCGACCAGATCGGGGCTGAGGCGGTCGCGCCGCCCGATAATGGAAAGCTTGACGCCGTCGCAGACCAGATCTTCGGTCTCCGCATCCAGGAATTCGCCGAAGAGGCGCATCAGCGCGGTGACTTCCTGGACGGGGCGCTGCCAATTGTCGGCGGAGAAGGCATAGACGGTGAGGGTGCGGATGCCATGGCCGGGCGCGGCGCGCACGATCCGGCGCAGGGCATCGATGCCGGCGCGATGGCCCGCGGTGCGCGGCAGTTTCTGTGCGCTGGCCCAGCGGCCATTGCCGTCCATGATGATGGCGACATGGTCCGCATTTCGTTTGCCGTCACAAGCGCTTTGCATTGCAGAGTCTCCTGTCAAAAAAAGAGCGGTCAACCGGGAAGGATGCGCAGGCGCGCGTTGCTGAAATCATCGCCCGCCGTCCTGGCGGCATCGCGCACCAATTGTTCGAGCAGCGCGAGATAGTCGAGGAAGCGGCGGCGGCCCGAGCGCGTGAGGACGCAAAGGGTCTGAGGACGGTTGCCTTCGAAGCTTTTGCTGATTTCCACCAGCCCGGCTTCCTGCAGCACCTGGAGATGGCGGCTGAGATTGCCGTCGGTCAGGCCGCACAATTGCTTGAGATCGGAAAAGGCCAGGCCCTTGGGATGGGCGACCAGCGAAGCGAGCAGGCCCAGCCGCGCTTTTTCATGCATGACGCGGTCAAGCCCTTCGAAGGCGAACGGCGCGCCGGGATCAATCTTCGTCATCGGTATCTCCGGTGGAGAAATAGAGGATCGCGGCCATCAACATCTGACCCGCGAAGAAGGGGAGCCCCATCAGCCAGGGGATGAGGTCGTGATGGCGTTCGCCCAGCATCAGGCTGCCGAAAGCGGCGACGAAGTAGAAGCCCGCCACAAACATCATGTTGCGCGGAAGCGTGCGTATTGAGGCGAAGAGGCCAAGGCTGACGAACAATTGCCAGAGGCCCGGCATCATCCAGAGTGCCTGGGGCTCGAAACGCAGCAGGAAAATGGGAATGAAGAAGCAGGCAGCGGCGGCGGGCAGGAACTGCTCGACCGCCTGGGCGATCATGGTATCTGCGAGGCCGGAATGCAGGCGGCGGGAGCGGCCTTGCATTTCGATCCGCACCGCCGCAGCGGACAATGCGCCCGCGCCGATCCAGCTCCAGACAAAGAGCACAGGCTGGGTGATGGGCTGGATGCCGAGAAAAGTCTGGGCGGTGGCGGCGGCAACGCCGATGACGCCAGTGATGGCGATGGCGAGCGGGCCGTAGCCGCGAAAGGCGGTGCCGGCCGCGATCTGGGTGCGGATTTCCCCGATATCGGAAAGGGCCTTGTCGATATCCTGCATGCGTCAGGTCCCTGGAACTTTGTGATGCAAAGTAGCTCGGCTGGGCTGCGTTTGGCAACCCGCTTGATTGCGCGCTGGTTAACAGTCTGCGACAGGAGAAGCGCAGCGATGGAGTGCGGTGGTTGGCCTGGTACAAGAAATATTTTCCCGAGACCTGGGCGGCGACCGGCGTGCTGGACGATTTTGTTCAGGTGTTCATGGCCTATGGCGGGCCGCCGCCGATGATGCTGATCGAGGAACCGCATGGGCCGTTGGAATCCACTTTGTGGATGTGGCTGCCGGAGGCGCATCTGCTGGA
>CAYWWT010000183.1:0-5458 GCA_964461855.1 uncultured Rhizobium sp. | reverse complement strand
GCAGCGTTATCAAGCCCGCGAGTTTTCACGGTCGCGTGGGATTTCGCCCAGAAAAAATTCGTCGCCCGCGATGACCGGAACGAGCTTCTTGGCGTTGCGGGTGAGCGCGCCAACGCCATCGGCATCGCCATCCGCTGCGCCAATACCGCCAGCAAGGCGGGGGGCTATGTCGCCGTTCAGGTTCTGATGCAGAGCGGCAAATACCGCACCGAATACATCACCCCGCCGATCTGGCCTTAATGCAGGTGGGCAACGATCGCGCGCCCACGCCTGTGTTTGAAATAAGCCCTTGTGCGGTTACGGCAGAATTCCCACACTCGGCCGCGTAGTTTCGCGCTTCGGGGATATGCGTCCCTATGGCGAACGGGGTCAGCGGCATGAGTACCGACCAGCTTCTTTCGGCGATGGACGAGGTGCTCGAGCAGGGCGAGGCGCTGCTGGCGGGCCTCAGCGACACGCAATATGCGGATATTGCGATCGGCGCGTCGGTCGGGGCGCATTACCGTCATAGCCTGGAGCATTTCAAGCTTCTGTTCGAAGCCGTGCAGGGCGGCGTGGTCGATTACGACCGGCGCGAACGCGACCGTCGCCTGGAGACGGACCGGCTTTTCGCGCTGCAGGTGACGCGCGATTTCCGGCATGCGGCGCGATTTTTCGCCACGCTGTCCGCCAGCCGCCCGATCGAGGTGCGCACCAAGATTTCTTATGCCGCGTCCGACACATGTTGCGCCGGCTCCACCATCGGCCGTGAAGTCATGTATGCGGTTTCGCATGCCGTTCACCATTACGCCTTAATCGGCGTGATCTGCCGTGGCCAGGGAATGCCGGTTGCCGGCGATTTCGGCGTGGCGCCTTCCACCATCGCCTATCGCAGCGAGGCGCAGGACGCGCGCCGGTTCGCATGAGCGAGCTGGGTCTGGCATGGGCCAAGGCGGCCTCGCTTTTCTTTCTCACTTTCTTTTCCGAGGATGCCGCCACCTTTGGCGGCGCGACCCTTGCCGCGGCGGGACAACTCGCGACGCCGCTGGGCCTGTCCGCCTGTTTTCTGGGAATCTGGCTGGGCGATCTGGGGCTGTATGCAGCGGCGCGCCATTTCGGCCGGCCATTTCTCGCCCGCCAATGGGTCCGCAAGCGGGTGAGCGAAGACCGGCTGGCCCGCAGCGAAGCCTGGTGGAAAAAGCGCGGGCTGATGGTTTTGCTGGTGGCCCGCTTCGTGCCGGGCTTGCGGTTGCCCACCTATTTGCTCGCGGGCACCCTGGCGGTGCCCTTTCTGTCGTTTGCGACCGTCACCGCTCTGATGGGTCTGGTCTGGGTGCCGCTGGTTTTCGCGCTGGTATGGGTGGCCGGTGAACAAACCGTCGCCTGGTATGCCGCCGCCAAGGGAACGCTCATCGTTGCGATGGTGATCGTGCTGATGCTGGCCGGGCTGATCTTTATTTCGCGGCGGCGCATCGGCGCCATGACGCGGGCGCCCGCGGTGCAGCGCTGGCTGCAATGGGAGTTCTGGCCGGCACGGCTTTTCTACATTCCCATCGGGCTCAACTACGCCTGGCTGGCGCTGAAATATCGCGGCATCAATCTGCCCACCGTCGCCAATCCCGGCATGCTCACCGGAGGCCTTGTCGGCGAATCCAAGGATGAGATTCTGCGCGATCTTTTTCAAACTTCTCCACAATTCACGGCGCGCGCTGCCCTGATCGGACGCGGGAGCGTGCAGGAGCGCATGGCGCGGTTCGATTCTCTTTGCGTGGAAAACGGACTTTCGCTGCCGGTCGTGCTCAAGCCCAATATCGCGCAGCGCGGCAGCGGGTTTCGCCTGGCGCGTAGCGTCATGGATGCGCGCGATTATCTTGCGCAGGTGTCGGGCGATGTGGTTCTGCAGGAATATGCCGCCGGTCCCGGCGAGGCGGGTATTTTCTATTACCGCTTTCCGCATGAAGAGCGGGGGCGCATCTTTGCCATCACCGAGAAGGTTTTTCCGTCCCTTACCGGTGACGGCGTCCATACGGTCGAAGAGTTGATCCGCGCCGATGCCCGCGCAGCGATCATGGCCGCCACCTATCTGCAACGCCATCACGCCATACGCGGCAAGGTGCTGGCAGACGGCGAACGCCTGAAGCTGGTGGAAGCAGGCAATCATTGCCAAGGCTGCATCTTCCGCGACGGGATGCACTTGTGGAGCCAAGCGCTGGAAGCCCGCATCGACCAGATTTCACGCCAGGTGCCGGGTTTTTACATAGGCCGCTATGATGTGCGCTTTCCCACCGACGAAGATTTGATGCGGGGCGAGAATTTCAAGATTCTGGAATTGAACGGCGCGGCCTCCGAGGCCACCAGCATCTATGATGCCCGCAATTCCCTCTTCCAGGCTTATGGCGTCCTGTTCCGGCAATGGGATCTGGTCTTCGCCATCGGCGCCGCCAACCGGCGGCTCGGCCATCGTCCCGCCGCGCTCGCCGTGCTGCGGGAAGAGTGGAGAAAGTATCAGCAACTCAGCGCCTGTTATCCGCTGGCCGATTGAAGTTCATCCGGACCGATGTGCACCGTTTCCTTTCTGCCCACCCGTTCGGGCTTTCTGCTGGCGATGAACCGCGACGAGAAGAAAACGCGGGTGCGGGCCCGTGCGCCGCGCAAGCATTGGACCGGAACGCATCAGGCGCTGTTTCCCGCTGAGCCGGACGGTGGTACCTGGGTCGGCACGAATGATGCCGGGCTGAGCCTGGCCTTGGTCAACTGGTACGCCAAGCCGCAGCGCGACCGGGCGCTTTGTGTCGGCCGGGGGATCATCATTCCGCATTTTCTGGCGGCGGATGGAATCGCGGATATCGGCGCGATGTTTGCCGACTTGCCGCTGGACCGGATCAACCCATTCCGCCTGATCGCGGCATCGGCGCGCGAAAAGCGTCTGCGCGAATGGCGCTGGGATGGAAAAGTGCTGTCCTGCAGAAAATTCCGCTGGTCCCGCCGCCATTGGTTTTCCTCGGGCTATAACGAACCCCTGGTTGCCAGGAAGCGCGCGGCGGGGGTGCGGGACGTACCGGCATTGACGCCCGCGCGCTTGAGAAAGCTGCATGCCGCCCACATACCCGAGCGCGGGCCTTTTTCCCTCTGCATGCATCGCGAGGATGCGGCGACGGTCAGTTATACCGAGATCGCGGTTTCCAAATCGGGTGCGCAGATGCGCTACGCGGCGGGACCGCCGTGCCGCAAAGCGCCGGGAACGCCCCGCGCGCTGCCGTTTGCGCGCGAGGCGTAAACTTCAACCGCGATAGAAGACCCGCCAGACTTTTCCTTTCTGGCTGTCGGTGATGAAGAGCGAGCCGTCGGGCGCCACCGCCACGCCATCGGGGCGCGCCGGATAATCATTTTGGGTCTTGATCGGCGCGGCGCCCGCGAAATTGTCGGCAAAGATCTCGAATTTACCGGAGGCCTTGCCGTCGCTGTTCATGGGCTGGAACACGACCGCGCCCGGCCGCTGCTGGCCGGAACGGTTCCAGGAGCCGTGGAACACGATGAAGGCGCCGCCGCGATACGAAGCGGGGAATTGCTTGCCGTCATAGAATTTCACGTCCACCGGTGCCCAATGCGCGGGGTAGCTGGCCGTCGGCAAGTTGAATTTGGCGCAGCGCGCCGCTTCCTTGCCGTCGCCGCCATATTCGGGATTGAGCAGAAGCTTTTGCTGGCGATAGTCGAAATAGCAATAAGGCCAGCCGAAATCCGCGCCCGGATCGGCGCGGACCATCACTTCGGCGGGACCGTCATTATTGTCCTCGGCGCTGTAATGCTGCGGATAGAGCACGTCGATCTGGTCGCGATTGTTCATGACGGTGTAGATCGCGCCATGCGCCCAGGCGACATCGGGTTCCTGGCGCAAGCCAGTGACGATGCGGCTGCCGTCTTCCTGTTTCTGATTCAATTTGGCGGCGCTGAACTTCCAGATGCCGCCATGCTTTTCCAGAAGCGGGCAGGGGTCCTGGCCCGGCGAATCTTTCAGCCGGTCGCGCACCTGGCAGGCGTTGGAGGGGCTTCCGACATTGACATAGAAATTGCCCTTGTCGTCGAAGGCGATGCCTTTGTCGCTGTGTTCGCGGGCGCTGTCGAAACCCGAAACCATGATTTCCGGGTGGCCCTGCGGCAACAATTGGCCGGGCGTCATCTTGTAACGGACCACCTGAGTCGGCTGGGCGACATAGAGATAATCGCCATGCAGCGCGACGCCGGTGGCACTGCCATTGTCGGCGAGGCCGTCACCGAATTTCTGAACGACGTCGAAATGGCCATCGCCCTTGGAATCGTGCAAGGCCACCAGGCCACCCGGCTTGCCGCCGCTGGCGCGCAGCGCGACATAAAGATCGCCGTTGGGCGCCGCGACGGCGTGGCGGGCATAGCCAAGGCCATCCGCGACCACCATGGCGCAGAAGCCTTTGGGAAGCTTCAGTCCGCCATTGTCGGCATCGCAGGTGGGCGCCGCCCAAGCCGGTGCCGCCGCAAAGGCGCCGGCCGTCAGAGCCAGGATCGAAGCTGCGATCTTCAATTTCTGCATGTCCGTCTCCTATTGCGGGGAAATGCTGTCGGCGAACCGGTAACCGTTGCTGATATGGCAGCGAATGACATCACAGCAAACTGCCCGAGTGCGCTTATGAAAGCCCCGTATCGAAAGACTATTTCGTTGTATACTATCGAATATCACGGGTATTTTCCCCGTGCCAGAGGTTCCATCGGCAGGAAAAGCTCTTCTTTTGCGATAATTGCACGACGCCCCCTTGGCTGCGAAGATGACGGCCAGCCGTCACGGACAGAGCATCAATGACCTTGATCTTGTTGGCTTATCTGGGTGGCATTCTCACCATCGTCAGCCCCTGCATCCTTCCCGTGCTGCCGTTCGTATTCGCGCGGGGCAACCGGCCATTTCTCACCGGCACCTTGCCGCTTCTGGCCGGCATGACGGTAATGTTCGCCGCCGTGGCGTCCTTGGCGGCGGTGGGCGGCGGCTGGGCGGTCAGCGCCAATCAATATGGCCGCATCGCCGCGATGATCCTGCTCACTTTGTTTGCGCTGACGTTGCTGTCGCGCAGCTTGGCGGATCGCTTGACGCGCCCGATCGTGGCTTTGGGCAATCGGTTGTCGGGCGAAGCCGCAGGCAGCGGTGTGGGATCCTCGTTTTTGCTCGGCATCGCCACTGGCCTGTTATGGGCGCCTTGTGCCGGGCCGATCCTGGGTCTGGTGCTGACGGGGGCGGCGATTGGCGGCGCCAGTGTCGGAACGACCTTGATCCTGTTCGCCTATGCTGCGGGTGCGGCGACGTCGTTGGCGCTGGCCTTGCTGGTGGGCGGCAGGCTGTTCGCGGCGATGAAGCAATCGCTGGGCGCGGGCGAATGGGTAAGGCGCATTCTGGGCGTGGCCGTGCTGGCGGGCGTCGCCGCCATCGCGTTCGGATTGGATACCGGCTTTCTGGCGC
>CAYWWT010000182.1:0-5462 GCA_964461855.1 uncultured Rhizobium sp. | reverse complement strand
CGTCGGACAAGGTCAGCGGATCGCCGCCGAACAGCAGCACGTCGCGCACTTCGGTGTGCGCTTCGAGATAGGCGATGGCGTCTTCCCATTGCCGCGTCGAGAAATGATATTCGCCGCCCGGATTGCCCACCAGCCGCGAGCGCGTGCAGTAGCGGCAATAGGTGGAACAGGTGCCGGTGGCCAGAAACAGCACGCGGTCGGGATAGCGATGCACCAGCCCGGGGGCCACGGTGTCATGGTCCTCGCCCAGCGGATCCTCGTCTTCGCCCGGCCCGCGCAGATATTCGTCACCGGTCATGATGTGGGTGCGCCTCAGCGGCTCAGCCGCATCCGTCAGGCCCATCAGGCTGGCGTAATAAGGCGTGATTCCCACCGGCAATGCGCCCTTGTGGCGGGAGACGGCGGCATATTCGTCTTCGGACAGGCGGAAGATCCGGGCCAGTTCGTCCAAGGTGCGGATGCGGCTGCGCAGCTGCCAGCGCCAGTCATTCCATTCGGCGGGCCCGGTGCCGGGCCAGAAGCGGCGATAGAAAGCGCGGGGGCCCTGGCCGACGGGAAAGCGCAATTCGACCTTCGGCCCCGGCAGATTGAGTTTGGCTACGGGTGCACGCTCGTCAGGACTTTTGCGGAAAGAGCGAGAGGCCGTTTTGACCGCGCGGCCCCGCGCCAACTCAAGACCCATCTGGCGTCTCATGTCGCACGCGTCGGCGGCGATCCCCGTGTTCGCTCCGTACGCCGCCCCCAATGGCAGCTATGACCGGACAGAACGGTGCTTGCGATATTTAAGCAGCGGGCGGCGTTGTCAAGAGCCGGCGCGTGTCGGGCGCCCGTCCGAACGCGCCGTCACTCTTCCAGCGGCGTCATCTGATAGGTCACCCGGCGCATCCGGTAGATGGTGACGTGCACTTTCTTGCCGCGCGAATAATTGAAGCCGTCGATCTCATCCACCGGTACGGCATCGGACTGAAGCTCGGCCAGATGGGCGAGGAACGCGGGGCGCGCGAAATCATCCACCAGCGCCAGCCCGCCCCGGTCCGCGCCTTGCTTGGCCGCGCCCGCACCATCGGTGAGGTTGAGGTCCGCGCCCAGCGCGAAGACCAGGCTCGGTTCCTGGAAACCGGCGGCGGCGGGCGGCGGATCGCCGGGCTGGCTGTCGCGCGCCACCAGCACCGCCAGCCTTTTGCTCACCCACAGATCGGTGAGGTGCGGGCCGACACCCGCGGTCAAGGTCGGCACGAAGATCGCGAAAGCCACAAGCGACAATACGAACGCGATCACCCGGGCACCCGTCATCGCCATGACCAGCGCGCCCAATCCGATCAGGCCGGCGACCACGACGTAGGCCAGCAACGACACGATCACGCCTTCGCCGTACATGCGCGGCAGCAGGATGGGCGCTGCGATGAAGCCCACCAGTCCGACCAGAAACTGCACCGAGGAAATATAAGGCAGCACGCGGCGCCACAAAGGCAGCACGGTTTCGCGCGGACTGAGCAGCCACAACGCCGCCAGCACCGCCAGCGCCGGATAGGCGGGCAGCACATATTGCGGCAGCTTGGTCGGCACCGCTTCGCAGACCAACCACCAGGCGCCGGCCCAGGCGATCAGGAAACGGATCGCGGGCTCTTTGGCGCGGGTGAGGCCAAGACCGATGGCGGGCAACACGAACAGGATGCCTGGCCAGAAGGCGGCAGCGGAGAGAATGAGATTGTACCCCGGCGGCAGGCCATGGCTTTCCTGTCCGCCCGCCAACTTGCCCGCGAAATCGTGACCCAGCGATTGCTGGAAGAAAGAGCCATTGCTCTCCACCCAGATCGCGACCATCCATGGCACCACCACGACCAAGGTCAGCGCGATGCCCGAGAGAGGCCGCGTGCCTTTCAGCCAGCGCAGATGCGTGGTCCAGGCCGGCGGCGCGGTGCCGGGCACGGCCTTCGCCGCGCGATACGCGTCCCACCAGTCCCAGGCGAACAGGGCCAGCACCGCGGCACCCACCACGCCCACTACCACCGGCCCTTTCACCAGCGCCGCGGCCGCAAAACTCGCCCAGCCCAAAAGCGCCAGGCGGCGCGACACCGTCCCATCGCCTTGGGCCGCGCGATAGGCGCGCATCAACACGCCCATCGCGCCCAGGGTCGTGGCCAGCAGCACCGCATCGGTGGTGGCGATGGTGGCTTCCGCCGTCAGAAGCGTGGTGAAGCCGAGCAGCAGCGCCGCCAGCAATCCGGCCTCCGCGCCGAAGGCCGAGCCGATCCAGAAGGTGAGCCACACCGCCGCGATGGCGCCCAGCAGCGACGGCAGGCGATAGGTCCAGATCTGGCGGTGATCGCCTTCGATATTCTCGATATGGCCCGCCACCGCCGTGGCGGCGGCCTGGGCCCAATAAATCCCCGCCGGCTTTTTGTAGCGCGGCTCGTTGCCGAAGCGGATATCGATGAAGTTCCCGCTGTCCAGCATCTGGCGCGAGGATTGGGCGAAGCGGCTTTCATCGCGGTCCAGCGCCGGAAGGCTCAGGATGCCCGGCAGCCAAAGCCCCAGGCACAGCAGCGCCAGCAGCGGATAGGCGAATCGCGTCAATCCGCGCCGGATTCGCGTCCCCTTCGGCTCCGGCGGCGGCGCGGGCATGGGCGCAGGCGCTGCAATGGCGTCACTCATTGGCTTTTGCCCTGTTTCTCGGACCCGCCGGGACCTGTATAAGGCGCGCCACGTCAAGGGGCCGCGCCGGTTCCCTTTTTAGCGAAATGCCTGGATTTTGGGAAACCCGATGACGGTCTCGGTGGTGGTGCCGGTCAAGGACGAAGTGGACAATGTCGCGAGCCTGGCCCGCGAGATTGCCGCCGCGCTGGCGCACGAGCCTTCCTATGAAATCCTGTTCGTCGATGACGGCTCGAGCGACGGCACCACCGAGAGGCTGACGGCGCTGAAAAACGAGATCGCCCATTTCCGCCCCCTGCGCCATGACCGCAATCTGGGCCAAAGCCGGGGCCTGGCCACCGGCATCGCCAATGCAAAGGGCGAGATCATCGTCACCCTGGACGGCGACGGGCAGAACGATCCTGCCGACATTCCCAAACTGCTCGCCAAGCTGCGCGGCGACACATCGCTCGCCATGGTGTCGGGCGTGCGGGTGAAACGCCAGGACACCGCCAGCCGCCGCGTCGCCTCGCGCCTGGGCAACCGTTTCCGCAACGCCATGCTGGGCGACGGCGCCACCGACACGGGTTGCGGCATCAAGGCATTTTATCGCGCTGCGTTTCTGGAGCTGCCCTATTTCGATCACATGCACCGCTATCTGATCGCGCTGATGCAGCGCCATGGCTGGAAGGTGGGCTTTCAGGCGGTCAATCACCGGCCCCGCATGACCGGCCGGTCCAAATACACCAATTTCGGACGGCTGATGGTCAGCATCCACGACATGCTGGGCGTCCGCTGGCTGCAGCGCCGCCATGGCGGCCGCGTGCGGATCGAGGAGCTTTGAGATGGGATTCTTCGGACACTGGTACGCCATGGCGATGGCACAGCCTTACGATCTGCTCTGGAACGGCATCGGTTTCCTGGGCCAGGCGGTGTTCGGCGTGCGCTTTCTGATCCAATGGCTGCGCAGCGAACAGGAAGGCCACAGCGTCATTCCCATCGCCTTCTGGTATTGCAGCCTGGTGGGCGGGGCGATCAGCTTCCTCTATGTCGTGCATCTGGGAAGCTGGCCGCTGATGATGGGCCAGGCACCCGCGCTGGCGATCTATGGCCGCAATCTCTGGATGATCTACCGCGACCGGGGGCGCGCCGCGGCGGCTTGACGCCTGCTCGGCGCTTTTTTCTTCGCCTTTTTCTTCGCGGGCGCCTTCTTCTTTTTCACCGCCGGCTTTCGCTTGGCTGGCGGCGCCTTCTTCAGGAAATCCCGCAGCACCAGCGCGTGATTGTTCTCCTGGTCATGCGCGCCATAAAGCAAGGTCACTTTGGGCCGCTTGAGTTCGGCGCGGAACCCCGCCACCGCCGGATTTCTCGACAGCTCGCTTTTATAGTGATGCGTGAATTCGGCGAAGCGCTCCGGCTCATGGTTGAATTCCTTGCGCAGGTCCGGGCTGGGCGCCAGATCCTTGGCCCAGAGATCGAGCGCGGCTTTCGCCTTGGTCAGGCCCCGGGGCCAGAGCCGGTCCACCAGCACCCGAAACCCGTCATCCGGGGCGGGCGGATCGTAAACGCGCTTGATGGCGAGAATGCCCATGGTTTCTCCCTGCCCAGACTGGGCCATCCTACTCCCCACCGGGGGTGGGCCGACAAGTCCCGGAACCGGGACCGCAACCGGCTTGCGGGAACGGGCGGGCCAGTATATCTCGCGGGTCCTGATGGACAGGTGGCCGAGTGGTTGAAGGCGCACGCCTGGAAAGTGTGTAACGGTGAAAGCCGTTCGAGGGTTCGAATCCCTCTCTGTCCGCCACCCCTCAATTCACCTTCAACTGCTTCAGGCGCTTAGGGCCGGTTTTGGCTAACCGATCTGCCCGGTTAGCCAATTTTTGTTCGTCTTTTGAACCGGGCATGGCCTGGATCGCCTGTTGAGCCAGCAAGACCTGAGAGGCGCTGGCGGTATAGCGCCGGACCTCTTGCAGACTGCGATGGCCGGTGATTGCTGCGATGACGTGTTCCGAGCAGCCAGCCTCTGCCAGCCGCCGCGCTACGGCCTTGCGCAGCCCGTGTGCCGAACAACGCGGGAGACCCGCATCGTCGCACATTTCTCGGAACCAGTTTCCAAAGCCCACCGCCGTAAAAGGCTTGCTGCGGTTCGCCCGGTGAGCCTTTGTCACCAGGAATGTCAGATTGTCGGACGGCGTAGCCGCTATGACCCGCGCCAACTCCGGGTGTATCGGGATTTCTAGCTGCACGCCGGTTTTCTGTTGCCGGACCGTGATGCGCTCAGCCCGTAGATGCTGCCGCCCCATCCTGATCACGTCGCTGCGTCGTTGTCCCGTATAGAGCAAAAGCGCAAAGGCCAACCGCGCCCTGCTGCCAACTGGGTGCGCCTTCTCGAACGCCGCTATCTCCTCCTCAGACCAACTGTGAAAGCCATCGGTCTTGTTTGTGACGGGTTTGACGCCAACTGTCGGATCGTCTGACCTCAACTCCTCATCGACCGCGAACTTCATCAGGATGCGCAACATTCGAAGCAGATTGTTGGCTGCTGCCGGGGTACCGGCGCGCCGGGCGATAAGCGTCTTGATTTGCTTTCGTTGCAGGCCCGCAATGGTCCGCTCGCCATGCTCCACGCGGAACCGTTCGATGATGCCCCGGTATGTGACCTGGGTGGATTTCTCCAAGGTGACGAATGCGGCGGAGCGATAATAGCGAATGATTAGGGAAGAGATACTACCCGGTCGCGCTCGCCCCTCTCCAACTTCAGGCCGCTTCGTAGCGTGCCACAGACGCTCTACCGCTTAGGCAACATCCACGATCAATCGCAAGCCGAT
>CAYWWT010000181.1:0-5482 GCA_964461855.1 uncultured Rhizobium sp. | reverse complement strand
GCCCAGGTCGCCGGTTATGCCGCCGATATGCTGGCGTCTCTGCGCCGGCTGTCGGAAGCGAACGGCATGCCGCTTCTGGCGCACCTGACGGATCTGGCGCGGATCGAGGCGGTCCGCAATTCGCGGGATGAATAGATTTCGCGGATGACGGCTCCGGGCCGGTCATCTTTGCTGCGCCGGACCCGTGACTTCGGGCCGGGCCTTTAACGCTTTTTCGCGATCCGGGGCTTGGGGGGAGCAGCTTCCTCGGTCTTGGGCTTGGCCTTGGTGGCCTCCGAAATCGCCGCCCGCTTCTTGACGGCGGCCTGGGACATGTCGTCGGGAAGTTTGGGCATGGGAAGGCTCCTTTTGGCCTTCCGTATAAGCGCCCCACCCCGGTTTCACAACGCGCTTTTCCGCACACGGAGCATTCCGGAAACGAATAGTTCCAGGAAAATCATACGGTTAACGTATAAAGGGCCGGCCACGCCTATTCGCGATTGCGAAAGAAGGCCCGGAGCGAGACCCAGACCCCCGCCAGGACGATGGCCGTGACCAGAAGTTCGGCCCAAAGCGGACTGCCGGCCGGAAGGATGATGGGGTGCATGGCTGCCTGCCTTTCGCGAGAGCGCCTCACACAAAAGATGGCGACCGGCGCGCCCCTCTTCAAGCATCGGTCGGCGCAGCTTTGGACCGGCTTGTGGGCTAGGGTCTGTTCCTCGGTCAGGAACAGATGCATGACCCTCCTCACTCTTCTGGGTTTCGCCTTCGTCGCGGTCGCGGTCATCGCAACGCCGGGTCCCACCGTCTTGCTGGCCTTGACCAATGGCTCCCGCTTCGGCGTGCGGCGCGCCTGCGCCGGCATGATCGGCGCGGTGATGTCCGATTTCATCCTGGTCGGAGCCGCGGCGCTGGGTCTTGGCGCCTTGCTGGCCGCTTCGGAATTCTGGTTCACGGTGGTGAAATGGATCGGCGCCGGCTATCTGGCGTTTCTGGGATTGATGCTGCTGCGCTCCAGGCGCGCGCTTGGCGACCGCCTGAAGGCCGCAAGCGATACGGGTTCCGGATCGGTGCGCGCGATTTTCCTGAAAAGCTTTCTTGTCGCCGTGACCAATCCCAAGGGCTATCTGTTCACTTCGGCGCTGCTGCCGCAATTCATCACGCCGGGGCAGCCGCAAGTCTCGCAATATCTCATCCTCGCGCTGGTTTTCGCAGCGATCGATTTCTCGGTGATGTTCAGCTATGCCATCCTCGGTTCGCGCGCCGTGCGCCTCTTGAAGAAATCCGGCGCCCTGTGGCTCGACCGCCTTTGCGGCGCGACCTTGCTCGCATTGGCGGGATCGCTGGCGCTCTACCGGCGCGCGAGCGCCTGACCCGGTGTTGGAGCGGCCGGGTAAATTCAAGAAAGGAGCAGCCTGTGTTCACCCGCGAAGACCTGGAAGAAGCGCGCCGCAAGATCCACGCCGTGTTTCCCGGCACGCCGCAATATCGCTGGCCGCTGCTGGCGCAGCGCGCGGGCACCGAGGTCTGGGTCAAGCATGAGAACCACACCCCCACCGGCGCCTTCAAGGTGCGGGGCGGGCTGATCTATCTGGAGCGGCTGGCGCGCGAGGGCAGCGCCCCCAATGGCATCATCTCGGCGACGCGCGGCAATCACGGCCAGTCGCTGGCCTTTGCGGGCGCGCGCTTCGGCGTTCCGGTCACCATTCTAGTGCCCCATGGCAACAGCCAGGAAAAGAACGCGGCGATGCGCGCCTTCGGCGCCCGGCTGATCGAGCATGGCGAAGATTTCGATGCCGCGCGGATGGAAGCGATGAAAATCGCCGACCGCGACGGGCTGTTCTTCGCGCCGTCCTTTCACCGCGACCTGGTCCTGGGCGTTTCGACCTGGGCGCTGGAGTTGTTCGAGGCCGCGCCGGGTCTCGATGTTCTTTATGTCCCCATCGGGCTGGGCTCCGGCATCTGCGGCGCGATCATGGCGCGCGATCTGCTGGGGCTTTCGACCGAGATCGTGGGCGTGCAGAGCGAGAATGCGCCCTCCTATGCGCTGTCGTTCAAGGCGGGGCATGTGGTGGAAACCAATTCCGCCGACACCAGGGCCGATGGCCTTGCCACCCGCATCCCCGACGCCAAGGCGCTTGCCGTCATCCGCAAAGGCGCGGCGCGCATCGTCACGGTGAGCGACGCGGAGATTGCCGATGCGGTGCGTGCCTATTGGACCGACACCCACAATCTGGCCGAAGGCGCCGCCGCCGCGCCGCTGGCCGCGCTGTTGAAGGAACGCGCGCAGATGAAGGGTCGCACCGTCGGCCTGCCGCTGAATGGCGGCAATATCGATCTGGATTTGTTTCGCAAATGGATCCTGGACGGGGCGACATAGCTCGCTTGCCATTCCCGGCGCGTGAAATGGCTCACCCTGTCATTCCCGGCGAGGCGCGATCAGCGCCGAGGGAATGACAAGTTGGACCAAGGCCCTCGCCCTGAGCCTGTCGAAGGGCGAACACCTCACCGTGTCCGAAACCGCGCCACCAGCCGGTCGATCTGAAACGGGTTGATCCCGCCAATCTGCAGGGACGCGGGCTGCGACCGCTCCCACAGGACCGGCGTCGCCACCACCCAGCCATCGATCATCACCGCCACCGGCCGGTCGGGTACCTGGCGGCGCGCGGCATAAAAGCGGCGGCGGGCAGTTTCGCTCAAAGTCGCGATCAGGAAATCGCGCCCGCTATCGCGCAAATGCCCCAGGCCGACAAAGTCGTCGCCTTTCACGATGGCCTGGCGCGAAACGCAATCGCCCGCGGCGACCGGGACCGGCAACAGCATGCCGCCCTGATGATCGGCGCAGGAGACCACGGCGCGAATCTCGATCAGCGGCTTGCTCTCAGGCGCGGCATGAACCGGCAGAGCGGCAAACACCGGCAGGATCGCGCCCATCAGCACACCAAAGCGCATGCCCGTCTTTCGCCTTCCTGCCCAAAAACCCAGCCTGAAGCGCCAGCCTAACCCATTCCCGCCGCCGTTAACGACGCCTGTTAACCGGCACCGGGGTTGCAACGGCAACAGTGTAATCGGGTTTAAGGGGACGAAAATGGGACAAATTCCGTGGACGATGCCGGCGATCCTGGTCCCGCCGGGCAATCATCCCAACATCACCGGCACTTTGGAAAGCTGCCTGAAGCATTGGCGCGACGAGATGAATCCGGTGCAGCAGGTCACCGCCATGATCGCCATATCGGGCGGGCGCTGGATCGAGCCGGAAGAGCTGCTGAAAATGTCGCTCAATATGCCGGGGGAGCATAATTCCTAGGGGGATTCACAATCCCTGAACCTCGCGAATGCGCGCGATGATCGCCGACGCTTTCGCGCTTTCCTCGCGCACATGCAGCGCGACCTGGGTGGTGGCGGGGGCCGTGACGCCCTCGCGCGCCCGGGCATAGACCTCGCGCAACTCGGCGAACAGCCGGGCGATTTCCGCTTCACGGTCCAGATGCGATACGGCCATGGAACTTTCGCCTAGACGTTCCTGCCCAGCATAGCGCAGCGACGGCCGCGCCGTTCCCCGTCACGAAAATTTCGCGAGCGGGGTCATTAACTTCAGAGAATAAAAGCCAGATCCGTATCGCCGGTCTTTTCGCCCGCCGCCGTCAGCATGGCATGCACCTGGCCGCGATGATGGGTCTGGTGGTTGAAGAAATGCGCCACCAGCAGCGTGTGCGGCTTGCGCATCTCTTTGCCGAGCGCGCCGCTGAACCAGACCAATTCGCCTTTCAGCCACTCCGGATCGACGCGGCCCGCCCAATCGCAAATGCGCCGGTCGGCTTCGGCGCGCGCATTGCGCAGCGCGAAGAAATCCTGGTGCAGCCCGCCGCTTTCCGTGATCCCGGCGGGAATCTTCTCCCAGCCATCGAAGCGGGCCATCCAGGTGGTGTCGCCCCAAAGAAGATGATTGAGCGTGCCATGGATCGAACCCCAGAAAGCACCGCGATCCTTGCGCCGCTCCTCATCCGAAAGCCGCGCGGCGGCGTCATAGAGGCGCCGGTTCATCTCGGCATTATAGGCCGCCATGGTGCGCACATAGTCGGGCGTGATCATGGGATCGCTCGCGGAAGAAACGCGGGGGCAATATTTCCCGATCACACCCTCCGCGCCAAGAGCCTGCCGAACATAACCGTCATTCCCGGTCCGGCATCCTCATGCTTCGACAGGCTCAGGCGAGGATTTTCCCGCACTTGTCATTCCCGGCGAGCGGCAACGCCGCGAGGGAAGGGAATCCAGGCGTAAATACCGAGCCGGTATCAACCAGCTGGATTCCCTTCCCTCGCATCGTCACCCTTCGACAAGCTCAGGGTGAGGAGAACGCGCCTCGCCGTGATGACAAATTCAGTCAGTCGTACCGCTTCACCGGATAGGGCCGGTTGTCGATGTAGAAGCCGTCCTTGTTCGGCATCTGCACCTTGGGCAGCGACTTGGCGTCCATCACTTCGGTCTTCTTGATGATGTTGCCTTCGGCCAGGATGTAGGCGACCAGCGAATAGACCTCGTCCGGCTTGAGCGAACCCGGCGCGGTGTAGGGCATGGCGCGGGTGATATAGTCGAACAAGGTGCTGGCATAGGGCCAATAGCTTTCCACCGACTGCTTGAAATGCGTGGTGTTGAGCGTGCCGCGCCCGCCGATCAGCGCCGGCGCCCCGCCTTGCGGCAGATTGGGATCGCGGATGCCTTCCAGCTTGAGCCCATGGCACGAGGCGCATTGCTCGCCATAGATCTGCTCGCCCGCTTTATACGTGCCGCTGCCCGCGGGCAGGCCCTTGCCGTCGGGACGCACATCCTTGTCCCAGGCCTTGATGTCGGCCTCGGATGCGGGCGCGCCGAAGGGATAGGCCGCGCCGCCGGGATAGCCGGTCTGCTGCGCCCACACCGTGACGGGCAGCGCCGCCAGAACCGCGGCTCCCAGAAATGCAGATTTAAGCCTGAAGGACATTGCTCACACTCCCGTCCGCCATGACCTTCCAGCTCTGGATGCCATTGTAATGATAGGTAGGACCGACGCCCTCGGTGCGGGTGAGGAAGGCCTTGGTCGGCTGGGTATAGCCGGTCTGGTCGGTGGCGCGGCTTTCCAGCACCGCTTCGCCGCCATCCCAGTGCCAGGGGAAACGAAAGCGCACATGCGCCTTGTGCAGCACCGGCTCCTGCAGCGAGGCGAGGCTCCAGGTCTTGCCGCCATCGGTGGTGACCTCCACCCGCTCGATCGGGGCGCGGCCCGACCAGGCCAGGCCAGAGATTTCATAAAAGCCCTTGCCCGGCAGGCGCATGTCGCCCGACGGAAAGGTGATCACCGATTTGGCTTCCATCACCCAGCTGAACTGGCGCGCCTTGCCCGTGGTGGTCATCAGGTCGGTGTATTTCGACGTCTCTTCGCGCGTCATGAAAGGCTTGTCGCCGATCTTCAAACGCCGCAGCCATTTGATGTTGATGTTGCCCTCCCAGCCGGGAAGGATCAGGC
>CAYWWT010000180.1:2058-5483 GCA_964461855.1 uncultured Rhizobium sp. | reverse complement strand
AAATCGAACGGCAACAGGCTGGTGGCGATGCAGGTGCCGATATCGCCCAGGCCCAGAATGCCGATCCGCGTGTCGCGCGAGGCGCGCTGCAGCATGCGCTGCCGCCATTGGCTTTCGCTTTGCGCCTGATCGAAGAAGCGCTGGCCGCGATGGGCGATCAGCACATGCATGACCACATACTGCGCCATCTCATGCATCAAGGTGGGATCGACGAAGCGCGTCAGCGGCAAATCGCGCGGCAGTTCGGGGTCGCGCAGGAAGCCGTCGACGCCAGCGCCCAGCGAGAACATCGCTTTCAGATTGGGAAGCGTCTTCAGAAAGCCCGGTGGCGGGCGGAACCCGGAAAAGTAAGTGATCTCCTCCGGCTTATAGTCTTCGCGCCCGTCCAGAACCGCTTCGAATGCATCGGACGCGAAGCTGCGCTTGCCGAGGGCGTCCCAGCCCGGCGGCAACATGAAAAGGACCTTCGGCTTGGTCAGCTTTTCGCCTTACTTCTTTTCGGGAGCCGGCGCGGCGGCGGGCGCGGCAGCCGCACCTTCGGCCGGCTTGGCGCCGGCCGCGGGCTTGGCACCATCCGCAGGCGCGGCGGCGTCCGCCGGAGCCGCGGTCTTGGGGGCGGGCGCCGGGATCGGCGCCGGCGTGTCGGCTTCCGAATGCAGATAGGCGATCAGGTTGATGCGGTCCTGTTCTTTCGAAAGGCCCGCGAAGCTCATCTTGGTGCCCGGGATATAGCTGCCCGGCGACTTCAGGAACTTGAACAATTCGTCATAGGTCCAGTTGCCGCCCTTGGCCTTCATCGCAGCCGAATAGGAGAAGCCTTCATGGCTGGCGCGCGGACGATCGACCACGGCATACAATTCGGGACCGATCTTGTTGGCCCCACCTTTGGAGATGTCGTGGCATTGCTCGCAACGGCCCGAAATGGTCTTGCCGGCGGCGACGTCGGCGGCGGGAAGCACGGTGCCCCAGTCCGGCATGACTTCGGCAACCGGTGCGGCGGCGGCGCCCGCAGTGTCTTCGACCACGCCTTCCACGACATAGCCGGGCTTGGCGGGAGCCTCGGGCTCATAGATCACTTCGGCAGCCTGACGGACGACGAAAATGAAAATCGCCGTGCCAAGGACCGCACCGATAATCTTGTTCCACTCAAAGGAATCCATAAGCACAAGCTCCCTAAAACCGGCCTTGGCCGGCCGGCAAAATACGGGGGGACATTACCCGCCCATCCCTTGCCGTCATTGCGGCGAAGCGCCGCACAGATCGGGGCGGCTTGGCTGGCTTTGGGCCCGGTTCCCGGCCTAAAACCAGCGGCGTCCGGCCCCGGAAACCCGACATGAACCCGATCCTGCTGATTCCCGCGCGCCTGGCCTCCACCCGCCTGCCGGCAAAACCGCTGGCCGATATCGGGGGCGTGCCGATGATTGTGCGCGTGCTGCGCCAAGCGGTGGCGGCGGGGCTGGGCCCGGCCGCGGTCGCGGCGGGCGAAGCCGAGATCGTAACGGCGGTGGAAAATGCGGGCGGGCGGGCGGTTCTCACCGATCCCGGCCTGCCCTCTGGTTCCGACCGCATCCATGCCGCGCTGGGTCTGCTCGACCCGGAAGGACGCCATGACGTGGTGGTGAATCTGCAAGGCGATCTGCCCGCGCTCGATCCGGCCCAGATCCGCGCCGTGGCGGCGGCGCTGGAAGAGAGCGGCGCCGATATCGCCACCCTGGCCGCCGAGATCACCGATCCCGCCGAGCGCACAAACCCCAGCGTGGTGAAAGCGGTGGTGGCCTGGGATGAGAGGGGGCGGCTGGGCCGCGCGCTGTATTTTACCCGCGCCACGGCGCCGACGGGCGAGGGGCCGCTTTTTCACCATGTCGGCATCTATGCTTATCGCCGCGCCGCGCTGGCGCGTTTTGTGGCGCTGCCGCCTTCGCCGTTGGAGAGGCGCGAAAAGCTGGAGCAGCTGCGCGCCCTGGAAGCGAATATGAGCATTGCGGTGGCCCGCGTGGACAGCGTGCCGCTCAGTGTCGATACTCAAGCCGATTTAGAGCGGGCGCGGAAAATCCTGTCATGAGCAAAACGATCCAGCACGCCAAGCGCGTCGCGTTCCAGGGCGAGCCCGGCGCTTATGCCAATCTGGCCGCGCGTGAAGCGATCCCCCATGCCGCCGCCATCCCGCATGCCAGTTTCGAAGATGCCATCGAAGCGGTGCGCAACGGCAGTTGCGATCTTTGCGTCATTCCGGTGGAAAATTCGCTGATGGGCCGGATCGCCGACATCCACCATCTCCTGCCGGATTCGGGCCTGCACATTGTGGGCGAGCATTTTCTGCCCATCCATCACCAGTTGCTGGGCTTGAAGGACGCGACCCTGGAAGGGATCAAGACGCTTTACAGCCAGGCGCCGGCGCTGGCCCAGGCGCGCAACATCGTGCGCGAACGCAAGCTCGCTATCCAGAATTGGTACGATACCGCCGGTTCGGCCAAGCATGTCGCGGAGATGAAAGATCCCACCGCCGCGGCGCTGGCGTCGTCGCTGGCGGGCGAATTGTACGGCCTGAAGGTGCTGGCCCATGACGTCGAGGACGAGCATCACAATATGACCCGCTTCCTCATCATGTCGCGCGCCCGTGACGATGCACCCAACAATGGCAAGGTGGTCACGACCTTCGTCTTCCGCGTGCGCAACGTGCCCGCTGCGCTTTACAAGGCGATGGGCGGTTTCGCCACCAACGGCGTGAACATGACCAAGCTGGAATCCTATCAGCTGGGCGGTTCTTTCAACGCCACCCAATTCTATGCCGACATCCAGGGCCATCCCGACAATCCGGCGGTGGACCGCGCGCTGGAGGAATTGCGTTTCTTTACCTCCACCCTGACCATCATGGGGGTCTATCCCGCCCACCCCTTCCGTGAGGATATGCCGGGTTAAGAACCGCCCATTTGTGCCATTCCGCACCCTGATTTAAGCTTCCGCTGACGTCAGGGAGATGGCTCATGAATGGCTTTCCGGAAACCACGGTCCGCGTCACTGCCATCGAACCGGCCAGCGGAAACAAAGTGCGCATCACGCTCGAGATGGTTGTGGATGTGAACCGTCTCGCCGAAGTCAGCAGCGAAATGTTGCGCGCAACCGTCAAGCGTCCCGCCCGCGTCTCCGAGAAAAAATAATCAGCTACGCTTCCAGCGATAGCGCCGCATCCGCAGGTTGGAAGGCGGCACGGTTTCTTCGCCTTCGAACAAGAATCCTTCGCGCTCATACCAGGCCCAGGCGCGGGCATTCTCCACCACGCAGCGCAGCCAGATTTCGTCGGGAAATTTTGCGCGGGTGAAGTCCAGAAGCCTGCGGCCGATGCCGCGGCCTTGATGGCTGGGCGCGACCCAAAGCTGGTCGAGATAGAAGTCGCGCGGGTTCAGCGCCAGCATGGCGGTGATTTC
>CAYWWT010000180.1:0-1958 GCA_964461855.1 uncultured Rhizobium sp. | reverse complement strand
GAGGCGTGATAGCGCACCGCGCTGACCGCCAGCGAGACTTCTTCCTTCAATTCGCGCGCCACGGCTTCCTCCATGGTCTCGCCCGGTTCGATGAAGCCCGCAAAAGCGGAATAAAGTCCGCCGGGAAAGCGCGCATTGCGTCCGATCAGGCATTCATCGCCGTACAACGGCAACATGATCACCACCGGATCGGTGCGCGGATAATGTTCGGCCCCGCAGGCCGGACACAGCCGACGATAGCCGCCATCCTTTGCCGCGGTCTCCGCGCCGCAATTGGCACAGAAACGGTGACGGCGATGCCAGTCGATCAAGGCCTTGGCCTGGCCGGCGATGGCGGTGTCGGGTTCGGGCAGCACAAAGGCGGCAGCGCGCATGTCGCGAAATTCGCCCAATTCCGTCAGCGGCGGATCTTCGCTGTCGGCCATCGCCACCGCGAAACAGGGCCGATCCTCCCAAAGGCCCAGAAAGACACAGGTCGCATCCGCGGCCATTCCGAGTTGCGAGGCGTCCAGAAAACCCGCGCGCTCGCCCACCAGGAAAGGCTTGGTCTGCCACACGGGCAAAAACCGGACATCGGCCCGCGCCCGCTGGGCGGCGATCCAGTCGGGGTCGGATCGTTCCGCGCTGGCGCGGTCGAGAGGGTTGCTGGTGAAGGAAAGCATGGGGTTTTCTAGTCGGGTACCGCCGGACTCGCAATTCCAGCGCTTCGGGCTTATATCCCGCGGCGGAAGTTCGTTTGGACGAGCCGCTCGCTAACCCGGTCAGGTCGGGAACGAAGCAGCCGTACCGAATCCGGCTCGGGTCAGGCGGGCTTCCACCGTGAGCGGCGACCCGAAGGGGCGAAATGATCCGGGGGATCATTTCGAGCCGTGAACGCCGCGAGCACAGGCGAGCGGCAGCCATGGCGGGTTCGTCTTTCCACAAGCTTGAACATTTCCGCGGGCCAAACCCGCGCGCGCCTTGCTATACTCCGCCCATGTCCGACACCTCGTCTCTGGATCTCGGCGCGCCCGAGGAAGCCTATCGCGTCCTGGCGCGCAAATACCGGCCCTCCGATTTCACCGGCCTGATTGGGCAGGAGGCGCTGGTGCGCACCCTGTCCAACGCTTTCGCCACCGGCCGGATCGCGCACGCCTTCATGCTGACCGGGGTGCGCGGCGTGGGAAAAACCACCACCGCGCGCATTATCGCCCGCGCGCTGAATTGCATCGGGCCAGATGGCAAACAGACCCAGCCCACCATTCAACCTTGCGGTGTCTGCGAGCCCTGCGTCTCGATCTCGGAATCGCGCAATGTCGATGTGCAGGAGATGGACGCCGCCAGCCGCACCGGCATCGACGACATCCGCGAGATCATCGAAGGCGTGCGCTATGCCCCGGCAAGCGCGCGCTACAAGGTTTATATCATCGACGAAGTCCACATGCTGTCGAAGCAGGCGTTCAACGGCCTGCTCAAGACGCTGGAAGAGCCGCCGCCGCATGTGAAGTTCATCTTCGCCACCACCGAAATCCGCAAGGTTCCGGTGACGGTGCTGTCGCGCTGCCAGCGGTTCGATTTGCGCCGTATCGAATCGGGCGAACTTGCCGCCTATCTGGGCCAGATCGCGGGCAAAGAGAATGTGCAGATCGAGGAAGGCGCATTGGCCCTGATCGCGCGCGCCGCCGAAGGCTCGGCGCGCGATGCCTTGTCCCTGCTCGACCAGGCCATCGCGCACAATGAAGCCGGCGCGATCACGGCGGAAGCGATGCGCGCCATGCTGGGCCTGGCGGACCGGGGCCGGGTGCTGGACCTGTTTGAAAAAGTGATGGGCGGCGATGTCCCCGCGGCGCTGGCCGATCTTTCCGCGCTGTACGATTCCGGCGCCGATCCGCTGGCGGTGATGCAGGACCTGCTGGAGATCACCCATTTCCTCACCCGCATCAAGGTGGCCCCCGCCGCCCAGGGCTTTTTCGACGGCG
>CAYWWT010000179.1:0-5504 GCA_964461855.1 uncultured Rhizobium sp. | reverse complement strand
TGGCGCACCCGACAGGATTCGAACCTGTGACCTCTGCCTTCGGAGGGCAGCACTCTATCCAGCTGAGCTACGGGTGCGGACAAGGCGACCTATAAAGCAAAACGAGCCCGCAACGCAAAGCGTTGTCGGGCTCGTCCGGCATTTTTAGGCTTCAGGCCCGGTTACCGGCCAGCATCGGCAGATGTTCGGCCAGGTGCGCCAACGCGCTGTCCGGCGACAGATTCAGGGCTTTGGAGATTTCCTGAATATGTTCCGGGGTCAGAGCCGATTTCAGCTGGTCCACACTGATCGGCTGCCCCGGGCCGCCGCCGGTCCAGGAAGACACCAGATGACCCAGGCCGCCTTCATTCAACTGCCCCATCAGGCCGGACAGTCCGCCCAGCGAAGAATTGTTCAGCACATTTCCCAGGACCCCTTGGGCACCGCCTTCGGCACCTTGCAGCAGCGCGCCTTTGGCCGCGCTCGTGATCTCATCCAACAAACCCATCACACCCTCCGTGGTTATCTGTCTCGACGCTACATCCAGGTTGCGACGCCACCGTGACCCGAGCAGGTGCCGCTGCGATGCGTATAGGTGACAGTCTTGCCGTCCTTGCATTTGGCCGAACCGGATCCTGCTTTCATGGCCGGTTTGGTTGTCATGGCGGCCGTCGTCGCGGCTGCCGGCTTGGCGGTCATTGCGGCGGGCGTCGCGGATGCGGCGCTGGCCGGCGCCTTCAGGCAGGTGGTCATGTAATCCTTGTAGGTTGTTTTGGATTTGGCGGCGGCGGCCATGCCGTTCCAGTTAGCGGCGCAGCTTTTCATGTTGGCCTGCTGCGCCGTGCCGGCAGCATGACCCGGTGCGGCAAAAATCGAAGCCGCAATTGCAGCGGCAAAAGCGAGTGCGAATTGTGTGCGCAAAGGAATCTCCCCGTTTCCATGACGGCACGAAGCTTCCGCCTGTTTCTCGAAGGGGACAAGGTAGCGGGAATAATTTCGTAAAAATTTGCAGGTCAATGCCCGCGGTGGAGGCGCGCGAATTCCGCTTCTACCGTCTTGCGCATTTTTGCAGCATTCATAGGCGGATCAACCTGCTTGCAAGTAAGTCTGATTTTCCGATCTGGCGAAAAGATTGCGGGAAGTTCATCCATGGCATTGCCGAAGCTGAGAACCGTCAACTGTGTCACCCGCGACAGATCTTCCGTTGCAATGGCTTTCAACATCGCCCGCGACCAGACCGGATCGCCCGGCACATTCATGAAGGCGAATGGATCGAAGGCATGCACCACGACCAGCCGCATGCCCTCAGGCACCGCCACTCCTTCCTGCAGCAATGCGGTAACGGCGCTCGATGCGTCGGCATTGTTCGCGATCACCAATATTCCTCTCCGCGCATCGCGCGGGCCCAATGCCACAGAATCGACGAACACGGGTTTGCCGTCCGGTCCCTGCCGGCCCATATGGGCCCGGGAAATGGTATCGGCGCGCGCCTTGGTGCAGGCCGCGATGAAGGCCTTGCGCGCCGAGCGATAGTCGGGCGGAAATGAAGCTTCGGGTCTGGGCGGCATTGCCGATAGTTTAACGCCGGTTTTTGGAAAGTTGAAGAATGACGCGGTTCGCGACCCTGGAAGAATTGCGCAACCGCCCCATCGGCGATCAGGCCGCGGCGCGGGCCGCGCGCAAGGGCTTTCGCACCCGTATTTCCATTGCCCGCGACAATAGGCTTTACGGGGAAGCATTGATCGATGCGCGCGGCGAGGGCCTGCGGGGCGAGAATTTCTATGCCAGCGACCGCAATCCTCCCTACTGGCACCGGGTCGATGGCGCGACGGACAAGCTGCTCGTCCGCCGCTCGGTGGCGGACAAATTGCGGCGCGTGAATGCGCGCCTGGAAAAGGCCGGGTTGGAGCTGTTCCTGTTCGATGCCTGGCGGCCGCGCGCCGTGCAGGCCTATTTCCATGACGTTTGGATGCCGCGCGAATTGCAGCGCCGCGATCCCGGCCTTTCGGGTGCGCGCCTGCAGGAAGAAGTGGAACGCTACTGGTCCGCGCCCAGCGACAGCGCGGACTCGCCCGCGCCGCATGCGACCGGAGCCGCTATCGATCTCACCTTGCGTTGGAAGGATGGTGAGAGCTTGTGGATGGGTTCTCTGTTCGACGACGTCACCCCGCTTGCGGCGCGCGACCGCTTTGAATTTCTGGCGCCTGAGAATTTTTCTTTCTCGGATCGTGAGGCACGCGCGAACAGAAGACTGTTGCACTGGCTGATGACGGAAGAAGATTTTGCCGGCCATCCCGACGAATGGTGGCATTTTTCCTGGGGCGATCAGATGTGGGCGGCACTCAGTGGCGCCGGTGCGGCGCATTACGGCCTGGCCGACGCGGGTTAGCGCGCTATTTCAGCACCGGCCGGAACGCGCCGTCCCAGTCCGGTCCCGGCGGATTGGCTTCGAAATAGCGGATGCGCGCCAGATACAGATCGTAAAGCGTGTGGCAGGCGCCCGACAGCCGCGCGCATTGCTCCACCAGCGCCCGCGCCTGATCCCAGTGCTGGGCCTTGAAGGATTCGAAGATATGTTCGTGGAAGGTGGCAAGCGCGCGCGCCTTGGGCGACGTCTTCGCGGTTTTGCTGTCCAGCAGCGTGTAAAGACGAAGCGGCGCGTCGTCCCGGCCCTGGGCGACATAATCGATTTCCAGGAACGCGAAATCCTGGCCGGCCCGGCGCGGGGTTTCCTCGGCCGCAATGACCGCAGGGCCATAGGCGCGCGACAATGTCTGCAGCCGTGCGGCCAGCTGCACCGTGTCACCCGTCACGCCATAACTGAGCCGTCCATGTCCGCTGAAGCCGCCCGCGATTACCGGCCCGGTGGCCATGCCGATACCGACCTCCAGCGCCGGCAGATCATAGCGGGGCGCAAGGATGCGACTGGCCTCGGCCATCGCCGTCATCATGCCGCCGGCTGCTTCGCAGGCATGCGCCGCGTGATCGGGATCGTCCAGCGGCGCATTCCAATAGGCGGTGAAGCCATCGGCGGTGAGCCGGTCGATCACCCCGCCATGGCGCAGAACCTGCGCCATCAACGGCGTCAGAATTTGCTCCAGCAGGCGCGTGAAGCTTTTCGGATCGTCGCGGAAAAGATTGGACAGTTCGGCCAAGCTGCGCACGCCGCAGGCCAGCACGGTGACGGTGCGGGTGCTGCCCTCCAGGGTCAGAAGCGAGGGGTCGCGGGCAATCCTGTCGAGCGCCGCGGGCGGCAATGAATCTGCAAAGGCCTGCCGCAGCGTCCGCTTCAAATCGTGGCGCTGGGCCAGATGGACCGTCACGCCGCTGGCAAAAATGGCGATAAGGACAATGGCGGGACCCAGCAGATTGGGAGCACTGCCGAAGCTTTGGGCCAGCATAAGCACGGCGTAGAAACCGGCCGCCAGCGCACCCGCCGCAAACACGCCCGCCCGGGCGATTTTTCCCTTCAGGAGAAGAATGATTTCGCCGCCGCCGGCCGCGGCCAGAAAACCCAGCGCCAGGACGTCCGCCCAGTCCGGGGCGCGCAGGCCCTGAACGTTCAAGGCGCTGTCCTGAAGGCCGGCCAGGAATGTCATCACCGGCCAGTCCAAGGCCAGCGCCATCAGCCCCAGCGTCCAGATCGCCAGGGTCAGGATCAGGAGGGTGACCGGTTTGGGAACCGTCATGTCCCTTGGTCCATGATTCGGCCGCGCTATCGGTTTAGCGCGAAACGGCGGCCATCCAAACCGTCGCGATGAAAACGAATGTCAGCGGCTGACGCGGATGGCCACCTGGGCCAGCAGGATCTTCGCGCCCTTCTTGCCCAGGGCCCTGTCGGTGACCGCCTGCAGGCGATCGGCGATCTGCGCCGCATCGGGCTGGCGGTTGGTACGCACCGCCGTGGCGGTGAAGGACATCAGGTTGCGCAGATAGGCGTCGCGCAGGATGGGCATCGAGCGGTCGGCAATTTCGCGCAAGGCTTCGTCCGGCACATCAAGGCCGACGCCCACCATCAGCATGCCCTGGGCGCGATTGTCGTCCACGATGGTGGTGTAGAAAGGCTCGAGCGGCAGGAAGCTTTTGGACTGGGTGAGCTTGTGTTCGCTGGCCTTGGGTTTGGCGTCCTCATGCTCCGCCGCCCGCGCCGCCAGGGGCAGCAAGGCCAGGAAGCCAAGACAAAGAGAAAGACGCCGCAACCGCATGCTTTAGCTAAGCCACGGATTGGTAAATGGTTTTTTAATAGAGGGCGCCGGTTCGGTCATTTCCACCCATGCTGGGGGAAATGGTGGAGCTGAGCGGAATCGAACCGCTGGCCTCCTCATTGCGAACGAGGCGCTCTCCCAACTGAGCTACAGCCCCGAACCGGTTTGCCGGTGAGATGCCCGGCAGGGACGGGGGTTTTAGGAAGGCCCAACGGGGCCGTCAAGGCGCGGGAAAAATTCAGGCTTTCCGCGGGCGGGGCTGGCTTGCGGGCAAAGGGCGGGGGTCGTTACAACAGGCTCATGAACCCGATTTTCTTCCTGCTCGTCGAACTGCTGGAAATCTACAAATGGATCGTGATCGCCGCGGTGATCGTGAGCTGGCTGATCGTCTTCAATGTCATCAATACCTATAACGGCTTCGTGCGCTCGCTGCTGCACATGCTGAGCGCGCTGACCGAACCGGTCTTCCGCCGGGTGCGCAAATTCCTGCCGCCCATGGGTGGACTGGACCTGTCGCCCATCATCGTCTTCGTCATCATCATCACGCTCCAGTACACGATCAGCTGGGCCAGCGTGCGCTACGGCCTCTGATCCCATGGCAGCCACCATCATCGACGGCAAGGCTTCCGCCGCGCGGCTGCGCGAAAAGATCGCCGCCGAAGCGGCGCGATTGAAATCCGCGCATGGCTTGCAGCCGGGGCTGGCCACCGTGCTGGTCGGCAACGATCCGGCATCGGAAGTCTATGTCCGCAACAAGGGCAAGACCGCCGAGGCGCTGGGCTTCAAATCGGTGCACATCGCGCTTGCTGCCGAGATCAGCCAGGAAACGCTGCTCGCGAAAGTGCGCGAATTGTCCGCCGACAAATCGGTGCATGGCATTCTGGTGCAACTGCCGCTGCCCAAGCATCTCGACGAAGCTGCGGTGCTGGATGCGCTCGATCCCGCCAAGGATGTCGATGCGCTCACCCCCACCAATGCGGGACTTCTGCTGTCCGGCCGCGCGCATCTTGTCTCCTGCACCCCGGCCGGCGTGATGCTGTTGCTCAAGGAATATGTCGGCGACATCGCAGGAAAAGATGTGCTGGTGATCGGCCGCTCGCTTCTGTTCGGCAAGCCCGCGGCGCAATTGCTGCTGGCCGCCAACGCCACCGTCACCATGGCGCATTCGCGCTCGCGCGATCTGCCAGCCATCGCGCGCCGCGCCGACATTCTGGTCGCGGCCATCGGCAAGCCCGAACTGGTGAAAGCCGATTGGGTCAAGCCCGGCGCGGTCGTGATCGATGTCGGCATCAACCGCGTCGATGCGGGCGGCGGCAAGAC
>CAYWWT010000178.1:0-5542 GCA_964461855.1 uncultured Rhizobium sp. | reverse complement strand
ATGGCCTGCTTGAAACGTTCGCGGTCCTCGGCCTTGTCGATGGCGTCGGCGGTGGCGCCGATCAGTTCGACATTGTGGCGCTCCAGCGCACCGATCTTGCGCAAGGAGAGAGCGGTGTTGAGGGCAGTCTGGCCGCCCATGGTGGGCAGCAGGGCGAAGACTTTGCCTTCGGGCACGTTGGGCCGCTCGCGGGCGATGATCTTCTCCACGAATTCGGCTGTGATCGGCTCGATATAGGTGGCGTCCGCCATGTCCGGATCGGTCATGATGGTGGCCGGGTTGGAGTTCACCAAGACGACGCGATAGCCTTCCTCGCGCAAGGCCTTGCAGGCCTGGGCACCGGAATAGTCGAATTCGCAAGCCTGGCCGATGACGATGGGGCCCGCGCCGATGATGAGAACGGTGTGGATATCGGTGCGTTTGGGCATGGCGACTTCTCTATTTGTCCCGGGCTTTTCGGCCCGGATGGGCACGCGCGGACGGACCCGCGCGAATGCGCTTGCGGGGCCGGCCAAGTTGTAGGTTAAGGGGACCGTCTAGATGGTCCGGACGCCTGCCGCAACCTTCTTTTTGATGGTCGCACAGCCGGACGGAAAAGCGCGCCCCTCTGCTGTGAATAAATGCCGGAAAGGGGGGCGCACTTTTCCTGGCTGATGCTCCCGGCCATCGCCTAGCTTTTCCAGCGCAGGGTCCGTTCCTGCACAGGATTGACGAATTCCGTGCCGGATTCGAGCGATTCCGCCCAGGCTTTCTTGACCCGGTGGTACCAGATAGCCGGCTGGTCGGAATCCTGGATCAGCATCAGATTCGGGGAGAATTTCAGGCCCTCGCGCTGCAATTCCACGATCTTGCGGTCGTCGGCGATGAAGGTGGGGCCCAGCGCCATGAAGAAAGGGCGGATGAAGGACAGCCAGCCGGGCCAGTAGAAAACCTGGATGATGGAGGTGGTTTCCGCGTCGCGCGGGGTGCAGACCGTCAGGCCGATCACGGTGAAGGCCTTGCCGAAGAGCTTGCCCTTGATGATCTCAAAGCGGGTCGAGGGCAGCTCGAAGGTGATCTCGGTCGTGACGTCGCCGAGCAGGCTGTAGACCGGCTTGGATGGCTTGTGGGGCGTCATCACAAAGCCGGTGGGAAGGGGCGCGTAATGCTTCTCCTTCACCCGTGGCGTTTTCTTCCACCACCAATGGGCATGAACGTAAGGCCCGTGCGCCGGGTCCATCAACCCGATCACGGCATGATCGATGCCGCAGGGAAATTGCTGCGTTTCGGTCCAGCGAGGCCGGGCATCGGCGATCGGTACCCGCGCGGGCTCCGACCTAGGGGCTTCATTTTTTGCCGCGACATAGACCCATAACAGCCCATCCTGTTCGCGCAGAGGGTAGCTCCGTACACGGATCTTATTGGGATCGAGGTCCTGGCCTTCGACCAGGGAAGGAATCGCGCTGCAGACGCCATCCTTGCGGAAGCGCCAGCCATGATAGGGGCACTCCACGGTGTTTTCGGAAAGAATCCTGCCTGCGGACAGCGGCACCCCCCGATGGGGACAGATATCGCGCATGGCAAAGGCCTGGCCGTCATGCGCGCGCCCGAGCAGAACCGGTTCGCCCAGCAGCATTTCGCGGCGCATCTGGCCGGGCTTGAGGCTGGAGGCCAGCGCCGGCATGTACCAGAGACCGCGCAGCGGTTCTCCTTCGCCGGCCATCAGTTGGGCGCGCCGAAAGGCATGCCCTGAGGCTGGGCCTTGGTGAACAGGTCTTCGCGCTTCAGCATCAACAGCCGCCCTTTGTCCGGGGACAGCTTATACGCCCAGTTCGCTGCTTTTGTATTGATCATGCCCGCCTCCTGGCGCTGCATGGTCGGCGTTCCAGGGTCGGCTTGAGCGGAGAGACGGACCCAGACCCCGCCATCGGCCTCAATCGCGTCCATGCGGATATTCTGCATGTCGAAAGTATGTGCCGTCAGGCGAACCGGCTTGGAGAAATCGAAGCGGGAAGCAGGCTGCACATCGACAAAAGCAAAGCCGGAAACCAGTTGGGGAACCAGGTTCACCAGCGCGGGATTGACGGAAAGGCCTTTGGGTGTGGGCGCACCTTGGAGCGTGTATTGGCGCGCCGAGGTGTGCTCGCGCAGGACGGTGAACGCGCTACCCGATTGCGGGGTGATCGTGACGCTGTTCACCCGCGCCGGTTCGATGCTCATCACGCCCGTCTCCAGCCAATCGGCAAGCTTGCCTTGGAAGGCGAAGACGGTGCGGGCGAGATAGCTTTGATTGTCGCCGGGGTGGCGCACGAATACGCCGGTGCCGCCCTGGGCGTCATCCAGGTCCGCAGCGTTCCCGGCGATGACGGAAGCGAGTGTTTTGCCCGCTTTGTCGCTGACGGTAATGGCGGTGCCGTTGCCTTTGGGCGGGGTGTCCAGTCCCAGATAGGAGAGCCAGTCGGCCCGCGCGGTCTTGGGCTCCGCCGTCTGCAGTGCTGCCATCCCGATCAAGGTATGCCGCACCTGCTCGAAATCGGCAGGATAATTGCCGCGCGCCGGCAGCAGCCAGCCTTTCGCGGCGTCATAGGTCACATCGAAAGCGTCGTCATGCGTGACGATATGAATATGGACGGCTTCCTTCACGTGCGCGGCGAAACCCGGCAGGAATTCACCGGACGTAAAGCGGGCGCGGCTTTCCTGCGCCCGCATGGTGAGTGCCAGCGCAGCGAGCACCATACTCGCGGCGGCAAGGCTGCCCAGCACCATCAATTTGCGGCGGCGGAAATCCATCATGCCGTCCTCCGTCTGCGGCGGGCGCGCCGGATCAGGCTCAGAACCAGCGCGAAGCCGGCCAGAAGGATCGGCACGCCGACAATGTTCAGGAAGGCGAGGCGCGCGCCCAAGGCGTCCACTTCGGCACGGAGATTGTGCTGGACGTCGCGCAGCTGCGTGCGGGTCTGGGCCATGCCGCGACGGACGCGCTCGATCTCGTCTTTCTGCTTCTGCGAGAGCGCGATGGCGTTGCCGCCACTCCCCTGTTGGAGCTGCGAGAGGGTCTGCTGCGCCTGGGTGAGATTGTTCTGCAGCGTATTCTCGGTCTCGCGATATTTAACCTCCGCCGCCTGCCTGATGCCTTGCACCACCGTAAAGGGGCGGTCGCTGGAGGCGCGGGTGCGCAGTGAGATCAGATCGTCCGAGCCCGTGAGATTTTCCACGGCATTGAGAATAAAGGCGCCATTGTCGGCAAAAGGCTGGGCAACCGGGCGGCCCGTCTGGTTGCTGATATTCACCCAGAAGCGGTCGTCCCAGATATCGCTGTCGGCGACGATCATCAGTTGCAGCTTGCCCGACTTCACTGCGCCGGGCGCGTTGGGATAGGCGGTCTTGGCGGTGCCGGTGATGCGGGCCGCGAGGGCGTAACGCACCCCCGTCGGGCGCATGGTCTCGGCCAGCCGTGAAGGATCGCGCATCGCCATCAATTGATTGCGGTCCATCATGTTGGCCTGGTCGCTCGAGCCGATCAGGGTGTGGAACACCGTGGTGGAGCCCCGCATCGGCGCGATCTCACCGGTGGAGGCCATGTTGAGACTTTGCAGAGATGCGGTCACCGGATCGCGCGGATCGAAACTGTCGGCGGTCAAATGCAGCCACACCGGATAGGCAATGGTCGGCTGGCGCGGATCGTTGCCCGCCGCAACCTGCTGCGCGACACCGCGATCCAGAAGCACCATGTTGCTGGGAAAATCGACGCCCCAGCTCTTCAGGAGCGGGCCGAGGTCCGAAGACACCACGGCTTGCGGTCCAGCCTGCTGTGCCAGCTCCGACAAGGGATCCAGGAAAATCAGAGCGCGATGACCGCTCAATACGTAATTGTCGATCGCCAGCAATTGCGGCGGCGACATCGCATTGGGGTGTGCGACGACCAGAAGGTCGATGCCGGACGGGATGGCGGCGAAATCGTCGGGAAGCTGGGTGACGTTATATTCCTGCGCCAGCGCCGCATAGGCGGCGAGGGGCTGCGGATTCTGCTGCGATCCCATCACCGGCAAGCTGGTGATCAAGGCGACGGAAGGCTTTTTGGGCGTCGACAGATGATAGATCAGCGCTGACAGATCATATTCCAGATAGGCTTCGCGCGCGCTGGCGAAATACGGAATGGTCTGACGGCCATCGATGCTGTTGGAGGCTGAAAGGCCGAAATAAACCACTTCACCCCGGTCGGTTGGCGCAGGGGTCAGGCCCGCTGCACCCGCTTCGTCTTCCTCGGCCGTGAAGGGTTCCGGATCGATATCCTGAAGGATAAGCTTGCCGTTCGAGAGGGCTGCATACTCGCCCAGAAGATCGCGCACGCGCTTGGCATAAGCTGCGGTCGCGGCATAGCGGGCGCCGACGGTGCGCGAATAATAGAATTTCAGCGTCACCGGCTCCTGAAGCTTGTTCAGGATGTTGCGGGTGCCTTGGCTGAGAGTGAATTGCCGGTTCTGGGTGAGATCCAGACGCGCGCCGGTGAAGAAATTGTTGGCGAAGATATTCAAGCCGACGAAAAGAACGGCGGCAAGCGCCAGCGCGGACAAGGCATAGGTGCGGCGGGTAATCATGTCAGCCGCCTTTGCGCCAGTCCACGATCAGCGTGTTCGCGTAAAGGAACAGGCCGATCAGGGAGAAGAAGAAAATCAGATCGCGCAGATCGATCACGCCGGAGGTGATGGCGGCGAAATGAACCAGAAAGCTGAAGGACGAGATCGCTTCCACCAGGGAAAGCGGCGCCCAGCCGCGTACGACGTCCAGGACCAGGGACGAGCCGGAGATCGTGAACAGGAAGCATACCACCACGCTGATGATGAACGCGATCACTTGATTGGATGTTGCGGAGGAGACGCAGGCGCCGATGGAAAGATAAGCGCCGGCCATCAGGAAGCTGCCGACATAGGAGGCGAGGATGACGCCATTGTCGGGATTGCCCAGGTAATTGACCGTGATCCAGATCGGAAAGGTGAGAAGCAACGCCAGGCCCGCGAACGCCCAGGCGGCGAGGAATTTGCCCAGGACCGTGGCCCAGAGTGGAACCGGAAGGGTCAGCAGCAACTCCATCGTGCCGCTGCGGCGTTCCTCCGCCCAGAGCCGCATCGCCAGCGCTGGAACCAGAAACAGATAAAGCCAGGGGTGATAGCCGAAAAAGACCGACAGGTCCGCGACACCATTTTCGTAGAAATGGCCGAGATAGAATGTGAAGGCGCCCATCGCGAACAGAAAGATCATGATGAAAACGAACGCGAGGGGTGTGGCGAAATAAGATTTGAATTCCCGCGCGAAGATCGGCCAGAGAAATCTCATGCCGCCGCTCCCGCGACCGCGGTGTCGCGCGTGGTGAGCTGCCGGAAGACATCGTCCAGCCTGCCTGAAGGTGCGCGCGCCGCCAACTCGGCCGGTGTCGCATCGGCAACGATGCGGCCTTGATCGATGATCACGGCGCGGGTGCAGATCGCTTCCACTTCCTCCAGGAGATGCGTGGAGATGATGATGGTCTTGTCGCGGGCCATGCCCCGGATCAGGTCGCGCACGG
>CAYWWT010000177.1:3561-5554 GCA_964461855.1 uncultured Rhizobium sp. | reverse complement strand
CACGGTCAACCGATTCGACCGCATTGTTCACCCGTAGCGCACCCACGATATTCTGCAAATGCCCCACGTCGCGCACTTCGATGTCCATCTGGAACTCGAAGAATAACGGGTTTCGCCCGATCACCTTCATGTTGAAGATGTTGCCGCCATTGGCGGCAATCACCGTCATGACGGCGGCGAGGCTGCCCGGCTCATTCTTCACCCGGATCGCGACACGGCCCACCGACGGACCGCTGTCGGCGGCGTTCAGCCCCCAGCTGACGTCCAGCCAGTCGTCCATGTTCTGAGCCTTGTCGAGTTCGGCACAATCGATGGTGTGGACGACCACGCCCTCGCCAGGCGTCATCAGGCCGACGATCCGGTCGCCTGGAAGCGGGTGGCAACAGGGCGCCAGATTATAGGCGATGCCTTCACGCAATCCCCGGATCGAGATCGGTTTGGCAGCCTGGTCCGCCGGACCGCCCGGCTTGATCCGTGTCTTTTCCGGGCGCTTGAGTTCCGGAAACACCGCCTCCAGAACTTCATGCCCGCGCAGGGCACCCCGGCCGACATCCGCATACACATCTTCGGCCTTGGCAAGACGCAGCTTTTTGGCGACTTCACCGATGGCTTTCTCGCTCAGCTCCATATTCTGCTCGGCGAAAGTCTTCTCCAGAATCTTCTGGCCCAGCTTGACATGTTCACCGCGCTTGGCGTGACGCAGATAGCGGCGTATTTCGGCCCGTGCGCGGCCGGTGACGACGAATTGTTCCCACAAGGGTGATGGCGCCTGCTCCTTGGTGGAAATGATTTCCACCTGATCGCCGTTGCGCAGCGGCGTATGCAGCGGCACATGCCCGCCATTCACCTTCGCGCCGACCGCCGAATGGCCCAGATCGGTATGCACCGCATAGGCAAAATCGATCGGCGTGGCGCCGCGCGGCAGCGAGATCAGGCTGCCTTTCGGCGTGAAGCAGAAAACCTGGTCGGCGTACATGTTGAGACGCGAATTCTCCAGCACCTCTTCGGCGCTGTCGCCGCGCTCCAGAAGATCGACCATGTCGCGCAGCCAGCCATAGGCGGCGCCTTCATCGCCCTGGGCCGGCACATGCTCGCGATAACGCCAATGGGCGGCGACGCCACGCTCGGCGACATCGTGCATATCCTGGGTGCGGATCTGAATTTCCACGCGCTGCTTTTCCGGGCCCATCACTGTGGTGTGGATGGAACGATACCCGTTGGTCTTGGGCGTGGAGATGAAATCCTTGAAACGCTCGGGCACCATCTGCCAACTGGTGTGGATAATGCCCAGTGCCCGATAGCAATCGGCAATATCGCGCACGATGACGCGGAAACCGAAAATGTCGGAGAGTTGCTCGAAATTCAGCTTCTTGGTCTGCAGCTTGCGCCAGATCGAGAAAGGCCGCTTGCCGCGCCCATAGACCCAGGCGTCGAGATCATGCTCCGCCAGCTTGCGCTTGATCTGGTCGGCGATGCGGCCCACCCGGTCGCCGCCCACCATGTCGAGCCGCGCAAAATGCGTGACGATGGAGTTGCGCGCGCGCGGGTCCAGTTCCGCGAAGGCCAGATCTTCCAACTCCTCGCGCATATTCTGCATGCCGATGCGCCCGGCCAGCGGTGCATAGATATCGACCGTTTCTTGCGCGATGCGGCGGCGTTTCTCGGGCTTGTCGATATAGCCCAAGGTTCGCATGTTGTGCAGGCGGTCTGCCAGCTTGACCAGAAGCACGCGAATGTCGCTGGTGATCGCCAGCATCAGCTTGCGGAAATTCTCCGCCTGCTTGGTGCGCTCCGAAAACAGTTCCAACTGGGACAGCTTGGTGACGCCATCGACAAGAGAAGCGATCTCCTCGCCGAAATTCGTCTTCACGTCGTCATAAGTGACGAGCGTGTCCTCGATCGTGTCATGCAGCAGCGCCGTGACGATGGTGGGAACATCGAGCTTAAGCTCAGTGAGGATCGCCGCGACTTCCAGCGGATGAGCAAAATAGGG
>CAYWWT010000177.1:0-3551 GCA_964461855.1 uncultured Rhizobium sp. | reverse complement strand
CGGAACTGCTTGCCATGGGCGGTCATGGCATAGACATAGGCCTTGTTGAGGATGGCCTCGTCGGCGCCCGGGTCATAGGCCAATACCCGTTCCACCAGATCGGTCTGGCGCATAAGGCGGCGGCGCCCGCGGGTGACCGCCGGGACGGGAGAAGCATTCGCGGCTTTGGGGGAAGCCGCGTCGGGTATGGATGGGGCACTCATCTGCCCCATTATATAGGAATTCGCTCCGCCCGTGCCAAAACCCGGCCAAAAGGCCGTGAATTTCAGGATTTAAGGAAACCCTGTGGCAGCCGGGCAGCGATCTACCATTGCCTGCGCCGAACTGCCTGCACCGGTGAGAGCGCCAGGATTTTTGAGACGTGGCAAGGGAGCGTCGCGCGGAGCGGGCGTGAGCACGCGCGACATCGCTAGGCCCAAAAAGACAGCGCGAGGCCGCTCGCTCGTGCTCGCGGCGTTCGCCACTCGAAACGGTCCACCGGACCCTTTCGTCCGCCTAAAGGCGGTCGTGGCTCACTCTTCATAGTCCGCTTCGGGCTCGGGCTGGGGTTCAGCCCGGCGCTGCGCCTCGGTGGTCAGGGCACGCAGCAGTTCTTCTTCCGTCACCTGGCGATGCGAGGGATCCTCACGATCGTCCGCCTCGGGGCGCGCCTCTTCCGGCTCATCGACTTCGGCGTGCTTCTGCAGCGAGCGGATATAATCTTCCTTGACGTCTTCCGGCTTCAGCGACCGGGCTGCGATTTCCCTGAGCGCCACAACGGGGTTTTTGTCGCGGTCGCGCTCCAAAAGCGGCTCCGCGCCGCCGGACAATTGGCGGGCCCGAAAACCGGCCGCCAGCACCAGATCGAAGCGGTTGGGAATCTTGTCGACGCAGTCTTCGACGGTCACGCGAGCCATGAAAGTTCCTTTGAATCAGTGCGTTGCCGCGAATTCCAAAAGCGGAATATCAAGCCAGAAGCGGCGTATTTCATCCTGCCACATACAGAAAAACCCCTGATACGGCAAGAAAATAGACATATCCCTAATTCCTGGCTCCTAATCCAGGGCGGCCAGAAGGGCTGCAATGGGCCTTAAGCTCACCGGATGCACCCAATCGGGCGCAATTTCCGCCAGAGGCTCCAAAACGAAACGGCGCGCGGCCATCCGCGGATGCGGAAGCTGCACGCTTCCCTTCTCGACCCGCCCCCCATAATCAATCAAGTCCAGATCCAGGCTGCGCGGCGCGTTCGGCGCGGAACGCTTGCGCCCGAAATCAGTTTCCACCTCGTGCAAAAGCTCCAGCAGGGCAAGAGGTTGTAGTGCTGTTTCGATCCGCGCCACCGCATTTGTGAACGGTGGATCGGAGGGGTCGGGCCAAGCCGGGGTCCGATGGAAACTGGAAATTTCCAGGACCTGCACACCCCGCGCCCCGAGGGCCGCGATGGCGGCTTTGAGGGTGTCGTCGGGAGAACCGGCGGACGACGGAATATTGGCGCCCAGCGCAAGGAAGATTTTGGGCATTTTGCCCGGCGGACCATTCCGGTCCGGCAGATTGGAGGACATTATTATGCTCTTCTACCCGTCCGAGAAACTGGCCCTGTTTATCGACGGCGCCAATCTCTATGGCGCCGCCAAGGGGCTTCAATTCGACATCGATTATAAGCGCCTTTTGGAGCTTTTTGCGCGCAAAGGCACCCTGATGCGCGCCTTCTATTATACCGCCGTCGCCGAGGACCAGGAATTCTCGCCACTGCGCCCATTGGTGGATTGGCTGGATTACAACGGCTTTTCGGTGGTGACCAAGCCGCTCAAGGAGTTCACCGACACCCAGGGCCGCCGCCGCGTCAAAGGCAACATGGATATCGAACTGGCCATCGATGTGATGGAGATGTCGGCCTCGGTGGACCATGTCGTGATCTTTTCCGGCGACGGCGATTTCCGCCGCCTGGTCGAAGCCGTGCAACGGCGCGGACGCCGGGTCTCGGTGGTTTCCACCATCCGAACCCAACCTCCCATGGTGGCCGATGAATTGCGCCGCCAGGCCGACAATTTCATCGAACTGGACGATTTGAAGAGCCAGATCGCGCGCGAAGGCAGCAAGACCGGACAATTTGCACCCGCCGTCTGAGTTCGTTTAAAGCCGGGGTGCATGAAACGCCCCCTCGCCCCAACGCTCGACTGCCCGCTCTGCCCCCGGCTCGCTGCCTTTCGGGCGGAGAACCGCAAGAAGCATCCCGATTGGTTCAACGCGCCGGTGCCTTGTTTCGGGCCTATGGACGCGCGGCTGGCCATCGCCGGCCTTGCGCCCGGACTGCAAGGCGCCAATCGCACCGGGCGCCCCTTCACCGGCGATTGGGCTGGCGACCTGCTTTACGCCACCTTGCTGAAAATGAAGCTGGCGAAAGGCGTCTATGACGAACGCATCGACGACACGCTTGAGCTCGTCGATTGCCGGATCGTCAATTCGGTGCGCTGCGTGCCGCCACAGAACAAGCCGGAACCATCAGAAATCAGGACCTGCCGTCAGTTCCTCATCAGCGAACTGGAAACAATGCCCAATGTGAACACCATCCTGGCTCTGGGGAAAATCGCCCATGACAGCGTGTTGAAGACGCTGGATGCCCGGATCGCGGCGCATCCCTTCAAACACGGCGCGGTGTATGAGATCGGCAAATTCCGGCTGATCTCGAGCTATCATTGCTCGCGCTACAATACCAACACGGGCGTCCTGACGACGGAAATGTTCGAAACCGTGGTGGGACAAGCGAAAAAACTAGCCGCGATTGCGTAACAGCCGTGCCTTGTCGCGTTGCCAATCGCGCTGCTTGTCGGTCTCGCGCTTATCGTGGAGCTTTTTGCCTTTCGCTATCCCCAGCTCCAGCTTGGCCGTGCCTTTGGGATTGAAATACAATTTGAGCGGGATCAGGGTCATGCCTTCGCGCTGGGCCGCGATCGCCAGCTTGGCGATCTCATGCTTGCGCATCAGCAGTTTGCGGGTGCGCTTGGGCTCGTGATTGAAGCGGCTGGCCTGGGTATATTCCGGAATATAGGCATTGACCCAGAAAAGCTCACCATCCTTGGCATGGGCATAGCTCTCGCCGATGGTGGTCTTGCCATTGCGAAGGCTCTTGACCTCAGAGCCTGTCAGCATGATGCCGGCCTCCACGACGCTTTCGATCGCATAGGCATACCGGGCCTTGCGATTTTCGGCGATCATCTTGGAGCCATCGTCCTTCTTTTTTGCCATCGCAATGCCCGGCCGTCAGACGGCCAGGCCGCAGCCTTTCATCGCGGCCTTGACCTGGGCGCGTCCGGCTTCGGTCAGGTCCACCAGCGGCAAGCGGACTTCCGGCGTGCAATGCCCCAAAAGCGAGGCGCCGAACTTGGCGCCCGCAGGCGAAGGCTCGCAGAACATGGCGTCATGCAGCGGCATCAGCTTGTCGTGCAATTCGCGGGCGCGATCGAAATTGCTTCTGAGACAGGCATCCTGGAATTCGGCGCAAAGCTTGGGCGCCACGTTGGCCGTCACCGAGATGCAGCCATGGCCGCCATGGGCCATATATCCCAGCGCCG
>CAYWWT010000176.1:0-5646 GCA_964461855.1 uncultured Rhizobium sp. | reverse complement strand
GGCGGGGGAGATGCCCGTAGCAGCGCTTGCGATGCGAAGGGCAGAGGGGGCTAAATAGACAAAGCGCCGCTTGGCTCGGTCAAAATTCGATCCTGCAAAAGGTCGTAACGGCCGCCATTGGGCAGGATGAGGATCATGGAGCGGATTTCGACCCGGCCGCGGGATGTGTCGGCCTCCACGTCCAGGGTTCCGGTGGCCCGGCTTCCGGCAATGACCACTTCATAATCGACATGGCTACCCAGGCCCGGCACGAAAGAGAAGGCGTTCCCCCCGATCCCCGTGACATGGATGTCGTCGCCCAGAACGCGGTGCGCCAGCCCGTCTTTGCGTGTCAACTCGGCGACGGTGCGCAAAACCGGATCGTTCCGGAAACCCTGCCACAAAAACCAGGCGCCATAACCGCCGGCCACGATCACCGGCAGGAAGAATAGAAGAAGGAGTGCCAGGCACCCCCAAAGGCAGCCATTGGAACGGCGCGGCGCTGGCTGCGTCATGGTCATCGGCGGCATGAGACCACAGGCTCTGGCCTCGCGCAAAGCGCCGGGGCACAATGGCCTCATGGTTCGACAGGCTCGTCATGAGGTGCTTGAGAATTTCCTCATCCTGAGCTTGTCGATGGATGAGGGCCGCGAAATCCGCAGCAACGAGCAAGATTGAAAAATGCCGATCGATTATGACGATATGATGCAAAGCGGCGCCACCGGGCTTGAGGCGCGCTATGACGAAAAGGACGCGATGCTCTATGCGCTGGGCGTTGGCTTCATGCGCGATCCGCTGGATGAAAAGGAATTGCCGTTCGCTTATGAAAATAACGGCCTGAAAGTCGTTCCCACTTTCGCCAGTGTCATCAATCGCGGCGAAGCGCCGCCGGAGCGGCAGCACATGCCGCAGAAATCATCGATCAACTTCATGATGGTGGTGGATGGCGAGCGCCGCATCACCTTCCACAAACCGCTCCAGCCTCGCGCCGAAGTGATCGCCGACGAGCGCATGCTCGCGGTGCTGGACAAGGGTGAGGGCAAGGGTGCGGTGCTGGTGCAGGAGCGCGCCGTGCGCGACAAGGCCAGCGGCGAAAAACTTTTCACCATCGTCTCGTCCATATTCGCGCGCGGCGATGGCGGCTTTGGCGGGCCCAAGGAAGGTGGCCCGCAGCCGCATGTCCTCCCCGAGCGCGCCCCCGATCTGGTCAAGGAATGCGATACCAGGCCCGATCAGGCTTTTCTGTATGCGCTGTCCGGCGACCGCAATCCTCTGCATCGCGATCCGGCCTTCGCCAAGGCGGTCGGCTTTCCCCGCCCGATTCTGCACGGGCTTTGTTCATACGGCACTGTCTGCCGCGCCATTCTATCCAGCGTGGCCGACTACCGACCGGAGCGCATCCGCCAATTCGATGTGCGTTTCTCCAAGCCGGTTTTTCCCGGCGAAACCATCGTCACCGAGATCTGGGCCGATGGCGCGACCGTCTCGTTCCGGGCGAGCGTCAAGGAGCGGCCGGGCACGGTCGTCCTGAACAACGGGCTTTGCATTCTTGGAGACTGATCCTATCGCCGAGGCAGAGGCGCTGATCGCGTCGGGAGGCGCGGCGGAAGCGGCGCGTCGGTTGCGTGCGCGTCTGGCGGACGGGCGTGGCGGTCTTCTGGCGCGGCTGACCCTGGTTAAGGCGTTACTGGAATCCGGCGATACCGATGGAGCGCTGGCGGAAGCGCGCGAGGCGTCGTCGCTTAATCCGGCCGTTGCAGCGGCGGCCGCAATGCTGGGCGAAGTGTTGCTGCGGCGAAGCGCCTTGCCCGCCGCCATCGCCGAATTGCAACGCGCGCTGAGGCTCGATCCCGGACTGGAGGAGGCGCGCTTTTTAACGGGCGTGGCCTGGCTGGAAGCAGGCGAAGCCGACAAGGCGTTGGAGATTTTCGAAAGCTTGAATCCCACGCCCATCGTAGCCCTGCACATCGAACGCGCCCGCGCGATCCGGCAGGCGCCGCGCTCCGATGCGGGCTATGTGCGCCATCTCTTCGATCAGTTTTCCGCCGACTATGACGCGCGCATGATCGGGCAGCTGGCCTATGCCGCGCCGCAGATCTTGCGTGACCTGGCGGATCTGGTGATGCCCGGACAGAGCGATCTGGCCATTCTCGATCTGGGCTGCGGGACCGGCTTGGCAGGCGCGGTGTTCAAGGACAAGGCGGCCCGCCTGGACGGGATCGATCTGTCGCCCGCGATGATCGAAAAGGCCCGCGCCCGGGGAATTTATGACCGGCTCAAGGTGGGCGACATCGAGACCGTATCGGGCGAACAGTATGATCTGATCCTGGCCGCCGACACCCTGGTCTATCTGGGCGAACTTGCGCCGGTTTTCAGGGCGGTCGCGACAAGCCTTGTCCCGGATGGTTATTTTCTTTTCACCACCGAAGCCGTGGACGGCAGCGGTTTCGAACTGGGACCCAAACGCCGTTGGCGGCATAGCGAGGGCTATCTTCGTGAAGCGGCGGGCCATGCCGGCCTTGCCGTGGCGGGTCTGGTCGCGGCTTCGCCGCGGACCGAGGCCAGTCAAGCGGTCGCCGGATTCGCGGTGGCGTTGACCTTGCCCTGAGGCACGTTTTTCCCGCCTGCGCGTTTATCCTTCGCGTCCGAAACAGGTGCCTTCCCGTGGTTGCGATCGATCAGGATCTGGGTCCGTCCCAAAACGGGCACCTCGCCCCCCATCGGCCGCAAGCCTGGATGTTGATCGGTGCGATCGCCGTGCTTCTCAGCGCCGCGCCTTGGTTCGCGCAAGGCTTCGCCGACAATGGATTGCGGCTGGGCAGCGAGTTCGCCTGGCGCTTCACATTCCTGATCTATTTTCTCGCCATCATTGCCGGGCCGATGGCCAGGCTGATGCCGTCGGCGGCCCTGCGCCGCTTGTGCGAGGAGCGGCGCCAATTGATCTGGGGCTTCTGCGCCAGCTTCGCCGTCTATCTGCTTGGCCTGTTGTTGCCCAATCTTCTTTTGCCGGCGGGCCCGGACAATGAGGGATTGACCGGCGGCATGATGATATTCGCGGTCTTTGGGTCTGCACTGGTTGGCATCATCGCCTTCGCAGCGCGCCGGGATGCTGCCCAAATTCTAGGCGAGAAGGCGCGCGCCACGATCTTGGGTGTCGGGCTTTCGACATTCTGGTTGACGTATTCGTTGAGCGGGCTTTCCCATATTAACGGCCCGCACCGTCCCGATCTTTTTTATGGGACCAGCCTCGTTTTCATGATCGTCGCCCTGCTGCTGCGTTTCGCCGATTGCATGGCCGCCAAAATCCGGGGTCGGCGGGAATATATCTGACCGTATGAAGCAGTCGTGACATGTACGTCAGCGTGCAGTTCCGCGCGCAACTCTCGCGACTTTCCCCTCCAAAAAAAACATGCTTCACTCCTGGCGCCTTCGAAGGGCGCGATGATGAGGGGAGTTCCGAAGCCATGCGATTCCATCCCGGCCTGGCCGTTGCCGTTTTGATGTTCATGGGTTCCGCCCCGGCTTTTGCGCAGGCCAATTGCGATGCGCCAATCCCGCCCGCCGCGCCGGACGGCAAGACCGCCACGCAAGCGCAGATCACCGCGGCGGTGACCGACGCCAAGAATTTCATTTCCCAGTCTGACGTCTATCAGCAATGCCTGCTGGACTATGTGCGCACGCAGAAAGAGCAGGCCGCGACCGACAAAAAGCCTTTCGACCCCTATATCGAGACCACGATCCAGAAACAGGTCGATGGCAACCAATCGGCCAAGGTGCGGACGGGGCAGGAAATCAACGCCGCCGTCAACGACTACAAGATGGCCCACCCCAAATAGCCAGCTCAAATAGTCTGTGCCGCAGCGGCTTTTCGCCTGCGAATCGCCTAACATGCGCCGCATGAGCGAAGCAGCTTTGGCCCCGATGGACCCAGCGACCGGCAGGAATGGCCGAAAGCCACGTCCCCAGCACATGTCCAAGGCGGCATCGCGATCCTCCATCCTGGAAGCGGCGCGCCGGGTGGCGGCGCGTGACGGCGCCCGCGATCTTTCGCTTCGGGCGGTCGCGGCCGAAGCCGGTTTTGCGCCGGCCGGTCTCTACGGCTATTTCCGCGGCAAGGACGATCTGCTGCTGGCCTTGGCGGCCGACGATCTCACCCAACTCGCCCGCGCCATGCGGGAAGCGGGCGGCCTGAAAGGCGCCAGCGCCGCAGCTTTATCTTTGCTGGGCGGCGCCGAAACCATCGCGGCAGCGTCCCAGGCCTTGCCGCGCGAAGGCGGCAGCGGCGATGCGGAACGGTTGTTCAACGGCCGCATGATTGCCGCGCTGCGGGCCTTGTCTGAAGCCAGCGGCCTGCCGTCGGACAATCGCGAGAGCCAATGCGATGTGGTGCTGGTTGCCGCCGCGCTGTCGGGTCTGGCGTTGCTGGAACGGTCCGGCCGGCTGGGTGCGCTGGGTTTTCAGGCCGACGAGATTCTGGCCCGCCTCTCCAGCCGCTTCGCGAAATGAGCGGTCCGGAATCGCGATAAAATAAGCTTTTCTACTTTCCCGTCGCGCCGCGCACGGCGAAATTCGCCGTCAGCTTTTCACCGCTCTTGAAGATCAAAGTCACCGGCACAGTTGCGCCGGGCTTGATTGCGGGCTTCGCATCCATGCACATCAGGTGATAGCCGCCAGGCGCGAAGCTGATCTTGCCGCCCGGCGCGACATCGACGCCGGTGACATCGTGCATTGCGCTCATGCCACCCTTGTTCTCCGATACATGCAGCATCAGCATGCCGCAGGCGCCGGATTGGGCGCTCACCAAAGTCTGCGCGGTCTTGCCGTCATTGTGCAGGGTGAAATAGCCGCCCGCCGGGAGCGCGCCGGGCAAGGCGCGGATCCAGGGATCTTCGATGCGCAGCGAAGAATTCGCCGCCATCGCTGCCGTCGGAAGAAGCAGCAGGCTGAAAATGGCGGTCCTGATCATGATGACGATGTCCTGGAAGCCGGTGGCGATGGCAGTTTGGCGGGAACCTCGCCATGGTCAATATCGGCGATGTCGCGGGGAGAATGTGTGGCGAACCTTCGATAGCTTAAACCCTCGGACCATTTCTGATCCGAGGGTGTAAGCCGAAAGGGTGGAACCCTTTTCCGGTGCCATCTCGGCGCCGAAGGCCCTCGGTTGGGCCAGTCACAATCCGGCATCAGGCCGGGCACTTTGTTCGGGATCGCTCCCGTGTTTCAGAGATTCAATTGTGTGCGGCGGTTCTTTTTCAAGGAACCGTTGGCCCCTGCGCGAGGGGCCTCGATTTTATCGCCGGTGGCGTACTTTCCATGCGGAAACCTCCTGCGAGCGTTGCACCATGCGAACTCGGCAGGCTTCGCGTCGCTCGCGGGTTCATCGGGGCGCAGCTGGTCCACTCTAATAGACCTTGCGATGGCGATCCTCAAAGGATCCTGACCACACGCAACACCCGAGAAGCACTCAAACGAGCAGGCGGCAAAAGCTGTCCGTCCGCAAAAAAATTAAACGCCTCTGGTGGCTCCGCGTCAATGCACATTTGTTTTGTGCGTGCCGTGGAAAATGGCGGAATGGAGCGTTATGCGGTTCTGCTCCTCAGCTTTTTTTCGTGTTCGCCTCGCTGATGACGGGCATAGAGAACTCTGCGCCGGCTTTGATGCCGGATG
>CAYWWT010000175.1:0-5684 GCA_964461855.1 uncultured Rhizobium sp. | reverse complement strand
GAACAATAGACGCTACCGACGGTCTAGCTGGCACTGGCTTTCTTCCCCCGCGCGGCAAAGCCGCTGGCGGGGGAAGATGTGCGCTAGCGGGCTTGCCCGCGTGGCGCACAGTTGGGGGCCATAAATGGAATGGACAGATAACGGGATTGTTCTTTCCGCCCGCGCTTACGGCGAGACGGGTCTCATTGCCGATCTTCTCACCCGCGAGCATGGACGCCATCAGGGTTTTGTGCGCGGGAACCAGGCGCGCGCACTTTTCCAGCCGGGAAATGGCCTCTCCGCCACCTGGCGCGCCCGGTTGCCGGAGCAATTGGGAAATTATTCGGTGGAACTGGCGCGCGCGCGCGCCGGTGCGTTGATGGAAAATCGTGACAGCCTCACCGGCTTGAATGCGTTTTGCGCGGTTACGGGAGCGGCGCTGCCCGAGCATCAACCGCATGTGGGTCTGTACGATGTCGCCGAAATCCTGCTCGACGCCATGTCGGCCGAGGACTTCGCCCATTGGGGTCCGCTTTATGTGCGCTGGGAGGCTGGACTTCTGGAAGCCCTGGGCTTTGGGCTGGATCTTTCGCAATGCGCCGCCACGGGGGCGGTCGACGATCTCGTTTATGTCTCTCCGCGCACCGGCCGCGCCGTATCGGCCGGGCCAGGCGCGGATTATGCCGCGCGACTTTTGCCGCTGCCGCAATTTCTTCTGAGTTCGGCGCGCGCGCCGGATATCGCGGAGACGCGCGCCGGGTTGAAGTTGACGGGATATTTTCTGCTGGAACGCGTATTGGCGCCACATGGCCGGGAAATGCCGCAAGCCAGACTGCGCCTGGATGTGCTGGCGGCCTAACCGAATCAGATTAGAACGCGATCATGGGTGCAGAAATCAAATCTGACGATATTCGTTCTGAGCCGCTGGAACGCGCGCTGGCCGAGCGCTATCTCGCCTACGCGCTTTCCACCATCACCCAGCGTGCGCTTCCCGATGCCCGCGATGGATTGAAGCCGGTGCATCGCCGCTTGCTGCACGCGATGCGGCTTTTAGGGCTCAATCCCGCGGCGGGTTTCAAGAAATGCGCCCGCGTGGTGGGCGACGTCATCGGCAAGTATCATCCGCATGGCGATCTGGCGATCTACGAAGCGTTGGTGCGTCTCGCCCAGGATTTTGCGCTGCGCTACCCCCTGATCGAGGGGCAGGGCAATTTCGGCAACGTCGATGGCGATAACGCTGCCGCCATGCGCTACACCGAGAGCCGCCTGACGGAAGCCGCCCAGGCGCTTCTGGAAGGGTTGGACGAGAACGCAGTCGATTTCCGCGCCACTTATGACGGTGAAGAAGAAGAGCCGGTGGTCCTGCCGGCGGCATTTCCCAACCTTCTGGCCAACGGCTCGTCCGGCATCGCCGTCGGCATGGCGACTTCGATCCCGCCGCACAATCTTGGCGAATTGTGCGGGGCGTTGGTGGCGCTGATCGAGAATCCGAACATCCAGGACCGTTCGCTGCTGAAGTTCGTCAAGGGACCGGATTTTCCCACCGGCGGCATTGTGGTCGAGGACCAGGCGGTCATTGCCGAAGCCTATAAGACCGGACGGGGCGGCTTTCGCCTGCGCGCCCGCTGGGAAAAGGAAGAGGGTGCGCGGGGCGTCTATCAGATCGTCGTCACCGAAATTCCCTATCAGGTGCAGAAGGCCAAGCTGATCGAGCGCATTGCCGAATTGCTCGACCTGAAGAAGCTGCCTCTGTTGGATGACATCCATGACGAAAGTGCGGAAGACATCCGCATCGTGCTTTCGCCCAAGAACCGCACGGTCGATGCGGGTCTTCTGATGGAACAGCTTTTCCGCCAGAGCGACCTGGAAGTCCGGATACCGCTCAATCTCAATGTCCTGGACAAGGGCCAGGTGCCCGGCGTGATGAGCCTGAAGCAGGCGCTGCAGGCCTTTATCGATCACCGCCGGGATGTCCTGGAACGGCGCTCGGCGCATCGCTTGGACAAGATCGCAACCCGATTGGAGGTCCTGGAAGGCTATCTCGCCGTCTTCCTGAATCTCGACAAGGTGATCAAGATCATCCGCACCGAGGACGAGCCCAAGCCGAAATTGATGAAGGCGTTCGGCCTCAACGAGAACCAGGCCGAAGCAATCCTCAATATGCGGTTGCGCTCGCTGCGCAAGCTTGAGGAAATGGAAATCCGGCGTGAACATGCCGACCTGACCAAAGAGCAGAAGGATCTCACCAGGCTGTTGGGGTCGGAAAAACTGAAATCTGAAAAGCTGATCGCGCAGGTGCGCGAGATCGACGCAAAATTTGGTGGCAAGACCAAGCTGGGAAAGCGGCGCACCGAGATCGCGGGCGCCCGCGACGTGGCCGAGCTTTCCGCGCTTGCCGAAGAAGCGGTCGAGCTGGCGACGGCGGTTGAAAAAGAACCGATCACCATTGTCTGTTCTCAGAAGCTCTGGTTGCGCGCCATAAAGGGGCATGCCGAGGAAAGTGAGGCGGTGAAGTACCGCGAAGGTGATCGCCGCCGTTTCTGGATTCACGCCCAGACCACCGACAAGTTGATGATGCTGGCGACCGATGGGCGTTTTTTCACCCTGGATTGCAGCAAGTTGCCTGGCGGCCGCGGCAATGGCGAAGCGATCCGCACATTCATCGACCTGCCGCCGGATGCCGATATCGCCGTGATGTTCGTGCATGTGCCGGGACGCAAATTGCTGCTGGCGGCGACCTCGGGTCATGGCTTCATCACGTCGGAAGACGACGCCATCGCGATGACCAAGAACGGCAAGCGGGTGATGAATGTGAAGCCCGGCATCGAAGCCGCTATCGCCCGGCCGCTCATGGGCGATCATGTCGCCGTGGTAGGCGAAAACCGCAAGCTGCTGATCTTCCCGCTCGCGGAAATTCCGGAGATGGCGCGCGGTCAGGGCGTCTATATGCAGCGTTACAAGGATGGCGGGTTGCTGGACGCGATCGGCTTTGCCTGGAAAGAGGGCCTGGCGGACGAAAACAATCGCAACTTCCCGCCGGGTGAACTCAAGGAGTGGAAGGGCGAGCGCGCCCAGGCAGGCCGGATCGTGCCCCGCGGCTGGGCCAAATCGGGGAAGTTCGCGCTCTCTTAGTTCCCGGCCTTCCGTCGAGAACTATTTCGCCCGGTACAATTAACCCAGCCGTCTCAAAACGAGACACTTTCGCGCCGCTTGGGTATAAACGCCGGGTCTTCATCCCTCGCGGCGATTATGTCCAGTTTGCGCGTTCTTGGATTTTGCTACCTCGCCACCGTTGCTTTTTTTGCGCTCGCCCTCGCGACGGCGGACCAGGCGCGGCTGCACGATGCGATGGACAAAGCGAGCGAGGCGGCGGCTGACCGGATCAGCGACGATCTTTTGCGCCCGGCTTTGGCGTTTGTGCGCGTTTTGGATGAGAAAATCTTCGATCCCCCCAAACCGCACGTCGTCATCGCCTTGCCGGCGCCAGGTCCCAACGACATGCGCACCTATGCCAAGGCGACGGTGCCGCCGCGCGCACCGCTTCGTTTGATCGACCACCCGCCGCCACCTCCCGAATTGGCGGAGCCGCTGTTTATTGCGCCGGATCTGCCGCAATTCGAAATGGAAGAAGAGAGCCCAGCTTCCGCGCGCAAGGAGCAGCTTTCCCAAACACCGGAACGCCTTGAAGCGCAGGCGCGCCTGGAACAAAGCCTGACCCCGGAACTGCGCGAAAATTTCGACCTTTTCCTGTTCGTGAGCAAAGGTTCGCGCGGTTTGGCGGCGCAACGTCTCTACGTCTTCCGGAAAGAGAAGAGCAATAATCTCGTTCTGATTTATGACTGGGCGGCATCGACCGGGCGCGAACGCTATGAAGTTTCACCCCAGGGCAAGCGCAGCTTCACCGCCACGCCGGCGGGCCTTTACCAGCTCGATCCCAAGCGCATGTATCGGCGCTACCGTTCGCGCGCCTGGGATGGCCCGATGCCTTACGCGATGTTCTTCAATTGGGAACGACAAGGCGTGCCGACCGGTGTCGCCATTCATGGAACAATCGGATCTGGTGTCGCCAAACTGGGCCGGCGCGCCAGCGCGGGCTGTATTCATATCTCGCAGCCCAACGCCAAACGCCTGTTTGAATTGATCCGCCGGGATTATGGGGGAAGCGTGCCGCGTTTCGCTTATGACCAGGCCTCGAACACCATGAACAATCGCGGTGAACTGATGCGCGATAGCGCCGGCAGCATTGTGATGAGCGAAGGGTATCGCGTTCTGGTCGATGTCGAAGATCTGTCGGGCGCGCACAGCGTGGCGCAACTTTACTGACGATCACACATCGCCGATCAGGAATGACCGGTGACCAGCCACAGAATGATGATGATGGGCAGGGGAATGCCGATTGCCCAGAGCAAAACCGACCGCATGAGACTCTCCCTTTGATATGGGGGAGATAACAGTCGGGCGGGATGAAGGTTCCCCAATAGCCGCTGGTCCAGATACGGCCCCGTGCGCGAAGCGCTGACGGGAGTTCGGTAGCGACAGCGTACCGAAGGTCTCTGAGCACCAAGCGTAGGCGCGAGCCGGAGCGCAAAGAAACAACTGCGAAAAGGCAGATGGAGGAAATTAATTCCGTCGGATTTCGTACAGCGCTATCGCGGCGGCGTTGGAGACGTTCAGACTCTCCATCGCCTTGTCGATGGCGATCATGGCGATGGCATCGCAATGTTCCCGCACCAGCCGCCGGATGCCGTCGCCTTCAGAGCCCACGACCAGCGCGATGTCGCCGCTGGAGGTTGCCGCAGCAAGCCCCTGGTCGCCGTCGCCCGCCAGCGCAACCCGCCAGAAACCCGCTTCTGCAAGCCGGTCCAGCGCGCGTGCGATGTTCACGACCTCCACATAAGGCACGATCTCCAGTGCACCTGAAGCGGCCTTGGCAAGAGTTCCCGATTGTGGGGGCGCATGCCGGTCCTGCACCACGACCGCATTCACCCCGAATGCCGCCGCTGTTCTGAGGATGGCGCCAACATTGTGGGGATCGGAGAGCTGATCCAGGACCAAAACCACCCGCCGGCGGCTGCCGGCCGGCACAGCCAGAATGTCGTCCAGATCGCTGGCGGGAAGGGGATCACAAGACAGGGCCGCACCCTGATGAACCGCCCCTGGGGGCAAAAGTTTGGAAATGGCTTCCGGTTCCGCCGGTTCGGCCCGAACCCGGCCGAGCGCGGCTCCCGCCAGGTTTTCCGCCGCGCGGGCGGTCAAAAGCAGCCGGTGCAGCTTGCGGCGCGGGTTGGCCAAGGCCGCCTGGACCGCATGGAGGCCGAAAACCCAATTTTCGGCCCTGTTTGGCCCTCGGCCTGGAGCCTGCCCGGCTACGGATCGTCCCTGCTGGGCGCGGCGGTCTTTGCGAAAATCCTTGGAGCGCATTCCAGGGCTTATAGAGGAGCTAGGGAGGGGGGCAAGCCGTCCCGCCAAGAAAGGCAGAAAACCGCCATTTTTGGCGTAACCAGCCCCTTGACACCCAGACCCGATTGACCAATAACCCGCGATCCGCAGCCAACCTTTTGGAGGCAGTATTTTCGCTTGTCCGGACGTAGCGGGCGAGTTTGTGCGCCGGCCGGTTATTGGGTTCAACCCGTTGTACCAGTTGGGAAATGGAGGGGTGCCCGAGTGGCTAAAGGGGACGGACTGTAAATCCGTTGGCTACGCCT
>CAYWWT010000174.1:0-5699 GCA_964461855.1 uncultured Rhizobium sp. | reverse complement strand
CAGTTCGCGATAGGCACTGTACGCCGCGCCGCTCAGTTCGGAAAATATCGAACCGGCTTCGCTGTCCGCCGCGTCCGGCCGTTGGTCTTGCTCCGCGAGCAGGGCGGCGGTGACGATGGTTTCCAGATTGGCGCGGCCGATCCGGGGATCGCCATATTTGCTCGCCACGACTTCGCCCTGTTCGGTGATGCGAAGGCCGTGCGCCGAGGCGCCGGCGGGCAGGGCGCGGATCGCGTCGAAACTTGAACCGCCGCCGCGTCCGACCGCGCCGCCGCGGCCATGGAAGAAGCGCATTTTGATGCCGCGCTCCTTCCCCAGCGCAACCAGACGCGATATGCCGGAATAGATTTCCCAGTTGGACGTGACGTAGCCGCCATCCTTGTTGCTGTCGGAATAGCCGATCATGATTTCCTGCAGGCCGCCCTGACCGGCGATTATCGCTTGGGCCGCCGGGGCGTCGAAATAAGCGCCCATGATCGTGACGCTGCGGCGCAAATCCTCGATGGTTTCGAACAGGGGGATGATCCGCAGGGACGCTGCCGGCGCCGGGCCCGGAACAAGCAGGCCCGCTTCCTTCATCAAAAGCGCGGTTTCCAGAAGATCGGAAACGCTTGCGGCTTTGGAAATGACGTAATTGGCGACGGCCCGGTCGCCAAAAATATGTTTCAGTGCGGCAACCCGGTCGGCGATGGCCAGTTCCCTGGCAGTTTCGTCGGAATAGCTTGCATAGACCGATCGCAAGGGGCGGGCGTGGGAGAGTTCATGCTGAAGAAGCGCAACCCGCGCATCTTCGGTGAGCGTAAGATAGTCGGGTCCGGCATCCGCCACCTTCAGCAATTCGGCAACCACGCGTTCATGGACTTCCGAATTCTGCCGAACATCCATGGTGGCGAGGTGAAAGCCGAACGCCGCCACCGCTTCCCGCAACGTGAGAAGGCGGCCTTCGGCCAGATCCGCATCGCCATTGCCAATCAATGAGTCGGCGATGATCTTCAAATCGTCCGCAAAAGCTTGCGGTGTCGCATAAGGTTCGGCCGCATACCGCGGCGCTCGGGTGGGCTCTTGCCCCAGCAGCGCGCGGCGTGTCGCCGCCATGCGCGCATAACAGGTTATCAAGGCGCGCCGATAGGGTTCGTCCTTTTGGTGTATGGAGGTGAATTCTGTGGCGGCGCCCAACGCCTTCAATGCGGTGCTGGTGGAAGCCAGGCCTTCCGATAGCGACAATTCTGCGCCCAGGGCGTGAATTTCGTCCAGATAGTGATCGATTGTCGCTTCGGATTGCCGCCGCACGGCATAATCCAATGTCTCGGGCGAGACATTGGGATTTCCATCGCGGTCTCCGCCAACCCAGGATCCGGCGCGCAGGAAGGGCACCACATCATTGCCCAGGCCGAATCTTCGCGACAGGCGCCGTTTCACAATGGGGAGTTGGCGCAGGAACGTGCCCGCGAATATGGCAAGATCATTCTCGATCTCGTCGGTGACATGGATGCGGTCGGCGCGAAGCATACGGGTCTTCCAGAGAATCCGGATGGCGCGCTTGAGTTGGAGATCCAATTCGGTGAGCGCCGATGAATCGGTGTCCGCCCGCTCGCGTTTTTCCAGAAGCTCGCTGAGTTCGACTTCCCGGTCGATGACGGATTTGCGCCGCACCTCGGTGGGGTGCGCGGTAATGACGGGCACGAACAATCCGTCCTTCAGAAATACACCGACCCGGGTGGCGTCGAGATTCGCATCGCGGCCAGCCTGCAATGCCGGCTCTCCCTCGCGGCGCAGAACATGATCGTCGGCGATATTCGCCAACTGCGAGAAGATCGAGAAAGCGCGGATGAGCAGGAGAATTTCATGCTCGGAACGGCCGGACAACAGACGGTCGAGTGCGACTTCGCCGCTGCCCGCGCGATATTCGCCCACCGATCGGCGGCGAATATTCTCCACCAGGGCGTAGGAGTCCTGCCCGTCTTGTTCCCGGATCACGTCTCCCAGAAGCCGCCCCAGGAGACGAATGAAGGCCCTGTCCACGGGCTCGGAACTTTGCTGGATTGTCATTACATATGGCCCTGTCATGCCCAGCGATCTTACGCGCCGCCGCATTCCAGGGTTAGCGTTTATTGCTCAGGCGGAAAGTCCGGCGAGCCACAAAGCCACGTTGCGGGCGTAATCTTTGGTGGATTGCAGAGCAGCGGGCGTCGCTGCCATGGATCGACCCGGCGGTTCGTCGACAAAGCTGGGCGCGCCGGAACCGACGTCCCAATTATAGTCCGCGAAATGATGAAATGTGGATTGCGCCACGGCCGGCCCATTCTCGCCGTCCGCTTCGAATGCAACCGCAATGTTGAAATCAACGCCGGTCACCTTGCTGCGGCCGGTCGCAATGGCGCGGGCATTCGCAATTCCGGACGGCGCGCTGACGGCGCCTTCGTGCGGATGGGCGGGTAAAAAGCGCAATGCCCGTCCGGGATTCGCGGGATCCCGCAACAGCGGATGCAGATCGCCCAGGGGGGAAATCTCCTGGTAGTCGCCATTGGCGCCGGAATGATAATTGGGCCATTGGATTGCCACGGTGAAGGGATCGTCGTTGCGCCGGCGCAGCGGATCGCTTTCCGGGTTCAAGGTATGGAAATGGTTGGCAGGCCCGACGCCGCCCAAATTGCAGATCGAAGAACCCAGGTCCATGTGGTCCCGCGCGACCAGCAAGCCTTTGCCGCGCCGGCGGAACCGGCTTATGGCCGCGCAATCCTCCGGCGTCAGTCCATGGCCGGTATCGACGGCGAACAGCCAGAGTTGGTCGAAATCCGTCTCGTCCATGCGCGAAAGCAGGCTGTCGGGAGCTGCCCCGCTGTCTCTGTCCCGCGCCGTAACCTCAAACAATTTCGATCCGTCAGGCGCGTGCAGCCGGTCCAGAAATCCGGAGAGAAGATGAAAGCGCGAGATATTCCAATCATCGGCGATGGTGGGAATAGTCGTCTGCAGGAGAATTTTCTTCGGCATTGACGCTCCAGTCATCGGTATCCGACACCGGTTATGAAGTCGCGAAGCAGCTCATCGTCGATTTCGACTTCCTCCAGCAGGCATTGAAGCGCATCGCGCGCGTAGACAATGCCGAGCGGCCCGCGCTTGTCGTCGATGACGGGAATGCGGTGGAAGCCACGTTCCTTCATGGCTCGCAGAACATCGTCGAGCGGATCGGAGGAGCGGCAGGTGGTGACGTCGCGCCGCATGATGGTCTCCACCGGTGCGCTCAGGTCGGAGCCGGCGCGGCTGACATGCGCGATGATGTCGGTCTTCGTGATGACGCCCGCCACAACGCCATCGCGGCAGACAACAACCAGATCGGTGGCGGGCTGCGTCATGAGATCAGCGGCATCCTTGACCGAAGCTTCCGCTGCGACGATGGCGAGCCGTTCGCCCGCCCGCGACAACATCTGTTCGACAAACATCTTGATCAACCCCCCAGGAGCTCGGCCAAAGCGTTTCAGCCATGCTTTTGCGGCACCATATCACCCTCCGACGATATCGGCATATTCGGGGTGTGTCGCAAAAAAGTGGCCCATGAAAGGGCATTTCAGCACCGCCTTGCGGCCCGATTGACGCAGCAATTCGAAAGTGCCGCGCGCCAGCCGGGTGCCGACCCCTTGTCCGGAAAATTCTGCGGGCACTTCGGTATGGGTCAGGACAAGGCGGCCGTCATCAATCGTATAGAAGGCAAGCGCCATTACTCCGTCCCCGAGCGGCAGCTCGAAACGATGCAGGGGGATATTTTCCGTGACTTCGGCCTCCATGGCACACTCCGTATCAAAGGTTAGACTGGGATGTGTTAGCGTTTTGCCGGGAACCTCGACCCCCACGCTTGCGCCCTCACTATTCAATTATCGAATGGTTTGGGTATGTCACCGAGATTTCTGGTGCATTGCAACAGGAACGCGGGCCGCTCATGCGCGTTCACCTACATCGATTATGTGGGGAGACGCTCATGAATGGTGTTATCTATCTCGTCGGCCTGGTGGTCGTGGTCATAGCCATCCTTTCCTTCTTCGGTCTACGCTAAATGAGTGCCCTGGCCGAGCCGGTGGCTTCCGTGCGGCCTGTGGCGTTGATTCAGTGGCCGGCGGTGATCGCCGGCGCGGTCGGCGCCGCCGGCGTTTCCTTTACGTTGCATGCCTTCGCCGTCGGTATCGGGCTGGCGGTGCTGTCCACGGCACCGACCTGGCGGGATTCGTCCAGCATGCTGTGGCTGCTTTCGGGCATCTATCTGCTGTTCACGGCGCTCGCCGCCTTTGCCGTTGGCGGCTACCTCGCCGGCCGCATGCGCGAGCCGCTGGCGCTGGATACCGCCGAAATGGAATTTCGCGACGGAATTCATGGCCTCATCACCTGGGCGTTGGCGGTTGTCTTGACCGCCATCATGGCGCTCGGGGTTGCGGCCACTGCGATGCCGGCTGCGGCACCTTCGGGCGCAGCTGGGGCCGCCCAGTCGGTTGCCGGAGAAAATATCATTGCTTCGGAGTTGGATGAACTTTTCCGCACCGACCGCAGCGTCCCGGATATGAGCTATCGCCGCGCCGAGGCGGCCCGCATATTGCTGAAAGCGTCCGGTCATAATGGCGTCAGCAATCCCGATCGCGACTACCTGACCACCATTACGGCAGCGGTGGCAGATATTCCTCCCGACATCGCGGCCGCGCGGGTCAACCGGGAAATCGCGTCGGCGAAGCAGGAACTCCATCGCGCGCGCGTGGCCGCCGTGCTTCAGGCCTTCTTCGTCGCGGCCGCACTGCTTGTCGGTGCGGCAGTCGCCTGGTTCGCGGCTTGCGAGGGTGGCCGCGACCGCGAACGCCGCACATTTCCGGTCTGGAGAACTGCCAGGCCCTGATTGGGGCAGGCCGAAGCAAACACCTGCCGCTATTCGGGCGGCAGGCGTTCCGCCATTCTGAGGATCTCTCCGTGATCCAGGCGAGCGGACGTACGGCATGCCGTGGCGCAGGCTTGGCAGGCCGCGACGCAGGCGTCCATCTGGCCCAGGGCCTGGCAGGCTTTTGCGCAGGTCTCGCAGATATCCGCGCATAATTTCAGGATGCTGGCATGAAATTGGCTTTTGCGCAGGATGGCGTCCTCAGTGAGGGCACAGAAGGAAGCGCAGTCGAGCATGAGCCGCAGATGCTGCGGGCGCGCATGTTCGCCCCCCATCTCCAGACAATGCGTAAGCGCCGTGGACAAGCATGTGCGGTGGCATTGCGCAAGCTTGTCCAGGCAATCCTGAAGTTCGGTGCTGTATGGGTTCATGGGGCTCCTCATTGCTGCTCGCGCGACTACCGGCCGAAGATCCAAAAGATTACTGCGGCGGCGATCAAAAAGATCGGGATAAGAAAGGCAGGCCGAAAACGCGACGCAGGCATCCTATGAGAATTCGGTTCGCTATCGGGCATCGGACTTTCCCTTCACGGTTCAAGATGAAATCCGCTCGAAGGGAAATTGGTTTCGGACACGCAGATTGAAGAATTCGCCCTTGGAAGGGCTATTGCGCATGGCCCGGTAAATGGCTTCGGGAACATCGAAATAGCGATAACGGCGGCCGCTGACGAACTCAATTTCCAGGACGCGATCCTTATAACGAAAGCGGCGGATGACGCTGGATGGCATGACGCTGTTATACAAAATGGATAGCGCGGCTCCCGGTTCCACCGCTTCGGCAAATTTCC
>CAYWWT010000173.1:0-5759 GCA_964461855.1 uncultured Rhizobium sp. | reverse complement strand
ATAAGCGCTGCTACGGGCACCTCCCCCACCAGCATGCTTCGCATGCGCGGGGGAGGCAGGTCTGTGCCAAGGCGCACTGGCCTAGCGTTTTGGGGCCGGAAATAGTATTTCCAGCCTCATGTCCGCCTTGCCCATCGATCTGGATGCTTTTGAGGCCGCGCCGCTGACGCGCGAACCTTTTCCCTTCCTGATGGTGCCGCGCTTTGTGCGTCCGGACGCCATGGGCGCGATCAATGCGGATTACCCGCTTGTCACTCATCCCGGTTCTTTCCCGCTGCCGACATTGAAATACGGCCCCGCTTTCGCAGGCCTGATGAAAGCGATCCAGGGCCCGGAATTCACCCGTGCGGTCGAAGCGAAGCTCGGTGTCGATCTCAAGGGCCGCCCCACCATGGTGACGGCGCGCGGGATTTCAGCGGCGCGCGATGGGCAGATTCACACCGACAGCCGCACCAAGCTGATCACGGTGCTGATCTATATGAACAATGCGTGGGAGGCGAAGACCGGCCGCCTGCGCCTGCTCCGCGGACCCGACGATCTGGAAGACGTGATCGCGGAAGTGCCGCCGGATGAAGGCACGCTTCTGATCTTCAAGAACGAGCCCAATGCCTGGCACGGCTTTCATGCCTTTGAAGGCCCGCGCCGCGTCATTCAATTGAACTGGGTGACCGATCAGGGCGTGGTGGCGCGCGAACAGACCCGTCACAAGGTCAGCGCTTTCTTCAAGCGACTGCGTGGAAAAGGTCCCGGCTCTACAAGGATGTAGGCGGATAGGCGTGCCAAACGCCGCTGAAATCGCGGATGCGGTGACCGCTTTCCGTCTTCTCCACATTCGCAGAGTCCAGAACCACTTTTCCGAACCCGCCCGGCAGATCGAGGACATAGACCGGCTGCGCCAAACCTGACATCCGCGCCCGCAATTCGCGCGTCAGCGCCAAGCCCTCCTCGATCCCCAAGCGGAAATGCGAAGTTCCCCGCGCCAGATCGGGATGATGCAGATAATAGGGTTTGATCCCCGCTTCGACGAAGCCCCGCATCAACGCTTCCAAGGTTTCGACCGTGTCGTTCACGCCTTTGAGCAGCACGCTTTGGCTGACCAGGGCTATGCCGGCCTCAGTCATGCGGCTGGCGGCGCGGCGCGCGGCCTCCGTCAATTCGCGCGGATGATTGGCGTGGATTGCCACCCAACTGGTCAGGCCCGGCGCGACCAGCGCCGCGATCAATTCGTCCGTCACCCGCTCCGGCTCGACCACCGGCACCCGCGTATGCCAGCGCACGATCTTCACATGCCCGGTGGCAGCCAGCGCCTGGGTAATCTGGGCCGCGCGGCGCGGGCTTAAAATGAAAGGATCGCCGCCGGTGAGGATCACTTCCCAGATTTCCGGATGATCCTTGATATAGGCGAGCGCCGCCGCCAGTTCGGCGGTTGATAATGGATCGGCCTTGCCTGGCCCCACCATCTCGCGGCGAAAACAGAAACGGCAATAGACCGGGCAGCGCGTCACTGCTTTCAGCAGGACGCGGTCGGGATGGCGATGCACAATGCCTTTGACCGGCGAATGCGCCTCGTCGGAGATGGGGTCGGCCAATTCTTCCGTCGTCACGATCAGTTCCGCCACATCCGGCAGGAATTGGCGCGCAATGGGATCGGCGGGATCGGTGGGGTCGATCAAAGCACGGACGGTCGGCGAAACCGCGACCGCATAGGTCTTCGCGACATCGTGAATTGTCACGGCTCCGGATCCACCACCGGAATGGGCGCAGGTTTGTGGCTGACCAGATTGGGCAGGAAGGCCGTCAGCAAACCGATCGCCGGCAAGACCGAGCAGACTTTATAGACGAACGTGATGTCGGTCAGATCGGCCAGCCAGCCCAGCACGGCGGCGCCGATACCGCCCATGCCGAAGGAAAAGCCGAAGAACAGGCCCGAAATCATGCCCACCCGGCCCGGCAGCAATTCCTGCGCATAGACCACGATGGCGGGGAACGCCGACGCCATCACCATGCCGATGATCACCGACAAGACACTGGTCCAGAACAGGTTGGCGTAAGGCAGCATCAAGGTAAAAGGCAGGATGCCCAGGATGGACAGCCAGATCACATATTTGCGGCCGAAACGGTCGCCCAACGGCCCGCCTGCCAACGTGCCGGCCGCCACCGCCGCCAGGAAGATGAACAGATGCACCTGGGCGGTGCGCACCGACACATGGAAAGTGTGGATCAGATAGAAGGTGTAATAGCTGGTGATGCTGGCCAGATAAAAATATTTGGAGAAGATCAGCAGCAGCAGGATGACCAGAGAAGTCACGATCTTGCCGTGCGGCAAGCCATGATCTTCATGCGCACGGGCACTGCGCAAGCGCGCCAGGCCATGATGCTTGTACCAGGTGCCGACATTATAGAGGATCAGGATGCCCAACAGCGCCAATGCGCCCGCCCAGGCGACGCTGTGCTGTCCATAGACCGCCACCAGTGCCGCAGCGAGCAGCGGCCCGATCGCCGATCCGGTATTGCCGCCGACCTGAAACAGCGACTGTGCCAGGCCGTGACGCCCGCCGGAGGCCATGCGTGCAACCCGGCTGGATTCAGGATGAAAGACCGCCGAGCCGACGCCGATCAGCATCACCGAGAACAGGATCATGCCATAAGAATTGGCGACGCTCAGAACCAGCAACCCGAGCAGGGTGGCGATCATGCCGGTCGCCAGCGAATAAGGACGGGGCTTCAGGTCGGAAACGTAACCCACCGCCGGCTGCAACAACGACGCGGTGATCTGGTTGACCAGGGTGATGATGCCGATCTGGGCGAAGCTGAGGTGAAAACCGGCTTTCAGGTTCGGATAGATCGCCGGTATCAGCGACTGCATCATGTCGTTGAGCAGATGGCTGAAGGCGATGGCGAACAGCACCGCGAAGGTGGTGTTGTGCGCGGTCTGGCGGACGCTGGCAGCCGTGTCGGTCATGGCGGGCGGGAAAATGCCGTGATGCGGAGGTTTTGGCCACCCCCCAAGGGCGCAGACCCGACCTTCAGGGATCGGGCGGCAGAGGCGTCCAGAGCACATCGTCGATCCGGGGCGCCCCGGAAACCAGCATTACCAGCCGGTCGAAGCCCAATGCCACGCCCGAAGCCGGGGGCATTTTCGCCAATGCGGCCAGGAAATCCTCGTCCAGGGGATAGCGCTCGCCATGTACGCGTTGCTTTTCGTCCATTTCCGCTTCGAACCGGGCACGCTGTTCCACCGGGTCGTTGAGTTCCCCGAATCCGTTCGCCAGCTCCACCCCGCAGGCATAAAGCTCGAACCGCTCCGACAGGCGCGGGTCCGACGGCTTCGGCCGGGCAAGCGCCGCTTCCTGACGCGGATAGTCGGTCAGAAGCGTGAGCCGCTCGCGGCCCAGCCGGGGCTCGATCGCCGCCGCCAGCACGCGCGAAAATATGTCCGACCAGCCATCGTCTTCCGCCACGGAAAACCCGGCCCGCTTCGCGCGGGTGGTGAACATATTCCGGTCGCCCACGCCGGTCGCATCCAGCATGTCCATCAGTTCGATGCCGGCATGAATGCGGAAGGCCTCGGCGACGCTGAGATGCTCGGCGTCCGCAAAGGGATCGCAACGCCGGTCCCGATAGCGCAAGGCTGCGGCACCGGCGGTCCGGGCCGCATCCCGAACCAGCGCGACGGTATCGTCCATCACCTGCTGGACCGCCGCGCCGACGCGATACCATTCGAGCATGGTGAATTCCGGCGCATGCAGGACCGTGCGCTCGCGGTTCCGGAAGACACGGGCAAATTCGAAGATCCGGGTCTCGCCTGCCGCCAGCAGTTTCTTGGCGGCGAATTCCGGCGAGGTGTGAAGATAAAGCGGCTGGATCGCACCATCGGCCCGGATGCGATCGGTCTTAAAGGCATGCAGATGCGCCTCGTTGCCGGGCGAGGATGCCAACACCCCGCACTCGACCTCCGCGAATTCATGGCCCTCGAACCACGCCCGCAAGCCGGCCTTGATCCGGCCCCGGAGCATCAGGAGCGGCCGGCGGTCGGCATGGTTATGGGCGTCCCACCAGGGCATTTTCGGTCCTTCGGAGCGGCTTGGCCTTTTGCCCCCCGCCTGCTAAAGACCCCCGCCAATACAGGCTTTCAGCCCTCTACGCGACGCGGCTGGGCTTTTTCAGAACGAGGTTCCCCGTGGTTTCGGTTATCGCCAGCTCTGTGCGCAAAGGCAATGTCATAGAGAAGGAAGGCAAGCTCTATCTGGTGCTGACGGCGGAGAACATCCATCCCGGCAAGGGCACGCCCGTCACCCATCTGGAAATGCGCCGCATCTCCGATGGCGTGAAGACCGTGGAGCGCCTGCGCACCACCGACAGCATCGAGAAAGCTTTCGTCGAACATCAGAACTTCAACTTCCTCTACCAGGACGGCGAGCAATACGTCTTCATGCAGCCGGAAACTTTCGACCAGCTTCCGGTCGGGACCGATGTGATTGGCGATTATGCGCCCTATCTGACCGAAAATATGGAAGTGCAGCTGCAACTGTTCGAAGGCCGCCCCATCTCCATCGAGATTCCCCAGCGCGCCACTTTCGAAGTGGTGGAGACCGAACCGGTGATGAAGGGCCAGACCGCATCCGGCTCGTTCAAACCTGCGGTGCTTTCCAATGGCGTGCGCACCATGGTGCCCACCCATATCGTCACCGGCACCCGCATCGTGGTGCAGACCGCCGACGGCTCCTACGTGGAACGCGCCAAGGACTAAGCAGGAACGCCATGCCCAAGCGAATCGACCCCAGTCTTCTTCCGGAAACCGTCGGTACGCTTTATCCCCCGCCTTTCGACAAGCCCTGCCGCGCGCGCGGCCGCAGGAAATTGGGCGATGCGGCGGGCCTTGGCCAATTTGGCGTCAATCTCTTGCGCCTGCCGCCCGGCGCCTGGTCGAGCCAACGCCATTGGCACACGTCGCAGGACGAATTCGTCTATGTGCTGTCGGGCGAAATCACGCTCGTTACCAATGACGGCGAGGAAACCTTGAAAACTGGCGATTGCGCCGGCTTCAAGGCAGGCGAAGACAATGGCCATCACCTGCAGAACCGCGGCGATGCCGAGGCGCTGGTGCTGGAAATCGGCACCCGCAACCAGGGCGACGCCAGTCCCTATTCCGACATCGACATGATGGTGCCGCCGGACGGCAAGCCGGCGCTTTATGTCCATAAGGACGGCACGCCCTATCCCGATATCAAGCGGCGCGGCCCGGACGATCCCTGAGGCAGGGCCGCCCAAAAGCCCCATTTTATGGAGGTTTCTTCCCGCCCCCTGCCCTGGCGGTTCCGGCTGTGATAGGTTCCCGCCGTTCCGCCATTCAGGGAGTTCACCCGTCATGAAAAAACTGCTTCTGGGCCTGGCTTTGACCACGCTCTTCGCCGCGCCTGCCTTTGCCGCTCTCAAGGTCGGCGACACCGCGCCTGATTTTTCCGCTGTCGCCAGCCTGGGCGGCAAGGAATTCACCTTCAAGCTGAACGAGGCGCTGAAGAAGGGCCCCGCCGTGGTTTACTTCTATCCCTCCGCCTATACCGGCGGCTGCGATCTGGAAGCCCACACCTTCGCCGAGAATTCGGCCAAGTTCGACGCCGCCGGCGCCAGCATCATCGGCGTTTCCGCCGACAATCTGGAACGGTTGAACCAGTTCGCTGCGGATCCCAATTTCTGCGCCGGCAAATTCCCCATCGCCTCCGACGAAAGCCTGAAGATCGCCAAGTCCTATAATCTGG
>CAYWWT010000172.1:0-5823 GCA_964461855.1 uncultured Rhizobium sp. | reverse complement strand
CAGCTTCCCGCAAAAGGCAGATCAGGCGCTGTGCCTTGCCGAGGGCGTATGCGCCGACCAGATGCGTGCGCTCGGGAAATTGCTGCAGCGACCGCAATAGTTTGCGCACTTCATGGCCATCATCGGGATGGCGGAAGACCGGCAACCCGAAAGTCGCCTCGCTGACAAAGACGTCACACGCCACCGGCTCGAAACGGGCGCAAGTGGGATCGCGCCGGCGCTTGTAATCGCCCGATACGACGATGCTCATGCCCTTCCAGCGCAGCACCACCTGCGCCGAACCCAGGATATGACCGGCCGGAACCAAGGTGACCGAAACCCCGTTCCGCTCTACGGACTCGCCATAATCCAGCGCTTCGCGGGCACCCGCGAAATCCTCGCCATAGCGCGCCGCCATGATCGCCAGGGTTTCGGGCGTCGCCAGCACCCTGCCATGGCCGCTGCGGGCATGATCGCCATGACCATGGGTGATGACGGCGCAGTCTACCGGCGCCACCGGGTCGATGAAGAAATCCCCGGGCGGGCAATAAAGCCCGGTGCCGGTCGGGCGCAGCAGATCGGTGAATTTCAAAGCCATCGACCGGAAACGCTATCGGGGCGATGGCTGTTCCGCTACTCCGCGGGCATGGGGTGAGGTTCGCGCCCGCCCGACGGTCCGCGCGGCGGCGTCGGCTGGCCACCAAAGATATGCCAGTTCGCCATCCGTTTCCCCGCGGCATCGAGATACACATAGATCACCGGCGTGATGTAGAGCGTCAGTGCCTGGGACAGGATCAGCCCGCCGACGACGGCCAGGCCCAGCGGACGGCGCGCTTCCGAGCCCGCACCCAGCCCGATGGCGACCGGCAAGGTGCCCATCAGCGCCGCCATGGTGGTCATCATGATGGGGCGGAAGCGCACAATGGCGGCTTCGTAGATCGCCTTGCGCGGCTCGGCCTTTTCCTCGCCGCGCTCCCGCTGAAGCGCGAAGTCGATCATCATGATGGCGTTCTTCTTCACGATGCCGATCAGCATGATCATGCCGACAAAGGCGTAGAGACTGAGCGGCACCCCGAACAGCCACAGCGTGATCAGCGCGCCCACCGCCGCCGACGGCAACCCCGACAGAATGGTGATGGGATGGACGAAGCTCTCATAGAGAATGCCCAGAATGATGTAGACGGTGATGATCGCGATCGCGAGGAGCAGGCCCATATTGCCCATCGAACTCTGGAACGCCTGCGCCTGACCCTGGAATTCGCCCAGCACCGTTTCCGGGATGCCCGCCGTCTCGCGCGCCTGCGCGACGGCTTTTACGGCATCCGACAGGGCATAGCCCTTGGTCAGGTTGAAGGAGATGGTGATCGCCGGAAGCTGCCCCAGATGATTGACCGCCAGCGGCATGGTGCTGGGGGTCATTTTCGTCACCGCGCTGAGCGGCACAAGGGTCGAGACCGTGCCGGCGCTGGCATTGGACGTGACACCGCTGCCGCCATTGGGATTGATGCCCGCCGCCGAAGTGCCGGATCCGCTGCTGCCGCCCATGCTGGAGGAAATGTAAAGCTGCCCGATATCGTTGACGTCGTTCTGGTACTTCGGCAGCAATTCCAGCATCACCCAATATTCGGCATCGCTGGCATAGATGGTGGAAATCTGCTGCCCACCGAAAGAGGCGCCCAGCGCGGTCTCGATCGACGCGATGGAGACGCCATGACTGGCGGCCTGGTCGCGGTCGATCTCGATGTTCACGGCGGGGCTGGCGAAGTCCATATCGCTGGTGACATCGGCGAAGCCCGGCGCGTGCTGCAGGGCCGCAAGCAATTTTGTCGAATTTTTCTGCAGTTCGTCCTGGTTCGTGTCCTGCAGCGTGTATTGATACATGGACTTGGACTGCTTGCCGCCGACCCGGATGGCGGGCGGGTTCTGCATGAAGGCGTTGATGCCCATGACTTTGGCGAGCTTGGGCCGCAGTTCCTGGATGATTTCGTCGGCGCTGAGGTCGCGCTCGGAACTGGGCTTTAGCTTGAACAGCATCGAGCCGGTGTTGGTGCCGGTACGCGCGCCGCCTCCGCCCACCGACGACATCACGCCCTGCACATTCGGATCGGCGCTGGCGATGTCGGCGAGCTGTTTCTGATACTTCACCATCTGGGCGAAGGAAGTACGGTCGGCAGCCTCGGTATTGACGTTGATCTGCCCGGTATCCTCCGACGGAATGAAATCCGTCTGGATGGTCATGAACAGGACCACGGTTGCCACCAGACTGGCGGCGAACAGCGCCATGATGAAACGGGCATGATTCATGGCCCAGGTCAGGGAGCGTTCATAGCCTGATTGCACGCGATCGAATGCATTCTCGGTCCATTGATAGAATTTGCCGTGCTCGCTGCTCTTGCCCGGCTTGATGAAGCGGGCGCAGAGCATGGGGGTCAGCGTTACGGAAATAATGCCCGAAATCAGGATCGCCATCACGATGGTGACGGCGAATTCGTGCAGCAGCCGGCCGATGATGCCGCCCATGAAGACCACGGGAATGAATACCGCCGCCAGCGATACCGTCATGGACAGAATAGTGAAGGCGATTTCTTTGGAGCCTTTGAAGGCGGCTTCGCGGGGCTGCTCGCCCTCCTCCACATGGCGGACAATATTCTCCAGCATCACGATGGCGTCATCGACAATGAAGCCCACCGAAAGCGTGAGCGCCATCAAGGACAGATTGTCCAGGCTGTAGCCCAGCAACGACATCGCCGCAAAGGTCCCGATCACCGCGATGGGCAGGGCCAGAGACGGGATAATGGTCGCCGACAAAGTGCGCAGGAACAGGAAGATCACCGCCACCACCAGGGCGGCCGCGATCAGAAGCGTGGTCTGGACGTCGGAAACCGAAGCGCGGATCGACTGGCTGCGGTCATAGAGCACCGACAGATGCGCCGATTTCGGCATCGACTGGATGAAGCGCGGGATCACCTTGTTGATCGCGTCGACAATCTGGATGGTGTTGGAGCCGGGCTGGCGCTGCACCGACAGCACGATGGAACGCTTGCCATTGTACCAGCTTGCCGCCAGGACATTCTGATAGCCGTCGATGGCGCGGCCGACATCCTGAATCCGCACCGGCGCGCCGTTGCGATAGGCGATGATCTGGCGGTTCCAATGCGCGGCATCGGACAATTGCCCGTCGACATGAATCAGAGTGGCCTGGCTCGGCCCGTTCAACTGGCCGGTGGAAATATTGACATTGGCGCCCTGCACCGCGCTCGCCACCTGATCGATGCCGATATTGCGCGACGCCAGCGCCGTGGGGTCCATCTGCAGCCGCACGGCATAAGCGGCGGCGCCAAAAACATTGACTTGGGCGACGCCGTTGAGCGTGGAAAGCTGACGCGCCAGCAGATTTTCCGCCAGCTTGTCGAGCTGATAGAGCGGCATCGAATCCGACTGCATCGCCAGGAACAGGATCGGCGCGTCGGCGGGATTGACCTTCCGCAAGGTGGGCGGCGACGGCATGTTCACCGGCAATTGCCGCGCCGCCTGCTGAATCGCCGCCAGCACGTCTTCCGCCGCGCCATCGATTTCCCGGTCCAGATCGAACTGGATGGTGATGGAGGTGCGGCCGGACGAACTGGTCGAGGTCATCGAACTGACGCCGGGAATGGTGGAGAATTGGTTTTCCAGCGGCGTCGCCACGGCCGAGGCGATGGTCTCCGGATCGGCGCCCGGCAGGCTGGCGGAAACCGAGATGGTGGGAAAATCCACCGCCGGCAATTCGCTGACCGGCAGGTTGGAATAGCCGAACAGGCCGAAAATCACCAACGCCGCCATGATCAGCGTGGTGAGAACCGGCCTTTCGATGAAGATTTTCGAGATGTTCATGACGGCAGGTCGGAAGATGCTTTGGCCTCGCTGCCACCCCCCTGGCGGATCGAAACCTTTGCCCCCGGGACCACCTGCAACTGTCCTTCGACGATCACCGCATCGCCCGGCTTCACATCACCGCGGATGGCATCGGCAGTGCCATCGTCATTCAAGACCTTGACCGTCTTGGATGCCACGACATTGCCGGGGCCGACGACATAGACATAGCTCGAATCCGGCCCGACATTGACCGCATCGCGCGGCACCACGGTGGCGCCCTCGACCTGATCGAGCGTGATGCCGACATTGACGCTTTGCCCGGGCACAAGCCGCATGTCGGTATTGGGGAAGGTGGCGCGCACTTCGATGGTGCCGGTATTGGCCGCGACGGAGTTGGAAATGAAATCCACCTTTGCCCGCTCATGCCCGTTTTCAGCGCCCGGCATCGGCACGACGGCCTCAAGCTTGCCTGCCGCCATCTGGTTCTGAATCTGGGTGAGTCGGTTCTGCGGCACGAACACCGACAATTTGATCGGCTGGACCTGCGCGATGGTCACCAAGGGCGTGGCGCCGGCCACGGTGATGAGATTGCCCGGCTGAATCAGGATCGGGCCGGTCTTGCCGTCGAGTGGCGACAGGATGCGTGTATAGCCCAGATTTTCCTTGGCAATGTTCACGGCGGCCTGATCGGCCTGGACCACAGCCGCGTCCGCCTTGGCCGTCGCGACCGCCTGGTCGCGCTGCTGCTGGGAAATCGCGTTCTGCGCATACAGCGTGGTGTAGCGCTGCTGATCGTTCGCCGCTGCCTGGGCTGTGGCGCTGTCCTTCGCCAATTGCGCCTGAGCCTGGGCCAAGGCGTTCTGAAACGGCACCGGATCGATCAGAAACAGAGGATCGCCCTTACGCACCCTCTGGCCTTCCTGGAAAAAGGCTTTGAGCAGTTTGCCCTGCACCTGTGCGGTAACTTGAACTGTCGCGGGCGACACCACGGTGGCGATGGTGTTCAGCATCACGCTGACGTCTTTTTTCTGCGCATGCGCGACCCGGACCTGGGCCGGCGGCGCCACATGTTGGTGCGCAGGGAACAGGGCATGATACGCGAACCAGCCCAGCCCGATCAGCACCAGAATCGCCAATCCGATCAGGATGCGGCGCATGCGCGGGGCGCGCGAGTCATTCGCCGCCGCATCATGCGATTTGGCATCCTGCCTGGCATTGGGGAGATATTCGCTGACCGACATGTCGGGCCTTGCTTGAACGCATCAACGCGCTCGCCATCGGCGGCACGTCTGGTTATGGCCCCGGGCACCCCGAAAACGATAACCGGCCGCACTCCGGAATGTTCCTGCGGCGCACAATTTTTCTAGCGTCCAAGTCGCTCACAATTGTCGCCAACTTGGCGCACAAATGGGCGGGGATATTACCTTTTTCCCATGTTTACAGTTTGGACGGCCCGTGGAGCGCCGCCCGCTATGTGCAGGTTGCGCACGGTTCCCCGAAGTTAACGAGGCCGTTATGTCCGGAAAATCGGAACCGCTTAGGCGGACAGCTTTTCCAGCGCCTTCAGGATCTGGTCCGTCATCGCCTGCGTGCCGACCCGGGTCATGCCCGGCTGCATGATGTCACCGGTGCGATAGCCGTCGGCCAACACGCGCTCCACCGCCTTGTCGAGCAGCCTGGCATCTTCGACGCGGCCGAAGGAATAGCGCAGGCACATCGCAAAGGAGAGGATGGACGCGATGGGATTGGCCAGGTCCTTGCCCGCGATGTCGGGCGCGCTGCCATGGATGGGTTCGTACAGCGCCGCCTGCTTGCCGTTCACTTTCGCGCCCAGCGAAGCCGAGGGCAGCATGCCGATGGAACCGGTCAATTGCGCGGCTTCGTCCGACAGCACGTCGCCGAACAGATTGTCGGTGACGATGACGTCATACTGCTTGGGATTGCGCACAAGCTGCATGGCGCAGGTAGCCGCCAGCACATGGCTGAGTT
>CAYWWT010000171.1:0-5885 GCA_964461855.1 uncultured Rhizobium sp. | reverse complement strand
CTGCAGATCGCGTCGTAAAGCGGCGCCTGGGCGAGATGGTCCTTGCCATACATTGCGGAGTCGATGCCCAGCGCCGCCGAGCGCATGCCGAAATCGGGCGTCCATGGCAGCTTGCAATGCCCACCCGTGACAGGAACCGTCTGGCTGCTGCCATCTTCTTCAATATAGGTGATGGTGCCTTTGGCGACGTCGCGGTCCACGACCTTTGCCAGCAACACTTTGCCGGACCGCGGGCTGACCGGCAGAAATGGCGAATAGGTCTGTTGCCGTTCCTCGCCCAGGGTCGGCAGCATCACGGCCATCACGTCGTCATAGCGGGCGAGGACGCGCAACAGGGCGGCATCGAAAAGTCCGGACTTGTAGGTCTCGGTCGAGCTCTTGAATTCGTAGCGAAAGCCGAAATGATCGAGGAAAGCGCGCAGGCGCGCATTCATATGCGCGCCAAAACTCGGATGCGTGCCGAAGGGATCGGGAATGGCGGTCAGCGGCTTGCCCAGATTGGCCGCGATCATCTCCGGATTGGGAAGATTGTCCGGCACCTTGCGCAGCCCGTCCATGTCGTCCGAGAAAGCGATGAGATGAGCGGGCACGTCCGACATGGCTTCGAAGGCCTGGCGCACCCAGCTGGAGCGCGCCACTTCGCCGAAGGTGCCGATATGCGGCAGGCCTGAGGGGCCATATCCGGTCTCGAACACCACCCCTGCCACCGGTTTTCCGGCAGCCTTGCGGCGCGCGATCCGCTGCAGCAGCTTGCGGGCCTCCTCGAATGGCCAGGCCTTGGCGGCAAGCGCCTGATCCGCCACGTTTTTCACAGCAGAATTCACTTTCTGTTAGGGCTGAAATTAAGCGTTTCGAAAGGGCGCGAAGCTAGGCTTTGGCAGGGGATAGCGTCAATGACCGCCAAAAGCACGTCCCAGGGCGATGATGCGCGGCAAATTTTCGCCGGCCGCATCGATGTGCTCTACACCATGGGGCGCCATTACCTGTCGCTGCCCTTCGCCGCCTTGTGCGTCCCCGCCACGCTCTTGTCCGGCAACCGGCTGGGCTTCCTGTCCGTCACGCCGCTGGCGTTGCTGATGGTGGTGGTGATCGCCTCCGAGCAGCTGACCACGGCGTACCGCAACCGCAAGCCGGGAAGCGATCCGCATTTCTGGGCCCGCCGTTACACGTTCGTTTCGGCGATCGGCGGCGCCACCTGGGGTCTCGGCTCCGTTTTCTGGTTCGCCTGGAATTCCTTCCCCGCCCAGGCCTATCTCGCACTCGCCTATCTCGGCATGACGGCCACGGAGTTCATCGCCCGCTCCGCCTATCGGCCCGCCTATGTTGTGCATGCCACGTTCGCGCTGTCCCCGCTGGTGGTGATGCTGCTGATCCAGGGCGGAGCCTTTCCGCTGATGACGGCCGTGCTGGTGACTTTTTTCGGCGCCGTGCTGGCCAGCTATAGCAGCGGCATGGGCAAGCTGATCGATGAAGGACTTTCGCTGCGCAACGAAAATGCCAGCCTGGTCCAGCATCTGCAAAACGAAAAAGCCGAAGCGCTTCTGGCGCGGGACAGCGCTCGGGCTTCGGCGCTGGCAAAATCGACTTTCATCGCCAACATCAGCCACGAACTTCGCACGCCGATGAATGCATTACTCGGCATGGCGCAATTGCTGGAACGGGCCGATCTTCCCAAGCAGCAGGCCGACCATGTCAAAGTGATGCTGGAAGCCGGCCGCGGCCTTCAGACCCTTTTGGATGATGTCATCGCACTCACGCGTGACGACGATGATGCGCTGGAAGACGAGGATTGCGATCCCGCCCAGACCGCGCGGGCGGTAACCCGGCTGTTGCAGCCGCGCGCCTGGGAAAAGCGGCTCAGGCTGGCGCTGCATGCCGGCAGCGAATTGCCGCGGGTTGCCGCCGATCCCCGCCGCGTGCGTCAGGCTTTGCTCAAGCTCGCCGACAATGCTCTCAAATTCACCGAGCGCGGCCTGGTCGAAATCCGCCTCAACGCCGATCGCGGCGCTTCGGGACGCCCAGTGGTCCGCTTCGCGATTTCCGACACCGGCCCGGGCATCACCGACGACGTGGCGCAGCGCCTGTTCAAGCCTTTTTCCCCCGGCGATGTTTCCTATGCGCGCAAGGAACAGGGGGCGGGCCTGGGCCTCGCCGTCACCAAGCGCATCGTCGAACAGGCCGGCGGCGAGATCGGATTCGAATCCACGCCCGGCGACGGCGCGCTCTTCTGGTTCACACTGCCGGTTTCCGGACAAGCCGCCGCGGCGGCGTATGAAATACCGCCCGAATCCGCATATGCGGCCCCGCAAGGCCTGTCGTTGCTGATCGCCGTAACCGCCGGCGATGTCGCGGCATCCTTGACGCACATGCTGGAACCCTTCGGCAACCGGTGTGTCGTCGCTTCAGGTGCGGCAGACGCGGCCGGGCGCGCAGGCCGCGAGCATTTCGATGTCCTGATCGCAGGTCCCGACGAAGCCGATCTTCTCGCCGCTGCCCCCGGGGTCAAGGCCCCGATCCTGGCCTTGCTCCTGCGCGGCGATCGCACCCCCGATGCCGTGGCGGGCATCTTGCGCTGGCCGGTGACCGGCGATGCCCTCTTTCATGCCTTGGATCTGATCGGCACCGCGCGCGAAAAGAGCGATACCGATCCCCCGCTTCCCGCCGCCATCGATGCGCTGACGTTCTCGACTTTGGAAAAATCGGTCGGCCTGAAGACCCTGATCGAAATCCTGCAATGCTATGAAGCGACCGCCGAGCAGCTCACCAATGCGCTGGCCGAAGCGTGCAGCGAAGAACGGTGGGATGACGCCGCCCGCCTGGCGCAGGACATTGTGGGCGCCGCCGGTGGCCTGGGCCTGACCGCGATGACGGACGCCGCACGTCAATTCACGCGGGCCAATCGTGCGGGCGAAGATGCCCATACCTTGCGCAACGCCGCCCAGATGGTGGTGGGGGAACATCACAGAGCGCGCAGGGCGCTGGGCAATCTCTATCCCGATCTGCGCTGATTGCGATTCCAACGCGAAACGGCGGCACTTTCGTCGCCAATGCGCTATGATGCGGGATGCTCCCCGCAACCGACTCGCTTTCGGCGCTCGTCGCCCTTGTGCCTGCGCCGCCCGGCGCCGCGATCTGCCGCGGCGGCGTTTGCCGGCGCGTGGACCGGGAAGGGGCGCGGGCAATCTTTCAATCCGGGGACGCGCTGGTGGCCCACGCGGCCTTCGTCGCCGGGCGCCTGAAAGCGCAACCGGCCCGGCCGCTCTACGATGTGCTGGAACTTTTCGCCTTTGTCCGCCCCGGCCAGCCTCTGGTTCCGAGCGCGCTTGGCCTGGCGCGTGCACTTCGCCTCGATCCGCCGCAAACGCCAGAACAATCCGCCGCAGCGCTTTTCGCGGTCGCGCAATGTCTGCTGGAAGAAGTGCGCGAAATGCCCGCCGACATGCGCGCCCGCCTCGCGCCCCTGGCGGCGACCCTGGCGCGCAGCGGCTGGCGCTGGGGACCGTTTCTGCAAGCCGCAATGGGTACGGAGACACCGCACGGCTCGCCCATCGCGGGCATGGAAGCCTGGCGTAGTTTGCCGCAGTGGGAAGACGAGGCACCTGTGGGCACGCCTGGCTCCCAACCCATCGCGCCGGAAGAAGCGCGCGCCCGCCTCTTGTCGCTGGTGGGAACGCCGCGCCCGGAACAGAGCGCCTATAGCGACGCCGCCACCTATGCCTTCGGGCCACGCGAGGAATCGGGAGCGCCCAGGATCGCGTTGGTCGAAGCGGGCACGGGCACCGGCAAGACGCTGGGCTATCTGGCGCCCGCCAGCGTCTGGGCGGAGAAGAACGGTCCGGGACTTTGGATCTCGACCTACACCCGCAACCTCCAGCGCCAGATCGTGCAGGAGATTGCCCATCTCTATCCCGACCCGGTGGAGCGCGCCGAGAAAGCGGTGGTGCGCAAGGGGCGCGAAAATTATCTCTGCCTGCTGAATTTCGAAGAAGCCGCGAAGCGCACCGCGCTGGCGCCCGGCCAGCGCAGCGTCGCGCTGGGCCTGATTGCGCGCTGGGTCGGTTCGAACACCGACGGCGATATTTCCGGCGCGGGGTTTCCCGCCTTTCTGGCGGCGTCCCTGCCCTTGAGCGAAATCACCGACCGGCGCGGCGAATGCATCTATGCCGCCTGCCCGCATTACCGCATCTGTTTCATCGAGCGCGCCATTCGCCGCGCCCGTCACGCACCCATCGTGGTGGCCAACCATGCGCTGGTGATCGCGCAGGCGGCATCGGACTGGCTCGCCACCGACCAGACCACGGACACCCCGCCCGAACGCCGCCTGCGTTATGTCTTCGACGAAGGCCATCATCTCTTCGATGCCGCCGATTCCGGCTTCGCCGCGCTTCTGTCCGGCCGCGAGATGGCGGAGCTGCGGCGTTGGGTTCGCGGACCCGAGGGCCGCGCTCGCACCCGCATGCGCGGCTTGGAAGAACGGCTGAAGGATTTGATCGCCGACGATGAAGAGGCCCAGCATGCGCTGGAAGACGCCGTCCAGGCGGCGAGCGCGCTGGCGGGCGAAGGCTGGATGGCGCGCGTGACGGGCGCTGCATCGCGCGGACCAGGCGAGATCTTTCTCGCCGAGATTTACGCCCATGTCCGGGCACGCAGCGACGATCGCGACACATTTTATACACTGGAAGCCGAAGCCCAGCCGCTGGGCGACCAAACCCTGCGCGCAGTGATGGAACTGTCCCGCGCCTTGAAGCGCATCGCCGATCCCCTCACACGCCTGTCGAAATTGCTGCGCAAAGCGATGGACGACAAGAGCGCCACCTTGGAGCCTTACACAAAGGCGCGCCTGGAAGCGGCGGCGCGCGGTCTGGATCGCCGCGCCCGGCTGGTGCTGCCGGCCTGGATCCGCATGCTGGAGAATCTGGAAACGGGCGAGATCAGCGATGATTTCACCGACTGGTTCGAGATCAGCCGCGAGGATGGACGCGATTTCGATGTCGGGTTCGAGCGCCATTGGATCGACCCCACCGTGCCGCTGGCGTCGGAGATTCTGGAGCCGGCGCATGGCGCGCTCATTACCTCCGCCACGTTGCGCGACTCCGGCGCCGAGGGGCAGGATTGGGAAAGCGCGGAAGTGCGCACCGGCGCGCTGCACCTGCCGCAGCCGCCCCGGCGCGCCTCCTTCGGCTCGCCTTTTCACTATCAAGACCAATCCCGCATCTTCGTCGTCAAGGATGTGCCGCGCCGCGATCCCGATGCGCTGGCAGCAGCGATGCGCGAATTGTTCCTGGCGGCGGGCGGCGGCGGGCTCGGCCTGTTCACGGCGGTCAGGGCCTTGAAAGACACCGAGGCGCGCATCGCCCAGCCTTTGGCGGATGCGGGCATCCCGCTTTACGCTCAGCATGTCGATCGGCTCGATACCGGTGCCTTGGTCGACCTGTTCCGGGCGGAAGAGAATGCCTGCCTGCTCGGCACCGATGCCTTGCGCGATGGCGTGGATGTACCCGGCCGCTCGCTGCGGCTGGTGGTGTTCGACAAGGTGCCCTGGCCCAAGCCCACAGTCCTGCACAAAGCCCGCCGCGCGCGCTTCGGCCGCTCCTATGACGATCTGATCACGCGTTTCCGGCTGAAACAGGCGTTCGGGCGCCTGATCCGGGGGCCTGAGGACAAGGGCTGCTTCGTCATTCTGGAAAGCGCCATGCCTAGCCGCCTGCTTGCAGCCTTCCCGCAGGCCGCCCCGGTCAAGCGCTGTGGCCTGGCCGAGGCGATTGGGGATATCCGCGAGTTCCTGGGCTGACCGCGGCCGCCTCAGCCCCTATAAGCGGCGGATGGGCGACACGCGTGAAATTCGAACCGAGGACGAGGACGGCTATGGCCGCTTCTCGACCGGC
>CAYWWT010000170.1:0-5898 GCA_964461855.1 uncultured Rhizobium sp. | reverse complement strand
AGAAATAACAGGGTCGCGAGGGGCTGTGGGACCCAGTATTACTTGCCTCAGTCGTTGCCGGCATGCGCGGAAATGGCCTCTACGAACGCCCGCCCGAAATCGCGCAGTTTCGAGGCGCCGACACCGCTGACCATGGCGAATTCCGGCAGCGTGCGGGGGGTGCTCACAGCCATTTCGAGCAGCGTCTTGTCGGGAAAAATGACATAGGCGGGTACCTGCCGCTGGCTGGCGATACTCAATCGGAGCTTTTTGAGCGCCGCGAGAAGGGCGGTTTGTCCGGCCGTGAGGGCGCCTGACGATGCTGCCGCGCTGTCCTTGCGGGTGGGGGGCCGGGCCGTGTCGGCGCGATACAGAAATTTCCGCCCGCCCTGTAGCAAGGCGTGGCCATGCTCCAGAAGACTGAGGCCGCCATATCCCGCCACATCGTGATCGAGGAATCCGCCCGCCACGAGTTGGCGGATCATGGAGCGCCATTCCTCCTTTTTCAGCGAAGCGCCCGAACCGAATCCGGGAAGCTGGTCATGTCTGCTGTTGACGATTTTTTCCGTCTCGGCGCCGCGCAGGATATCGACGATGTGCAGGGCGCCGTAGCGCTCGCCTGTCTGCTGGACAACGCCAAGGACCTGCCGCGCTCTTTGTGTCTCGTCGACCAGGGTGGCCGGGCTTGAACAGGCGTCGCAATTGCCGCATGGCTCCGCGCTTTCGCCGAAATAGCCAAGCAGGCTGCGGCGCCGGCAGGATGAGGCCTCGCAATAATTGACAAGCGCCGCCAGCCTTTGATGTTCGCGCCGCTTGCGATCGTCGCTGGTTTCCTCCTGATCGATGAACAGGCGGCGCATGCGGATGTCGCCCAAACCGAACAACATGTGCGCTTCCGCCGGTTTCCCGTCGCGTCCCGCACGGCCGATCTCCTGATAGTAGCTTTCCAGGCTTGCCGGCAGATCGGCATGGAAAACGTAGCGCACATCGGATTTGTCGATCCCCATGCCGAAGGCAATCGTCGCCGCCATCACGGTATAGGGCTCGGTCATGAAGGCATTCTGGTTGGCGTCTCGCGCCTCTTTGCTCATGCCGGCATGGTAGGCCAATGCTGCGATGCCTTGGCCCGCGAGAAATGCTGTCGCCTCTTCGGTTCGCTTGCGGGACAAGCAATAGATGATCCCGCTCTGACCGGCGCGTGCCTTGACGAAAGACAGAAGCTGCTGTTTCCATTCCCGCTTCGCCGCGACCGTCAGGGTGATGTTCGGTCGATCGAAGCCGAGCACGATCTGGTCGGCCTTGCCGCCGAACAGCCGTGCGATGATGTCGGCCCGGGTGCTCTCGTCAGCCGTGGCGGTCAGGGCCATGACAGGCACGCCGGGAAACATGTCGCGCAAGCGCGACAGCGTCTCATAGTCCGGCCGGAAGGCTGGCCCCCATTGCGAAATGCAATGGGCCTCGTCGACGGCGATCAAGCGGACGGCAAGCTTGCTTAGCGCCGCAAGCATGGCCTCTGTCATCAGCCGCTCAGGAGACAGATACAGCAGGCGTGTTTCGCCCGAGGCCGCGCGCCGCCATGCCGCGATATTTTCTTCGCGATCCCGCGACGAGTTGATCGTGTCGGCGGATACGCCGGCAAGCCTTAACGCCGCGACCTGGTCCTGCATGAGCGCCACGAGTGGCGATACGACAATCGTGAGCCCGCCCAGGACGAGCGCGGGCACTTGAAAACACAGCGACTTGCCCGATCCGGTTGGCATCACCGAAAGGACGTTGCGCCCGCCCAGCACCGCATCCATCACCGCTTCCTGGCCGGGCCGGAACGCGTCGAAGCCGAATATGTCTTTCAAGATTTGCCGCTTCGACGGGGCGGTCTTGACGTGGAGGCTCATTGCAACGTGATCCGAATCGCTGGCTATGCGAGATGCCGAGACTGGTCGCGTTGGAATTCCGATTCAACAGGAACGAAAGAGGCGTTGCGTCCTCAAATTTTCCGGGCCGAATTCAGCAAGGCCCGCACTTCGCCATCGCGCAATTGGTGGAAGTCCCGATAGAAGGCGCCCACGGCGCTGAAGGTTCGCGGCGTCTCCAGAAAGACGGCTTCGTCGCAAAGCCCGCGCAGCATCTGCGCCGTTTCCTCCGGCGCCACGGGGCTGGCGAGGACCAGCCGGAGCGGGTTTTCGGCCCGTACCGCTTCCAGCGCCACGCGCATGGTCGCCCCCGTCGCGACACCGTCATCGACCAGAATCGCCGTATGGCCCGCAGGCGAAAGAGAATGGTGCCGTCCCAGCCAGAGATGCCGCCGCCGTTCCAACTCCTCGAACTGGATCTTGGCGATGCGGGCGAGATCGGCTTCCGTCACGCCAGCGATGCTGGCGATGTCGCGATTGATCACGGTCTTGGGATGCAATCCCCCGATCACGGCACCGATGGCGAGTTCCGGTTGCCAGGAGGTTCCGATCTTGCGGGCCAAAAGCAGGTCCAGCGGCGCGCCCAAGGTTCGGGCGATTTCGACACCGACGGGCACGCCGCCCCGCGGCAGCGCCAGAACAAGCGGATTTTGCAATCCGCAAGTCGCCAGTTTTTGCGCCAGGCGGCGTCCGGCATCCTTCCGATCCTGGAAAGGGACTGCCGGTGCGTGGAGGGAGCGGTCTTGTATCGTCATTGCAAGTTTTCCGGCGCGGCCCGTGAAGGCGCGCTCAAGGGGTGAACGGGAAAAGGATCACCAGCGGCAAAAGCACGATGCCGATCAGGCCGGCAAAGAAAGCCGCCTTGTGCCAAAGGCTGCGAAAGACAACCGCATCCCGCCGGACATCCCTTCCGGAAAAATTCAGCAGATCAACGCTCGGTCTGCCGGTTGCCATCCTTTGCCTTCGCACGAATGCGGACGGGACAAAGCCGGCCGCTCCTTCGACCCCTTCCGCGTCGCAGCGAAGGGATCCCGAAAAACCAACGCCGGTTCACGGCAAGCGTTCCCGGCGGCTACAATATGTGAACGGGGCGAGCGGCGCCGATGATGCGGCCGGATTCGTCCTGGCTTTTCGCGGATTTGTCCCTAAATTCGGATCGTCGTCAGGGAACTGTGCATTGAATGGGCCGTTTCACCGATGGGGGTTCCCTTGAGCGAGGCGTTGTGGGGCGGGGCGTTTTAACAGCGAACAGGCTGGCATTGCTTGCTGCAGTGCCTCTGTTCCTGATCTTTGCGACGATCGCCTATCTCACCGTGCAATTTGCCGCCAATGAGAATGCGGCCCAGCGCGGCGTGGCGCATACCTTTCAAGTCATCGGCGCGCTGCGACAGATCCTGGTGGATGCGCAGGATGCCGAAACCGGCCAGCGCGGCTATCTTCTGACACGGGATCAGGCGTTTCTGGTGCCCTATCGGACCGCGGTCGAACGGGTGGACCGCGACATCGAGGCCTTCAGAAATCTCACCCTCGACAATCCCGACCAGCAGCACCGGGCGGAGGCGCTGGCCCGCCACGTTCGTGACCGTTTCGCCGCGCTCGATTTCACGCTGGGAAGCGCCCCGCAATCGCCGCAGATGGTGAAGGCGTTGCAGACCGGAAAGCAGCGCATGGACGCGCTCCGCGCCGAAGTCGCGGCCGGCATGACGGTGGAACGGACGCTTCTGCAAGTCCGCACCAAGGAACGCGACAGGCAGGAGCGCTATGAGATCGCATTCGCAGTCGGCGCGGCTGGCCTGGCGCTGATCATTCTCATGATCGCGGCCGCACTTCTGGTACGCAACAATCTCAGCCTCAGTGAATCCGAGCGGGCGCGCGCCGGGGAAGCGGCGATCCTGCAGGCCACCATAGACACCGTGCGCGATGGCATCGCTTATTTCGCGGCCGATGGCAGCCTTTGCGCGTTCAACGCCAATTTCTTCCGGTTGATGGATTTTCCCGACCAGCTTGCGAACACACAAGGTACGCGGTTGGAGCAGCTTCAGGCCGTGGAAGCGGGCAGGACGGATCCGATCCTGACGCCGCCCGGTCCGGATCGCGATCTCGACACCAAACATATCGCCTGGGCGAACCGGGAACTCGATATTTACAAGGCTCCGGTCTCGACCGGCGGCTTTCTGGTGATGGTGAGCGACATCACCGCCCGCATTCGTGCCGAGAACATGGTCCGCCAGAGCCAGAAAATGGAATCGATCGGGCATCTGACCGGTGGCGTCGCCCATGATTTCAACAATCTGCTGCAGATCATCAGCGCCAATCTCGATCTGGCGGCCGCCTCCGGTGAGGCGCGCAGCAATGGCGCGCTGGGACAGCGGCTGCAGAACGCAATCGGTGCGGTCTCTCGCGGTTCGCGGCTCACCGGCCAGCTTCTGGCGTTTGCCCGCCGCCAGGCGCTGGATCCGCGCTCGGTGGATCTGGGCCGTGTCATCCGCGACATGACGGACATGCTGCGCCGGACACTTGGCGAGCAGATCGAAGTGGAGGCGGTGATCGCGGGCGGCTTGTGGAACACCCTGGTCGATCCCAACCAGGTCGAGAACGCGATCCTCAATCTTGCCATCAATGCGCGCGATGCGATGCCGGAAGGCGGCAAGCTGACCTTGGAGGCCGCCAACGCCTATCTCGACGACGCTTATGCGCAAAGCCATGCCGAGGTCACGCCCGGCCAATATGTGATGCTGGCGGTGAGCGACACCGGCACCGGCATGACGCCGGAAGTGATGAGCCGGGTCTTCGAACCCTTCTTTACCACCAAGCCGGAAGGCAAAGGCACCGGGCTGGGCCTGGCGCAGGCCTATGGTTTCGTCAAACAGTCCGGCGGTCATATCAAGATCTACAGCGAGATCGGTGAAGGCACGACGGTAAAAATCTATCTGCCGCGCACTCGCCGGATACAGGATGCGAACGATGCCCTGCGCCAGCAGCCGGTGCAGGGCGGCAGCGAGCGTGTTCTGGTGGTTGAGGATGACGAAGGCGTCCGCGCCGCGGTTGTCGATATGCTGACCGAGTTGGGATATGCGGCGCTGCGGGCCGAAAATGCCGAGGCCGCCCTCAAGCTGCTTGAAAGTGGCGCGAAAGTCGATCTGCTTTTCACCGATGTGGTGATGCCTGGTGCGATACCCACGCGCGAGCTTGCCCGCAAGGCGCAGGAGCTTTGTCCCGGCATCCGAATTCTGTTCACCTCCGGCTACACCCAAAACGCCATCGTCCATAATGGCAGGCTGGATGACGACGCGATTCTATTGTCCAAGCCCTATCGCAAGGACGAGCTGGCGCGAAAGCTGCGCAGCGTTTTTGCCGGCACAGCACAGGGGCCGTTGCAGCCTTCCCCGGCCGCGGCGCGGCCGGTGGAGCGATTGACGAAAATCCTGGTCGTGGAAGACATCATGCTGATCCGCATGGCCACGGTGGACATGATCGAACAGATCGGGTTGCAGGCGCTGGAAGCCGGCGACGGCGCCGAGGCGCTGGCGATTCTGCAGAAGGATCCGGAGATCGAAATCCTTCTTACCGATCTGGGGCTTCCCGGCATGAATGGGCGACAATTGGTGGAGGAGGCAAGGCGCCTGCGCCCCGATCTGAGAGTGATCATCGCGTCGGGCTATTCCGCAGAGGCGGCGGCGGGCGGAAAGCCGGAAGATGCCAGCATCCGCCATCTCACCAAGCCGTTCGATCTTGGCCAGCTGCGAAGAGCTTTAAATCTTTGAGGCCCCCATCTGTCTCTTTCGCGCAAGCGCTCAGAGACATCTTCCCCCGTCAGGCCTTCGGCCACGGGGGAAGAAAGCCGGTGTGGTTCGTCTTAGGCATGCTTGTCGTTCCGGGTTTGGGAAAGTAGAGCAGGGGCGTTACGCTCCAAAATCCATGCCCGATCCGAAACAGCCGCAATCCATCGCCGAAGGCGCGCGCATCATCCTGGTGCGGCACGGGCGTCCGGATTTGCCCTTGCGTCCGC
>CAYWWT010000169.1:0-5916 GCA_964461855.1 uncultured Rhizobium sp. | reverse complement strand
CCATAGAGCGAACGGCGCTTCTTGCGGTCCTTCACGCCCTGGGTGTCGAGCACGCCGCGGATGATGTGATAGCGCACGCCCGGCAGGTCCTTGACGCGACCGCCGCGGATCAGGACCACGCTGTGTTCCTGAAGATTGTGGCCCTCGCCCGGAATGTAGGTCAGCGCTTCGAAACCGTTGGTCAGACGCACCTTCGCAACCTTGCGAAGCGCGGAGTTCGGCTTTTTCGGCGTCGTCGTATAGACGCGCGTGCAGACTGCGCGCTTTTGCGGGCAGCTCTGAAGGGCCGGAACCTTGTTGCGCTTCGGCTTTGCGCCGCGCGGCTTGCGAATGAGCTGATTGACTGTCGGCATTCCACTTCCTCTTTTCATTCCCGCGCGGCCGCACGGTATGAGCAAAACCAAAAACCGGACGCGAGCGACATGGCCCGGTCCGAACTTGCGGAGGACTGAGGGTCGGAACCCCGAGTCGCGCGTCTAAAGCTCTTAAACTGGCTTCCCAACAGCGTTTTTGCGGTTTTTTCCGCAGACAGCCTGCCCTGGAAGGTGGCGCTATATATCCAGAGGGGGGTAAGGGGTCAAGCGCGTTGGAAAGGATATTTCAAGCTTATCGCCCGAGGGCCGGTCTGCCGGGATTTCCGACGATAAGCCGGGCCTTTCGGACCGGGACCCACATTTGATGGCCAAGCCGAACCCCGCGAGAATTAACGGCGCGGTCCCGGACGGCGGGGCGATTCCCGAAATCCCTTCCGGAAACTGGTAATGCCCCCCGATCCAAGCAGTCCGAACAACCGGGTTTGGCGGCCCGAACTTTCGGTTCTTGGGCTGAATATTTGATGTTTCTGTAGAGAATATTCAGATATCTATCTGATATTTATGATAAATTTTACAGAACATTGAGGCGCGCCATAGATCCCGCCCCATTGGTCAGAACCGGGCGGGTTGCACCGTCTCGCCGACTGCGCCTAAATCGCGGCCGACCGGGAGACATTTACCTTTCATGGCGAAGTCCGCCTCCATCGCCGTAGCGAAGAAGCCGCTTTTGTCCCGGCTGGCGATTCTGTTCGCCCTGGCCGCATTCCTGGTCCAGGGGATCGCGGTCCAAATCCACATCCACGGTCTGGCGGTCCCGGCGGGACTGACGAATGTGGTAGCGCCGTCTCAGCTTTCGGCACCCGGCCCAACCTCACAGGATCCCTACGATCCCGCCAACTGCCCCCTGTGCCAGGAGGCCCTGCACGCCGGGACCTACCTCGTTCCGGCCGCCGCGGACCTTTTCATTCTCCTGAACGCGGTCGCCCTCGCACCGCGGTTTGCACTCTCGCCCCGCCCTGGCATCGAACAGGCGCTCGGCTGGCAGAGCCGCGCACCACCCCGCCGCTAAATCCTCCTCATCTCGCACGCTGGTCCCACCTGTCCGGGGCCGCGCCTTGTCGTCCCCGCGGCGGCATTTCTTTCCGGAGTGATTTATGCGTTTCCATCTTTCTTCTCATCATTCGTTCCGTCGCCTGCAGCTTGGATTGCTTGCCGGCGCCGCCAGCACCGCCCTCTTCGCAAGCCCCGCTTTTTCGCAGTCCCATTTGACCGAAACAGTCGTGGTGACGGCCTCGCCCCTCACAGGCCATGGCGACAGCCTGGCGTCGATTTCCTCGCGGGTCGATGCCACCGATATTCTTCGCTCAGGCGGATCGACCCTGGCGGATGCACTGGCCGATATTCCCGGCGTCAGCACCAGCGGGTTCTCCGCCGGCTCCGGCCGCCCCATCATTCGCGGCATGGACGCCAGTCGCGTGCGCGTGCTCGAAGACGGCACCTCCAGCTCGGATGCATCCGATATCGGCCCCGATCACGGCGTACCGATCGATCCGTTGTCGGCGCGCAGCATCGAAGTCGTACGCGGGGCCGCCACGCTCCGCTATGGCAGCCAGGCAATTGGAGGCGTGGTCAACGCCATCAACAATCGCGTGCCGACCACTCTTGCCGACACACCGAGCGGCGAAGTCAGCGGCGGGTTCGATTCAGTTTCAAATGCGGGGCAAATCGCCATGCTGGGCGATGCTGGGATCGGCAATTTCGCCTTTCACGCCGATGGTTTCTATCACAAGACCCAGGATTACGAGACGCCGCTGGGCGTGCAGGCCAATTCCTTCTTCCGCGGCGACGGCGTCTCGCTGGGCTCGTCCTATTTCTTCGGGGACAAGAGCCGGATCGGCGGTGCGGTCATCCATTACGATTCCAACTATGGCGTGCCCAGCGACACGACCTATATCGACATGCGCCAGACCAAATATCTGCTGGGATCGTCGCTGGATTTGGACTCAGGGCTTCTGCAGACGCTGAACATCAACGGCAGCTACGCCAATTACTCGCATGAGGAAAAGAATCCCGACGGCTCGGTCAATGCCACATTCAGGAACAAGGAACTGGACCTACGGGCAGAAACGCTGCTTGGCGGAATCGGACCGTTCCTGAGTTCCGCCGTCGGCATTCAGGTGCAGAATCGCGCCTTTCAGGCGTTGGGCGAAGGCGCGGACTATCTGCTGCCCACGCTCACGCAGAATTATGCCGGGTTCTTTTTCACCGAGATCAAGCTCAGCGACACGGTCCATATGGAAGGCAGCGGGCGGCTGGAATATGTGAAGATTCAGGGCACGCCTGCTTCCGACAATCTCACAAATCGCGACTTCCTGCCCGTTAGCGGAGCCGTCGGCGTGCTGTGGGAAGCGACGGAGCATGTGAAGCTGGGCTTCACCGGCTCCAGCACCGGCCGCGCGCCGGCGCAGACCGAACTGTTTGCGCGCGGCGCCCATGACGGACCGGGCACTTTCGAGACCGGAAACCCGTCATTGAAGCTGGAGCGGGCCAATTCGGCGGAAACCTCGCTTCGTCTGCGTTATGGCGATTTCAGCTTCGACGGCAGCGCCTATTACACCGCCTTCAACAATTACATCTACGGCGCGCTGACCGGCGCCACCTGCGATGAAGAAGGCAATTGCGGCCTCGGCAATGGCGAAGACCTGCGTCAACTCAATTACACGCAAGCCGCGGCACATTTCCGCGGCCTGGAAGGCAAGGCCTCTTATTCGCTCTGGAAGGACGGCGACGGCGGAACGCTGAAAGCCAATGTCCTGGGCGATATGGTGCGCGCTACATTGACCGGAGGCGTCAATGTCCCGCGCATTCCGGCCTGGCGGGCCGGCGGCGGGTTAACCTGGGAAACCGATCCCGTTGATACCGGCTTCCAGATCCTCAAGATCGGCGATCAGAACGAGCCCGGCCCGTTCGACACGCCTACTCCCGGCTACATCTCCGTGGACGCACATGTAAGCTGGCGCCCATTCAAGGACCGGAACTGGGAATTCTCCCTGATCGGCCAGAATCTGGCAGACGAAGTGATGCGCAACCCGGCATCGCTGAACAAGGATCTGGTCGTGATGCCGGGCCGTAACATCCGCCTTGTGGCGCGACTGGCGACGAATTGAAACAACAGAGCGATTACGGACCACTACCTGCTTAAGCTTATCTCCGCTCTCAGCCTTGGGGGCGGAGATGGCTAGCCGAACAGATCGTAGCGGGTGCCGCACACCCGTGCTTCATGTTCCAGAAGCCGGCGCTTTAACGGCAGGCCACCGCCAAAACCGACAAGATTGCCATCGCTGCCGATCACCCGGTGGCAAGGCACAATCAGGGCAATTGGGTTGGCGTTGTTCGCGGCGCCAACCGCCCTGGCCGCCCCTGGTTGGCCGATGGCTTTGGCGATGGCGCCATAAGACACCGTGCGGCCGAAGGGAATGTCGCTGAGCGCTTTCCAGACCTGGCGGTCGAACTCCGTGCCGTCGGGCATCAAATCGAATTCAAAGGCCTGCCGATTGCCGGCAGAATATTCCGCCACCTGGCGATGAACTTCTCTCAGCGCCTCTGGATTTTGTTCCGCGTCGCGGTCTACCTGCTCCGCGTCGTCGTTGCGGAAGCGGAAGCGCAGCAAGCGTCCCGCCTCATCCACCCAGGCGGCGAAAAGACCGAACGGCGTTTCGATCCGATCCCAATAACGTTTCACGCTGCCTCCTTCGGGACCGGCTCCTTGAGGTAGGTCCAAAGATGCATGGTGGCGAGACTGCGATACGGCGAGAAGGCAGACATCAAAACCTTGACCTGGTCATGATCCGGCCGCTCAGGAAGCTTGTGCAGCCGCTGCAAAGCCGTCGCCAGCGCGCTGTCGCCTACGGGCGCGGCATCGGCGAAGCCGCCCCGCAGCATCGTGTAGCGCGCCGTCCAGGTGCCCACCCCATGAAGCGCGGTGAGCTTCTTCTCTGCCGCCACCGCCGAGCCGCGGGGCAAGGCTTCGACATCGAGATCGCCCTTCGCCACGCTTTGCGCCGCCCCGATCAGATAGGCGGCTTTGGAGCGGGAGAAGCGCCGCTTGTTCAACGCCGCCACGCTGAGATCGGCAACCCGGTCCGGCGTGGGATGGGTGCGCATCGTGCCCACTTTTTCGCCCGCCATGCGGATGATTTCGCTGCGCAGGCTCGAGGCGAATTTGACGTTGATCTGCTGGCCGATGATGCCCCAGGCAAGACCATCAAAGCCGGTGGGGATATTGGGCAGGCGCAACCCCCGCCTGGGCGCGGTAAATTCCGCGTGCCGGGTCTCGAAGGGCGCCGTCTCGTTGTTCAGCCCCAGCATCTTGAGCGCGGCTTCGTGCAGGAATGCCAGGCTGGCGCGTCCCAGCTTGCGCTCGGCATGAACGCGGACCCAGACGCCTTCCTTTTCCAGCGACATTTCCAGGATCGCGGGGCCATCTTCGGTCAAAAGCGCTTTCCAGATCTTGGTGCCCTCGCTCCTCTCGCACAGGCTGTCGGGATCGCGGGCGTGATAGGCCAGAATTTCCTTGGCCCGATACGCGGATGGCATCTGCAACAGAAAAACATTGGACAGCGCGCGGTAGGCGCCCGGCGTCATGCGGGTGAGCGCGAGAAATTGGCGGTGGAAAACCGACTCGCTTTCGAACCCCGCCGCATAGCCGATATCGACCACCTTGGCATTGCCGCTTAAGAGCAGCGTCGCGGCATGGCGGACACGCTCGCGCCGCAGCCACTGGGCGGGCGCCAGATGCGCATGCTCCCGGAACAGGGCGCCAAGCTTGGTCAGGCTGACGCCTGCGCCTTTGGCCAGCCCCGAGGCATCGGCATAGCCGGAGGGATTGGCGCGGACACGGTCGGCCAGCCCTTCGAACAAGGCGCTGTTTTCGTCCTCACCGCGATAGAAGAGATCCGGACGGCAACGCTTGCAGGCACGCAGCCCCGCCGCCTGGCACTCCGCTTCGGTGCGATAGAGCGTGACGTTTTCTTTTTTTGGCGGATGCGTGGGACAGGACGGCAGGCAATAGATGCCTGTGGTGCGCACGCCGATCAGGAATTTCCCGTCGAACTTGCCGCTTCGGGCGTCCTCGCGGGTCCAGGAAAAGGGTTCGGGCAGCTTCATGAGCGGCAGGGTAGCGCAGCCTCAGCGCGGCCGCCTCCTGATTTGCGCTTTGGATATAGGTCTTAGTCGCCAAAGAAAAAGGGCCGCCCTCGCGGACGGCCCCAATTCCTTGCTTTTCCTGTCGACCTATTCGGCCGCCGTCGGTGCTTCCAAAGCCGCCACCGGCTGCTGGGCCGCTGCTTCCGCCTGGATCGCCTTGTCGCGTTCGGTCGCGATGTGACGGAGCCGCGCGATAGCGCCGCCGGTACCGGCCGGAATGAGGCGCCCCACGATGACGTTCTCCTTCAGGCCTTCCAGCATATCGACCTTGCCATTGACCGCCGCATCGGTAAGGACGCGGGTGGTTTCCTGGAAGGATGCCGCCGAGAACACCGAGCGGGTTTGCAGCGAAGCCTTGGTGATACCCAAGAGAATCGCACGACCATCGGCGCCCTTG
>CAYWWT010000168.1:0-5920 GCA_964461855.1 uncultured Rhizobium sp. | reverse complement strand
GGTCCGCCGGCGAGCTGCAGCGCAGCGTCGCGACCCTGGTTCGCCGCCTGCGCGCGGCCCATCATCTGCTCGGGGACGATGTCCTTCAACGCGGCTTCACCGGCCGGGCTGAACAGGCCGCCGACCCCTGCGAGCAGCACCTCGAACAGCAGCAGGCTGACGAAGTCGATGCCGCCCGCGAGTGCCATCGCCGTGAACGCACCGGCGACGAGAACGCCGGCCGGCGGCTGACCGTGCACCAGCGGGTAAACATAACCGGCTTTGATGCGTGTAGATTTTCAAGCCGAAAGACCAGACCCATGGCGACCGCAGCGGCCCTCAAAAGCATCGATTCGTTAAGTGGCGTCGATGCCCGGATGGAGGCCATCGACCGGCTGGAAAAGCTGACCGATGAGGTTGCGGCCGAGATCGCGCGCCACCGTTCGAACATTCTGCTGAAACGCGGCATCCGCTTCTGGCGCCGGGGCGAGATCGTCCGCGCCGGGCAGTGGGCGATGAAGGCAGCCGAACGGGACGAGACCAACGCCAAGGCGTATCATGTGTTGGCGATGGCGCTGGAACGCATGGGCCATCAGCACAAGGCACTGGTGACGTACGAACGGGCGCTCGAACTCGACCCCAGTGATCCGGAATTGCTGATCAATCTGGGCCTCACCGCCTGGAATCTCAAATTCACCGAAGGCGCGGCGCAGCTGTTTCGCCATTATATCGATGCCTGTCCGGATTCGCCGCTCGGTTACAACAATCTGGGCAGCGTGCTTTACGATTTGGGCAACCCGGAAGCGGCGATCGAAACCTTGCGTGCGGCGATCTACAAGATGCCGGAGCAAGCGATCCTGTGGAATTCGCTGGCGACGGTTCTGGCGGAGGAAGGCCGCGCCGATGAAAGCCTGGTCTTTTACAATGAAGCATCGCGGCTGGAGCCGGGCTTCGCGCGCGCCTATCACAATCTGGGCTATGCCTATCAGCATCTCGGCCAACTGGAAGAAGCGCTGGAGAATTACGACCGCGCGCTGGCGCTCGCCGTCGATCCTGCCGAGAAGATGGAATCGCGCCATTCGCGCAGCATCTGTTTGATCGGCGCAGGAAAGCTGGAAGAAGGCTTTCGCGAATATGAGATTCGCAACAGCGAACGCTTCCGCGCCTATTTCCACCATATGATCCGCGCGCCGCGCTGGAATGGCGAACCGGTCGAAGGGCTGAAGCTGCTTCTGGTCGGCGAACAGGGTCTGGGCGATGAATTCATGTTCGCAAACATCCTGCCCGATATCGCGCGCGATCTGGGCCCCGACGGCAAGCTGCAGATCGCGGTCGATCCGCGCCTGGTCGGCCTGTTTCAGCGCAGTTTTCCGGACGCGGAAGTGGGCACTTATGACGATCGCACCTTGATCGACCAGGACGGCAACAAGGCGATCCGGCTGATCCCCTTCGCCGCCGGCGGCAACGAACCGGACATGTGGGCGCCGATGGGCACGGCGCTGCAGGTCTATCGCAAGCGGCTTTCCGATTTCCCGCACAAAGCCTTCCTCACACCCGATCCGGTCCGGGTGGCGGAATTCCGCGAAAAGCTGGCAGCATTGCCTGGCAAGAAAGTCGGCGTCTGCTGGCGCTCCATGATGCTGGAAGCCAAGCGCGCCAAATATTTCAGCCCCATCGAAGGCTGGGCGCCCGCGCTGAAGACAAAAGGCATCAGCTTCATCAATCTTCAGTATGGCGATTGCGCCGAAGAACTGGCCCGCGCCCGGGACGAACATGGCATCACAATTCATCAGATCGAGGGTTTGGATCTGCGCAACGATATCGACGGCACTGCGGCCCTGTGCGCAGCACTCGATCTGGTCTTGTCGGCGCCGACCGCCGCTGCAGCCACCGCCGCCAGCGTCGGCACCAAAGTCTGGTTCCTGGCGGCCGGCCGCACCTGGCCGCAATTGGGGACGGACGAATATCCCTGGTACGCAGATACGCGCGTGTTCGCGCCGAAATCCTTTGGCGACTGGCCCGCGCTGATGGCCGATGTCAGCGCCGAGCTGAACGCTTTCGCGGGCTGATCAGACCAGAAACGTAAAGGGCCGGCCGCGCGACTTGGGCTTCCAGCCCGCTTCGATGGCGCGGCGGACGATCTCAGGCAACGCCTCATGATCGACATCCGGCCGTTCGGTCTTGCCGCCCGGCATTTCGCGGAAGGGAAATTCCAGGATCAATTCGCGATGGGCTTCGTCGGTGCGCTCCACCGACAGGCGCAAGCCCAGATGCTCGCCGTGCGGGTCCCAAATCTGCTCGCTGCGCAAGGTCCAGCGCAGGGGATAATCGTCTACCGTCAGTACTCCGGAAAGCTCACGCTTGCGTCTTTTGGTCATGGCGCATGTGAGGTGGCGCAGCAGCGCGAGCCGGTCAAGGCTCAAAAAAATTGAGCGGATGACGGGGTTCCGCCATCCGCTCCAGGTCGGCTGGCGTCCGGGTGCCGGGGGTGGTCCGGGGCCAACCAAGGGAAGTTAGTTACATCGACTACAATCATAAGTTGCGCCAGAATGGCTTAACAGGGTCTTAAAGGCAGGCCAAAAGCGCGGTCTGGTTCGGGGCAGCGGCAATACGGAACTCGGCGAAGGGAAGCCCCTTAAGCGCCTCGGCGGTGTTGGCGCTGATGCAGACGGCCACCACGCCCGCCGGGGCAAGCCCCGCTTTTTCCAGACAGGCGGCGAAGACCTGGGCGCTGCGCGGCGAAAAGAACAAGGCGGCCTGGATGCGCCGCGCCCGTAACGCGGCGATGGCACCGGCCGGCAAAGAGGTCGCGGCGTCGACGCGATAGAGATTTTCCCGCCGCACCGTGAAGCCTTTTTCCGTCAAGGCGCCGGCCAGCCAGCCGCCGCTTTCCGCGCCTGCCGCATGCAGCAAGACGCCGGCAGTGGGATCGGCCCAATGGGAGACTGCATCGGCCAACGCCACGGCATCACCCGCGGCGTTCCGTACACGGAGGAACCCGGCCGCCAGGGCCGCCTCGGCGGTCTGCGGCCCCACGGCGAAGAGCGGGATGTCGCGCCGCGCCGTCCGCCCGCCCAAGGCGCGCACGCCATTGGCGCTGGTCGCAAGCAGCGCCTGGACGCCATCCATATCCAGTTCCGTGCCCGCGAAGAATGAGACATGCAGAAGCGGCGCCAGCAGCGTCTCGTGTCCCAGATCGCCAAGCCGGTGCGCGATTTCAACGCCGTCTTCCGCTGGCCGGGTCACAAGAATTCGCATGGAAGCGCATCACTTTCGCAATTCGTGCCGCTGGTCTAGAGGAGAAGCTCTTAAAGGGACCGGCGGAACTTGAATACCCTGACGATATTAGGCCTGGAGACCAGTTGCGACGAGACCGCCGCCGCGGTGGTGCGCGGCTTTCCCCCGGGTCCGGGCGTGATTCTCTCGAATGTGGTGTTCAGCCAGAGCGAAGCGCATGCGCCCTATGGCGGCGTGGTGCCGGAAATCGCCAGCCGCGCGCATCTGGAAATACTGGATGGGTTGATCGCGCGCGCCTTGAAAGATGCAAACCTGGCGCTGGCGGATGTCGATGCTGTTGCCGCCACGGCGGGTCCCGGGCTGATCGGCGGCGTCATGGTGGGCCTGACCACGGCCAAGGCGCTGGCGCTTTCGCAAGGAAAGCCGCTGGTCGCCGTCAATCATCTGGCCGGCCACGCGTTGACCGCGCGATTGACCGCCGGCGTGGCGTTTCCGTTCCTGCTGCTTCTGGTTTCCGGCGGCCATTGCCAGCTGCTGGCGGCGGCGGGTCCGGAACAATATCGTCTTTATGGCACCACCCTGGACGACGCGGTGGGCGAAGCCTTCGACAAGACCGCCAAGATTCTGGGCTTGCCTTATCCCGGCGGACCGAATGTCGAAATCCATGCGGCACGGGGCAATCCGCGCGCCTATCCCTTGCCGCGGCCCCTGCTGGGACGCGCGGGCATGGATTTCTCCTTTTCCGGATTGAAGACGGCTGTACGCCAGCTCGCCGCACAGACGCAGCTCGATATCGATGATGCTTGTGCGTCGTTTCAGGCGGCGGCGATCGACATTCTCTGCGATCGCACCGCGCATGCGCTGGCGCGCTTCCGCCAGGATTTTCCCGATGCGGCCCGCCCGGCCTTGGTGGTCGCGGGAGGGGTTGCGGCCAATGCCGCGATCGGCGCGGCGCTGGCGAAGCTGGCGGAAAGCCACGGATTCGAGATCCGCGTGCCGCCGCCGAAATACTGCACCGACAACGCGGCCATGATCGCCTGGGCGGGGCTGGAGCGGTTCGCACTGGGAAAGCGCGATCCGCTTGATTTCAGCCCCAGGGCGAGATGGCCGCTGGATCGGTCAGGCGACGATGGCAACCGTTGCGGCGGCCAGGATGGCGCTTAACACGATCAGGATGCCGGTCAGGCCTTCGACGATATAGCTGCCAAGCTGGGTGCTGGCTTCAACGGGTTTGCTAAGAACACTCATGGAAAACTCCCTCGACAATCTGGCTCCAGAACCATTCGGAGCCTTACGCTGCACTGCAATATATGCCGTGTACGGATCGCTTCAAGAGAAGGTTTTCCTAACCTTACGCAACATTATTGCGTCAATATTTGATCTAAGCTATTGTTTTATAAAAGAGAAATATAATTTCACGGCTGCATTTGGCTATTACGCACCTGCAGCATGGGAGGGTTGCGTTTCGTGAAAATTGCCACCTGGAACATCAATTCGGTGCGCCACCGGATCAACCTGGTCACCCGCTTCCTGCGCGAGCATCAGCCCGATGTTCTGTGCCTGCAGGAAACCAAGGTCATCAACGAGCTTTTCCCCAAGGCGCCCCTGGCCAAGCTGGGTTACGAGCATCAGGCGATCCATGGCCAGAAGGCCTATCACGGGGTGGCGGTGCTCTCGCGCCTGCCTTTCCACAAGACCGGGGTTCAGGATTTCTGCCGCGAAGGCCATGCCCGGCACATGGGCGTGCATTTCGAGAACGGGCTGGAGTTGCACAATTTCTATGTGCCCGCGGGCGGCGACATTCCCGATCCCGACAAGAACGGAAAATTCGCCCACAAGCTGCACTTCCTGGCGGAGATGGAACGCTTTTTCGGCAAGCGCAAAGCCATGCGCAAAAATCCCGTCATGCTGATGGGCGATCTGAATGTCGCGCCGCTGGAAAATGATGTCTGGAGCCACAAGCAGTTGCTGGATGTGGTCAGCCATACGCCTGTGGAAACGCGGCTTCTTGGCGATGCGCAAGCGGCGTTTGAATGGAGCGATGCGACGCGCGCCTTCATTCCGCCGGACGAGAAAATCTATTCCTGGTGGAGTTATCGCGCCGCCGATTGGGAAGCCTCGGATCGCGGCCGCCGGCTGGATCATGTCTGGCTGAGCCCGGGCCTGAAAGGCGCGCTCAAATCCCAGACCATCGTGAAGAAGATGCGCGGCTGGCAGAAAGCCTCCGATCATGTGCCGGTGATCGTGGAAGTCGATCTATGATCAGAATCGCGTTGCTCCGCCACGGCCCGACATTGTGGAACGTGCAAGGCCGCATCCAGGGCCATACCGACATCCCCTTGAGCGACGAAGGGCTGGAGAAAATGCGCGGGCTGTTGCCGCCGCCGCCCTTCGAAAAAGCGCGCGTCTTTGTCAGCACCTCGCGGCGGGCGCGCCAGACCGCCGAAGCGCTGGGCCTGACCGACGCGCGTTGGGACGCACGCCTGATGGAACAGAATTGGGGCGATTGGGAGGGCCTCAGCACCGGGGGGATCGTGGAGCGCGATGGCGCGGATGCCTTCAAGCGCGCCGGCACCGGCCTTGCCTTTCGCCCACCCGGCGGCGAATCCACCGGCCAGCTGCATGACCGTGTCGCGGCCTTCCTCAAGGATGTCGCCAAAGGCGAAGGCGACGCCATCGCGGTGGCGCATTTCGGCGTGCTGCG
>CAYWWT010000167.1:0-5949 GCA_964461855.1 uncultured Rhizobium sp. | reverse complement strand
CCCTTGGGCGCGACCATCAGCACGTCCAGATCGGGACGCGGCTCGATCAGCTTGAAATGCACATTGAAGCCATGCGCGAACAACAGCGCCGCGCCCTGCTTCATGTTGTCCTTCAGTTCGTCCTTCCAGATGTCGGCCTGAAGCTCGTCGGGCGTGACCATCATCATCACATCGGCCCACTTCGCCGCTTCGGTGACGCCCATCACTTTAAAGCCGGCGGCTTCCGCCTTCTTGGCGCTGGCGCCGGGACGGGCCGCGATCACCACATCCTTCACGCCGCTGTCGCGCATATTCTGCGCATGGGCATGGCCCTGGCTGCCGAAGCCGATGACGGCAACCTTCTTGTTCTTGATGAGGTTGAGATCGGCATCCCGATCGTAATAGACGCGCATTTCAGGACCTTTCCGTTGGCGCCCGCCTTTTATCCAGTTGGGCCGGGCGGGGCAATTGCGTTTGACGCTATGTCACATAAGACGGGCGTTAACCGTCAGCCGGGGTCGGGGCTGATGGCGGCAACACCGGTGCGGGAGACGTCGCTGAGGCCCAAAGGCCGCATGGTCTCGATAAAGCTGGAGACCTTGGCCGACGCGTCGGTCAGCTCAAACACGGTCGCCTGCCCCCGGTCGTCCAGGACCCGGGCGCCGAATTTTTCCGCCGCCGCCTTGGCCGCGGCGCGGTCGGCGCCGGAAACCCGGGCCAGCGCCATTTCCCGCTCGATGCCGTCGGTGGCGAAGGTCCAGTTGGTCACGGCATGGACCGGCACCAGGCGCTTCAACTGGGCCTCGATCTGCTCGATCACTTCGGGCGGGCCGGAGGTGACGATGGTGATGCGCGAGGTGCGCTCGGCCGCATCGACCTCGCCCACCGTCAGGCTCTCGATATTGTAGCCGCGGCCGGAAAACAGGCCGACCACGCGGGCGAGAACGCCCGCCTCATTGTCCACCAAAGCGGTAAGCGTGTGACGTTCGTTCGGCATCAGACCAGCATCTTTCCTTCGTCGCTCACTTCGGCCTTGGACAGGGCCGAGAGGATCATGTCGTTGTGCGCCGCCCCGGACGGGATCATGGGGTAGCAATTTTCGGTGGGATCGACGCGGCAATCGAACAGAACCGGCTTGGGACTGTCGATCATCTGCTGGATCTTGGCGTCCAGTTCGTCCGGCCGGGTGGCGCGCAGGCCCAGGCAGCCGAACGCTTCGGCCAGCTTGACGAAGTCCGGCAACGCTTCCGAATAGGAATGGGAATAGCGCCCGCCATGCAGCAATTGCTGCCATTGGCGCACCATGCCCATATATTCGTTGTTCAGGATGAAGATCTTGATCGGCAGATTGTACTGAACCGCCGTCGACATTTCCTGCATCGTCATCTGCACGCTGGCTTCACCCGCGATATCGATCACCAGCGCGTCGCGATGGGCCATCTGCACGCCCACCGCCGCCGGCAGGCCATAGCCCATGGTGCCCAGACCGCCCGACGTCATCCAGCGCTTGGGCTCTTCGAACTTGAAATGCTGTGCCGCCCACATCTGATGCTGACCGACCTCGGTGGTGATGTAGACGTCGCGGCCCTTGGTCAGCTCATAGAGCCGGGCGATGGCATGTTGCGGCTTGATCAAGGTGTCGGACGCTTCATAGGCGAGCGAACGCTTGGCGCGCCAGCGGTCGATCTGCGCCCACCAATTCTTCAGCGCCGCTTCGTCCGCTTTTTTGTTCTTCGCCTTCCACAGCTTCACCATCGCAGTGATCGCGTTTGCCGCATCGGCGACGATGCCCAGATCGACCCGGACCACCTTGTTGATCTGCGAGGGATCGATATCGAGATGGATCTTCTTGGAGCCGGGTGAGAATTTGTCGATGCGCCCTGTGACGCGGTCGTCGAAGCGCGCGCCCAGGCAGATCATCACGTCGCAATCATGCATGGCATGATTGGCTTCGTAGGTGCCGTGCATACCCAGCATGCCCAGCCATTGCGGTGACGAAGCCGGAAACGCGCCCAGGCCCATCAGGGTCGAGGTCACTGGAAAGCCGGTGACCGCCGCCAATTCGCGCAGCGCCTCGCTCGCTTTCGGACCGGAATTGATCAGCCCGCCGCCGGTGTAAAAGATCGGCCGCTTGGCGGACGCCATCATTTCGACGGCGCGCGCGATGGCATCGTCATCGGCTTCGGTCTTCGGACGATAGGTGCGATGGCGCGCCTGTTCCGGCGTGAGATATTCGCCGGTCTTGAACTGCACATCCTTGGGAATATCGATCACCACCGGACCCGGACGCCCCGTGGTGGCGATCTGGAAAGCCTCATGCAGGGTGCGCGACAGATCGTTCACGTCGCGCACCAGCCAATTGTGCTTGGTGCAGGCGCGGGTGATGCCAATCGTGTCGGCTTCCTGGAACGCGTCGGTGCCGATCAGATGCGTCGCGACCTGGCCGGTCAGGACCACCAGGGGAATGGAATCCATCAAGGCATCGGTGAGGCCGGTGACGGCATTGGTGGCGCCGGGACCGGACGTCACCAGCACCACGCCGGGTTTGCCGGTGGAACGGGCATAGCCTTCTGCCGCATGGGTGGCGCCCTGTTCGTGGCGCACCAGCACATGGGTGATGCCATTGTCGGCGAAGAGCGCATCATAGATCGGGAGCACGGCACCGCCGGGATAGCCGAAAATATGCGTGACGCCCTGATCCTTGAGCGCGCGCACCACCATCTCCGCCCCGGTGAGCGAAACGGTGCTGCTGGCAGCATCGCGGGCCTTGGTCACTGTATCGTCCTTTTGCATAGTCCCCTCGAAACGCCCGCTTGCCGCGGGCACCAAAGATAAAGGGGCGTTTCCGCCCCTTGATCGTACGCCATCGTCCGGTGATTGCGGGATCATCCCCGCCCGGGCGACAGCCTTCCAATAAGTACGACCGCGTATGTCATGGAGCCGGACGTTAAGGGCCGACGCCCCCTATCGTCAAGCAACTTCATACGGAGAATAGCTCATATGTGGTAATTATATTGCTATTATACGGGTCTAGGCGGACATAATTCGTCATTCGGTTGCGAAACCAGGTCATCTGCCGCTTGGCAAATTGTCGCGTGGCGGTGACGGCATCCAAAATCGCCGCCTCTCGTGGCATTTCTCCGCGTGCCAATGCGATCAATTGGCGAAGCCCCAGCAGCTTCGCTGCCGGCAGTGCCGGATCGAGGTTCGCGAGCGCCAAGGCTTCTTCCAGACCACCCTGGTTCAGCATCGCTTCGAAGCGCTCCGCAATGGCAGCGCGAAGCAAGGGCCGCGGCGGATCGAGCACGAAGCGTGCAAGCCGAAGACCTTCCAGAACGGGCGCGCCCGTTTCGCGCTGCCAATGTGACAAAGGCCGGCCCGTCGCTTCCAGTACTTCATAGGCGCGCAAAGTGCGCTGCGGGTCGCTGGGGCGCAGCAGCGCGGCGGTTTGCGGATCACGCAGAGCAAGCCGCTTATGCAATTCCGCCACGCCGATTTCTTCCAGCAGCGCCCGCGCGTTCGCACGAATGTCGGCGGGGACGGGTGGGATTTGCGCCAATCCATCCGTGAGCGCCGTGAAATAAAGCCCGGTGCCGCCCACAAAGATCGGGACCTTTCCCATCGCTTGCGCTTTCGCCAACGCATCATGCGCGTCATCGGCATAGCGGCCCGTGGAATAGACCTCGTTCGCAGAGACATGGCCGTAAAGCAGATGCGGCGCGCGCGCCTGCGCTTGCGCATCGGGCTGTGCCGTGAGGATTGGCGCTTCACGATAGACCTGCATGGAATCGGCGTTGATCACCACGCCGTCGATATGCCCGGCCAAGGCCAGCGCCGCAGCCGACTTGCCGCTCGCTGTGGGGCCTGCAATAAGCACCGCATCACATTTCATGGTCTTCAGAATGTCCGGCTTTGTTTTGAATGTCATCGGCGATGGCGCCGCGCCCGAGCTTTTTGCAGCACTTGGCTTGGGCAAGCCGACGATCCTGTCGCCGGGCCGCGCCTTCGACCTGCCCGTGGCGGAGCAAGATCCCGCGCCGCTTCTGGCCGCAGCCCGCACGTTTGCGGAAGGGCTGAAGCTCGACATCAATCTGGTCGCGACCGCCAGGCGGAAGAAAAAGCTTCTGATCGCCGACATGGATTCCACCATCATCAATGTCGAATGCCTGGACGAGCTGGCGGATATGGCGGGGCTGAAACCCAAGATCGCTGCCATCACGGAGCGCGCCATGCGCGGAGAATTGGAGTTCGAGGCAGCGCTGCGCGAACGGGTGGGAATGCTGAAAGGCCTATCCCTGTCGGCTTTGGAACGCACCTATGCCGAACGCGTGCGCCTCAACCCTGGTGCCAAAAGCCTTCTCGCCACCATGCGCGCCAACGGCGCCCACACCATGCTGGTCTCGGGCGGCTTCGGTTATTTCACGGCGCGGGTTGCGCAGGCGGCAGGCTTTCACGTCGAACGCGGCAACACGTTGCTCGATGACGGCACCGCGCTGACCGGCGAGGTCGGCACCCCGATCCTGGGCCGCGAAGCCAAGCTTCGGGCGCTGGAAGAAGCAGCGGCCAATCTAACACTGGACTATGCCGAAACGCTGGCGGTGGGCGACGGCGCCAACGATCTCGCCATGATCCAGCGCGCCGGTCTGGGTGTCGCCTATCACGCCAAACCCGTGGTCGCCGCCGCCGCCGGCGCCGCCATCGATCACAATGATCTCACGGCGCTGCTGTATCTGCAGGGCTATACAGACGCCGAGATCATAGGCTCGTAAGACAGCTTCAGGTCCGCCTCCCCTGCGCGCGCGTAGCGCGCTGGCGGGGGAGGTGGCCGTAGCAGCGCTTATTGCGCGCCGGCATCGGCCGGCGCGCAAAAGCAAGCTGCGAAGGCCGGAGGGGGAAAGATTGCGGCTAATCCAACCGCAAACCGACATACGTTAAGTCGCCGTTTCGGTTCACCAGCATCAGCTCGACTTTCTTGCCGGCCTTGGCATCGGCATCGACACGCGCCGCGATTTCGGAAGGCGTCTTCACCGCTTGACTCTGTACTTCCACAATCACGTCGCCGGGGCGGAAATTCTTGTCGGCGGCGGGACTGGCAGGCTCGACCGCGCTGACCACCACGCCTTTCACGTCCTCGGAAAGCTTGTATTTGGCGCGCGCATTCTCATCCAGCGCAACCAATGTCAGCCCCAATTGTGAAAGCTTGGATTTGGCTTTGGGCGAATTCGGCGGCGGCAACTTCTTGCCCGGCTTGTCCGCCGGGCCTTCGTCCAGCTTGGCGATGACAATGCGATAGCTTTGCTTCTTGGCCTTGCGCAGAACCTCGATATTCACGGTCTTGCCGACCGGCGTGGCGGCCACCACGCGCGGCAATTGCCGGGAATCGTTGATCGGCTTGTTGTCGAAGCTGATCACGACATCGCCATTGCGCAGGCCCGCCTTTTGCGCGGGCCCCCCGCCGGTGACATCAGCCACCAGCGCGCCCTGCTTGCCGGGAAGGCCCATGCCCTGGGCGATCTCATCCGTCACCTGCTGGATGCGCACGCCGATCCAGCCGCGCCGCGCCACCCCGAATTGCTTGAGTTGCGACACCACATCGCGCGCCAGGTTGGCGGGAATGGCGAAGCCGATGCCGACACTGCCGCCCGAGGGCGAGAAGATCGCCGAATTGATTCCGATGACATTGCCGTCCATGTCGAACAGCGGGCCGCCGGAATTGCCGCGGTTGATGGGCGCGTCGGTCTGGATGAAATCATCATACGGGCCGGCATTGATGTCGCGGTTGCGCGCCGAGACGATGCCCGCCGTGACGGTGGAGCCCAGCCCGAAGGGATCGCCGATCGCCATCACCCAATTGCCGATGCGCACCTTGTCGCTGTCGCCGAAATGGGTCGCGGGCAAGGGCTTCTTCGATGTGACCTTGAGCAATGCCAGATCGGTCTTGGTGTCCCGCCCCACGATCTTGGCGGAGAG
>CAYWWT010000166.1:0-5993 GCA_964461855.1 uncultured Rhizobium sp. | reverse complement strand
GGGATCCAGGTGCCGAGATATGCGCGATTATTTCTTCTACATGCTCGCCAGTCCGCGAATCCGGCTGATTGAGAAAGCAAATTCCGGCTGGAATGATCTGGCGGAGCGCTTGGTTTGACGCCTGGATTCCCTTCCCCTCGCCTCGCTCGGCCGGGAATGACAGTGTGCCTTACGAAAACGCGATGCCCGGTCTCAGCACCAACTGAAACACCAGCAGCAGCACAATCAGCGCCGCCAGCGGCACGGCGAGTGACGGTGCGGGATGGGCGGGGCGCGGCGCGGTCGAACTCAGGGCGCCGCCGATCAGGATCCAGATCGCGCCGAACAGCATCACGATGGTGGGAAAGACCGTCACTTCGATCATGTCGCGGGGCACGCGGAACGGAATAATCAGGATACCGGCGATCAAGGTGGGCAAGAGCACCGCGAAAAACAGAAAGCCCATGCGCGGGCCCGCATTCAAGGTCTCGCCCGTTGTCGCCAGCAGCGTGATCGCCTTGCGCGCAAGCCAGAAGCCCGCCACCACGCTCGCGATCAAGCCGAACGCCAGCATTGCCATCCTCGCCCCCGGCGTGAGGCCCAGATAGCCGTACGCCATGCCCATGTCGTTCTGCGGGATCAGCGCCCCGATCACCAACTGGCTGAAGCCCGCATAAAAACCTTGAAACGCCATCCAGAACAGAAACAGCCGCGCGGTCATCGAGCGCCCGCCGCTCAAAAGCGCGGCGAAAATCAAACCCGACACCAGATCGGCCAACCCGCCCGTGCCCTGCAGCAACGGCAGGAGGGGATGATTGCCCTCATAATGATGATTGTTGTGATAGAGCCAGACATGCACCCCTGGCAAAAAAGCCTTGGGCAGGGTGAGCATCAGTTCCTGCACGAAAAAGGTGAGGTTATAGGCGAGGGTGCAGAACAGCGCCGATATCAGCACCAGCCGCCCGCGGCCTGTCGATTGTCGTGTGCCCATGCCGCCCCCCTCCGTTGCCAGTTTAGGCAAGCCCGGCGCGCAAGTCTAAACCGCCATCGCGCGGAAGCCTCCAAGTCATATTGCGATGCGGCATCGCGACATTTTGCGATGAAGCGATGGTTCACCCCGGGCCATCCCTCAGTATAGGCTTAAAGAAAATTCAGAGACTCGGGGGAGCAGTCATGGACGACCAGAATTCGGGCGCCGGAAATTCCAGCAACGAATCCGGCGCCGTCAGCCGGCGGTCGCTGCTGCGCATGATCGGCACCGTCGCGGGTTCGACCGCGATGTACAACGCCATGACCGAACTGGGGTTCGCCCAGGAATCGGGTTACGCGGGCCCGCCCAAGCTGGGCAATGTGAAGGCCGGAACCTCCGTTTTGATTTTGGGCGCGGGCATCGCGGGCATGGTCGCGGCACTGGAGCTGCGCGACGCCGGATATAAAGTGCAGGTGCTGGAGTACAACAACCGCCCCGGCGGCCGGAACTGGACCCTGCGCGGCGGCGACAGCTTCACCGAACTGGGCGGCATCAGGCAGGACGTCAAATTCTCGCCCGGGCAATATTTCAATCCCGGCCCCTGGCGCCTGCCGTATCACCATCAGGGCATCCTGCATTATTGCAGCCGCCTGGGCGTCGAACTCGAGCCCTTCACCCAGGTCAATTACAATGCCTGGGTTCACAATACCCAGGCGAATGGCGGCAAGCCCAAGCGCTATCGCGAAGTGATGGCCGACTTCCAGGGCCATGTCGCCGAACTGCTCGGCAAGACCATGAAGCAGAACGCGCTCGACCAGGCGGTGACGAAAGAGGACCGCGAGATGCTGGGCGAGGCGCTGCGCCGCTGGGGCGCGCTGGACGAGGACATGAAATATGTGAAGGGCCGCGCTTCGTCGCGCCTGCGCGGGGCGCTGGTCAATGAAGGCGGCGGCATCGATTCACTGCCGGTCTATTCCGACCCGGATTCGCTGTCGCACATCTTGTCGTCGGGGATGTGGACGGCGCTGGGGCGCGGGCAGAATTTCGAATCCCAGACCCCGATCTTCCAACCCAAGGGCGGCATGGGCAATATCGGCACCGCCTTCGGCAAGGTGCTGGGCAATCTGATCAAATACAATTGCAAGGTCACCGAAATCCGCCAGGACGAGAAGGGCGTCACCGCGACCTATATCGACGCGCTGAAAGGCGGGGCGCCGCAAAAGGCCACCGCCGATTGGTGCGTCTGCACCATCCCGGCCACCATCCTGTCGCAGATTCCGATGAACGTGTCGGCGAAGAAGCGCGCGGCGATCAACCAGTTGCCCTACAGCGCCTCGATCAAGATCGGCATCGAGATGAAGCGCCGCTTCTGGGAGGAAGACGACAATATCTATGGCGGCATGAGCTATACCGACCAGCCCAATTCCCAGATCGGCTATCCGCAATGGGGCTATTTCACCAAGGGGCCGGGCGTGTTGCTGGCGGCCTACAGCTTCGACAAGGAAGCTTATCGCTTCACGTCGCAGGCTCCGGCGGAGCGGATCAAGAATGCCTTGGAGTATGGCGAGAAGATTCATCCCGGAAAATACAAGGCGAATTTCGCCTCCGGCGTGGCGGTGGGCTGGCATCGTTCGCCCTTCACCCTGGGCTGCGGCGGGCGCTGGACCGAAGAGGGGCGCGCGAAATACTACAACGATCTCTGCTCCCTCGATGGGCGCATCGTGCTGGCGGGCGAGCATGCCTCGCGCATGGCGGAGTGGCAGGAAGGATCGACGCTCTCCGCGCTCGATGCGATTACGCGGCTGCATAAGAGAGTGATGACGGCCTGAGAGGCGCTGGTCTTTGGCCTGGCTTTTCTTGGCGCGGTTTTTTTCTGGCCAACTGTCATCACCGGCGAGCGAGATGCGTAGCATCGAGCGAGGCAAGGGGATCCAGGTGCGCATCACGGAGACGGTTTCGTTACCTGGATTCCCTTCCCTCACGCCGCATCTTCGATGCGTCGTTCGCCGGGAATGACAAGGGGAGTGGCCCTCATGCTTCGTCCCTCGACAAGCTCGGGATGAGGGGGCTCAGCATGAGGACTGAGAGATTTTCCTCGCCCTGAGCCCGTCGAAGGGTCGGGTAGGAAGCGCAATGTGCGCGGACATGCTATAGCGCCGGCAGTTTTTCCGGGGGCGCGTATGCGTGTTCTTTCTATTCTGGCTGCGGTCGTGATCGCGGCGGCTGCCTTGCCCGCGCAGGCCGCCGATCCTGCCGCGCCTTCCGTCTTCGCCGGCGCCCACAAGGCGCAGGTGGCCGACGGCGTGCATTTCGAGGGCTTCCTCCCCATCGGCGGCATCAAGCAATATGTTTCGGTGCGCGGACGGCACAAGGACGCGCCGATCATCCTGTTCCTGCATGGCGGGCCGGGCTTCACCTCCATTCCGACCAGCTATGTCTTCATGGCGCCGTGGGAAGAATATTTCACCGTGGCGCAATATGACCAGCGCGGCGCGGGCAAGACCTATGGCGCCAACGATCCGGCGAAAATTCGTCCCACCATGACCATGGCGCGGATGCTGGACGACGCCGAAGAAATGGCGGCATGGCTGCGCAAGACCTATGGCCGCAACAAGATCGTGCTGATGGGCCACTCCTGGGGTTCGATCCTGGGCGTGAAGCTGGCGCAGCGCCATCCCGACTGGTTCTATGCCTATGTCGGCATCGGGCAGGGGACGGTGTTCGGCAAAAGCGAAGCCGCGGGCTATCGCGCCACACTGGCGAAGGCGGAAAAAGCGGGCAACGCCCAGGCGGTGGCGGAGTTGAAGGCGCTGGCGCCGTTTCCGGATGACGCGCACCCGGAACGCAATTTGCAGAATCTGGGCAAGGAACGGCGCTGGCTGGCATTCTTCCATGGCGCAACCTGGCGCGGCACAGAGAATGATTATGACGAGATCGGAAAACTGAGCCCCGATATCACGGCCAAGGATTGGGACGACCGCAACAAGGGTCTGGATTTCAGCCTGGGCGCTTTGTGGCAGGAAGTGGAACGGTTGGACTTTTCGAAAACGACCGATTTCGGCTGTCCGGTCTTTCTGTTCGAGGGCCGCCACGACCTGAACGTGAACGCGGAGCTGGCCGCGGAATGGTTCAAGACCATCAAAGCGCCGCAGAAAAAATTGATCTGGTTCGAGGATTCAGGGCACCAGGTTTTCGAGGAAGAGCCGGGCAAGACGCTTGTCTCCCTGGTCGAGAATGTCCTGCCGCTGACCGCACCTCATCGCCCCTGAGGCGTGTCCGCGATCCGTGGCGTTCCTTAGTGCAGTCCGTACAGGATGCAGCTTTCCTCTCTTTGCGCACAACGCACGTGCAGCAAACCACGACACTTTGAGCGATGTGGATAGTGGTTACGCTCCGCGAATCCGGGTTAGTCTTAAAAAAAATACAGACTATTCAGGGGAGGATCCATGCGTAGCACCGAATCCGGCTCGATGAGCCGGCGTTCCCTTTTGCACATGATCGGCACCGTGGCGGGATCGACCGCCATGTACAACGCGATGACCGAGATGGGCTTCGCGCAGGAGTCGGGATATTCCGGCCCGCCCAATCTGGGCAAGGTGAAGCCGGGCGCGTCGGTGCTGATATTGGGCGCTGGGATAGCGGGCATGGTCGCGGCGATGGAGATGCGCGACGCCGGGTATAAAGTGACGGTGCTGGAATATAATGGCCGCCCCGGCGGGCGGAACTGGTCGCTCTATGGCGGCGACACCTACACGGAGCTTGGCGGCTTCACCCAGCATGTGCAGTTCGATCCGGGCCAGTACATCAATCCCGGTCCCTGGCGCCTGCCGCATCATCATTACGGCATTCTGCATTACGCCAACAAACTGGGCGTGCAGCTCGAGCCCTTCATCCAGGTCAATTACAACGCCTATGTCCACAACACGAACGCCTATGGCGGCAAGCCCAAGCGCTATCGTGAAGTGCAGGCCGACTTTCACGGCCATGTCGCCGAACTCTTGGCCAAATCGACCAGGCAGAAGGCGCTGGACGATGCGGTGACCAAGGAAGATCAGGCGATCCTGATGGAAGCCTTGCGGGCCTGGGGCGCGCTCGACAAGGACATGAAATATGTGAAGAGCCGCCAGACCTCGAACCGGCGCGGGCCCGTGGTGGCCGAAGGCGGCGGGCTGAATTCGCTGCCGACCTATTCGGAGCCGGGCAATTTCCCCGACCTGCTGCAATCCTATATGTGGCGCTCCATCGGCTGGGGCCACGATTACGAATACCAGACCGCGATCTTCCAGCCCAAAGGCGGCATGGGCATGATCGGCAAGGCCTTCGGCAAGGAGCTTGGCAATCTCATCACCTACAATGCCAAGGTGATCGACATTCACCAGGACGACAAAGGCGTCACCGCGACCTATATCGATTCCCAGAAGGGCGGCGCGCCGCAAAAAGCATCCGCCGACTGGTGCATCTGTACCATTCCGGCCTCGGTCCTGTCGCAGATCCCGATGAATGTGTCGGGCAAGATGAAGTCGGCGATCAACGCCATTCCCTATGGCGCGGGACTGAAGATCGGGCTGCAGATGAAGCGCCGCTTCTGGGAGGAAGACGACCGCATCTATGGCGGCCTCACCTACACCAACCAGCCCAACGCCATGATCGGCTACCCGATGTGGGATTATTTCTCCAAGGGCAAGGGCGTGCTGCTGGGCACCTATCTGATGGGCGCGGGCGCGTTTGTGGCGTCGTCGAAATCGCCGGAGGAGCGCATCAAGGATGCGGTCGAATATGGCGAGAAGGTCCATCCCGGCCAGTACAAGAAGAATTTCGAATGCGGCGTGGCGGTGGCCTGGCATCGCGTGCCCTGGACGCTTGGCTGTTCCGGCCAATGGACGGAAGCGGCGCGCGAGCAGCATTACAACAATGCCTGCGCGCTGGACGGGCGCATCGTGCTGGCGGGCGAGCATATCTCACGCCTGCCCGCGTGGCAGGAAGGGGCGGTGACGTCGGCGACGGATGCGATGAAGCGGCTGCATGCACGAGTGATGAGCGCTTA
>CAYWWT010000165.1:0-6126 GCA_964461855.1 uncultured Rhizobium sp. | reverse complement strand
GTCCGTCCGAACAGATTGCGGGCCGTCATGTGCTGGTGATCGATGGCGTGCTGGATGCGGGGCGCACGGTCAAAAAAGCCGTATCGCTGATCGAAGCCGCGGGTGCGGCCAGCGTGCGGGTGGCGGTGGTGCTGGACAAACGGCGCGACGATGCTGTGGCGCGCGCCGATCATGTCGGGTTTGCGATCGGCAATGATTTTGTCATCGGTTACGGCATGGACGATGCCGGCGCGCATCGTAGTTTGCCCTATATCGGAAAAGTTTGAGCGCTCAGAATTCCTTCAGCAGCCGGTCGATGTAATCCAGTTCCTGGGGCGGGCGGCCGCGTTCGCCGGCACGGCGGCGCAGTTCCTGAAGGATATCGCGCGCGCGCGCCAGATCGCTGGCATCGGGAAGCTTCACGCCCGGGCCATTGCCGACCGGACCGCGGCCCAAGGGATCGTCCTGGCCTTCCTGGCCGGCAAGATCGCTGCCCTGCATCTGCTTGGCGAGCGCGTCCGCGCCCGCGCGCATCGCCGCCAGGGCTTGTTCCTGCGCATTGCGGGCGTTGGACAGATCCTTGCCGTCGAGCGATCTTTGCGCCTGATCCATTGACTTGCCGGCCTGGTCCAACCCATTGCCGAGCTTGCCCAGCTTCTGCATCGAGCGGTCCAACTTCTGGCGCAGATCGTTCTGCTGCCTGGCCAGGCCTTGTGCGCCGCCATCCTTGGGATCGCCCTTGCCCTGTTCCTGGCGCATGGTCTTGTCGATCAGCGCGCGCTGCTGGCCCATCAGGTCGCCATATTCCTGGATCGCCTGGTTGAGTTGTTGGTTCTGGCCGCTGCCTTGACCGCCCGCGCTGCGGGAGATGCGCATATTTTCCAGCATGTTCTGCAAGGCCGCCAGCATCTGGGCCGCCTGTTCGCGATTGCCGCTGGCAGAAAGTTGCTGGATCGCCTGCATCAGTTTTTGCAGGTCGCTGAATTGCAAGGTCTTGGTGTTGGCGTTGTTGGGTGGCTGTGTCTGTTCCTGCTTCTGCCCGTTCTGCGCCAGTGCCTGCAGATAACGCTGCATCGCCTGATTGTAGCGCTGCAGAAGCTGGTCGATCACTTGCTGCGGGGCGTGCGCCGCCATGGCGGCGGTGATCAGGGCCTGCAATTCGCGCAGCTTGTCGGCGGCTTCCAGCATTCCCTTCTGTTCGATCGCCATCGCGGTCTGCCAGAGAAGGTCTTCGACATGGGTAAGGTCGCTGGGCACCTGGGCCGAGCGAATGCCCCAATAGGCGGCGCGGATCGCGGTATAGACGCCCGATTGCCCGGCATAGAATTTCTCCGGCGCGATGGTGAGGGCGTTCAGCACGGAAGTGACGGCGCGGCGGCTGTTGCGGTTCTCGGCTGTCGCCAGTGCACGCCTTTGTTCGATCAGCGCGCGCGCCAAAGGATCGGTGAAGACGCGCTCGGGCAGGCGGAAGGTGACGGCTTTGCTGACGCCGGTCTGGCCCGCGCCGTCGCGCGCTTCCAACTGCGCATCCACCATCAGCCCGGCATAAGGATGGCCGGTAAGATCGGAATAGGTCGCCTGATCGATCTTCCTGGCGGGCGCCAACGCCAGATCCACCACAATCGGCGCGCCATGCTTGCCATGCGGGCGGATCACCACCTTGGCCGAAGTCACGGCATAATCGTCGCTGGCCTTGAAGGCGAATTTCATGGCACCGCGTTCGGTCACCGACGGCTTGGCGGCGAATGCGATCACCGGCAAGGCATCGGGCGTGACCTGCAGATTCCACTGGCCGATGCTGTGGCCACTGGCTTGCACCCGCACGCGCCCGTCATGGGTGAGCTTGGCGGTGGTGGCGTATTCTCCGCCGCTGCCGGAAAAATGCGGAGCCTCCGCGCCGCCGATACTGACGCCGGGCGCGCGGAACGCGCCATGGACCCGCAGATTGAGGATCGATCCGGTGGGAACGGCGATGATGCGCGTCTCGCCGCCGGGCAGATAGATCGGGGCCAGACCCGTATAGGGCGGCGGGTCCACCCAGGCATCCAGACCGATGCCCGTAGCGGCGCCGCTTTCGAAGGCGCTCATCAATCGGTTCCGCCATTCGCCGCGCGCCACGATCAGGCTGGCCGCGATCAGAACCAGAAGAAACAGATGCAGACGGCGGGGATCGCGCGCCAGAAAATCCGGATCGGGCCAGCGGAGTTTCAGATCGGCAGGCAGGGCGCGGGCGCGGTGGCGCGCCCACAATTGCAACGCCACCGGATCGCCGCCTCCGGCCATCAACTGGTCGTCTGCTTCGGAGATGGGACGGTGGACAAGCCCATTGTCGCGTTCCAGGCGCCGGGCCGCGTCCTGCCAGTTGGGCCGTTGAAAATCGCGAAAGCCATTGTCCAGCGCCAGGCCCGTCGCCGTGATCGCCGCCGCCAGAAGGAATGCGTGTGCCAGCCAGGGCAGCAGCGCGAGCAGGCCGAACAAGGCGAGCGCGAAATAAAGGCCGATCACCCCGATGGCGGGCCAGAGCGCCGGCACGATCCGTTCGACCGCCAGGACCAGCCGCGCCGCGCCGATGCGCCGCGTCAGCCGCGCGTCTCCGGTGAGCCGGTTGTCAGTCGGCCAGCCAGTCGGGGATATGGTCTTGGGCGATGAGCTGCTCATGGGTCAGTCTGTCTCGAACAATGGCCCATTCCGAGCCCCTGACCAAGACCTCCGGCGCGGGCGGGCGCGCATTGTAGGACGAGGCCATCACCGCGCCATAGGCGCCCGCCGATTGAATTGCCACAAGATCGCCCGATTTGAGTTCCGGCAGCGACCGGTTCCCCGCGAAAAGATCGGAAGTTTCGCAGACCGGGCCGACCACATCATATTTGAAGCGATCCGCGCCCGGGGCAGGTTCCCGCAACGGGACGATCTCGTGATGGGAATCGTAAAGCGCGGGCCGGATCAAATCGTTCATGCCGGCATCCACGATCAGAAAAATCTTGGCGTCGCCGCGCTTCACATAGATCACCCGCGTCACCAGCACGCCGGCATTGGCGGCGATCAACCGGCCGGGCTCGAAGAACAGGCGGCAATTCAGGTCTTTGGTCACGCGCGTGACCATCGCGCCATAGGCTGCCGGATCGGGGGGCGGTTGATTGTCTTCGATATAAGGCACGCCAAGCCCGCCACCCAGATCCAGGCGGGTAATGTCGTGACCGTCGGCGCGCAAGGTCTGGGCCAATTCGCCCACGCGGCGGAACGCGGCCTCGAAGGGCGCAAGATCGGTGATCTGGCTGCCGATATGCACATCGATGCCGACGATCGCGATGCCTTTCAGCTTTGCCGCCAGGCCATAGGCCTCGCGCGCATGCGCAAAGGGAATGCCGAACTTGGTTTCCGATGTCCCGGTTGTGATCTTGGCATGGGTCTTGGCATCGACATCGGGGTTGATGCGCAAGGTGACCGGCGCGCGCTTGCCCATCGACAGCGCGATAGAGTTCAGTGCCTCCAGCTCCGGCTCGCTTTCAACATTGAACTGGCAGATGCCTTCGGCCAGGGCGAGTTGCATTTCTTCCCGCGTTTTGCCCACGCCGGAAAACACGATCTTGTCGGCGGCGATGCCGGCGGCGCGGGCCTTCTTCAACTCGCCACCCGAAACAACATCGGCGCCCGCACCAAGCTTGGCCAGGGTCTTGAGAACGCCGAGATTGCCGTTGGCCTTGACCGAAAACGCGATCAGCGAATCCTTCGGCAGAGCCTCGGCAAAAATCCTGTAATGGCGCGCCAGGGTGGCGCTGGAATAGCAGTAGAAAGGCGTGCCGACCTTGTCCGCCAAACTGTCGAGCGGGACATCCTCGGCGCTGTAGATGCCGTCCTTGTAGGAAAAGAAATTCATTGAGGTTCAGCGGCCGATGGGGTTGGGCGGGCGTGACGGATCGGGCTGGTTGCGCGACGTCGTAGTGCCGTCGGGCTTGGCGAGATCGTTCTTGACGCCGCAGGAGGCGGCGACCAGCGAAAGCATTGCGATGAGAATCAGCTTTTTCATTTCAGCTTTTCCCTCCAGAAATGAACCTGCTCCTTCACGCGGTCCGGCGCGGTGCCGCCCAGGCTCATGCGCGAATGGACAGAGGATTCCAGCGACAGGACATCGAACACCTTGTCGGTGATGGCGGGCTCGATCTCCTGCATCTCGGCGAGCGGAAGCTTGTCGAGGGTGACGCCCTTCTCTTCGGCACGCTTGACGATGCTGCCGGCGACATGATGCGCCTCGCGGAACGGTTTCTTCAGCACCCGCACCACCCAGTCCGCCAGATCGGTGGCGGTAGGAAAGCCGGGTTCGGCGGCGGCGCGCATCTTCGCGGTGTCCGCGGTCAGATCGGCGATCATCGCCGCCATCGCGGCCAGACAGATCTCGACCGTGTCGGCGGCGTCGAACACCCGCTCCTTGTCTTCCTGAAGGTCGGTGCCATAGGTCAGCACCAGGCCCTTGACCACGGTCGCCAGCGCCACGAAATCGCCCAGCACGCGGCCGCTCTTGCCCCGGATCAGTTCGGCGGCGTCGGGATTGCGCTTCTGCGGCATGATGGAAGAGCCGGTGGTGAAGGCGTCCGACAATTTCACGAAACCGAAAGCGGGCGTGGACCATTGCACCAGCTCGCCCGCCAGCCGCGACAGGTGCACCGCGGTGATGGAGCAGGCGGCCAGATATTCCAGCGCGAAGTCGCGCGCGGAAATCGCATCCATGGAATTGCGCATCGGCCGGGCGAAGCCCAGGGTCTTCGCCGTCACATCGCGGTCGATGGGAAACGAAGTCCCCGCCAGTGCCGCCGCGCCCAAGGGCGATTCATTCAAGCGCTTGCGCGCATCTTCAAAGCGGCCCCGGTCGCGGGCGAACATTTCGACATAGGCCATCATGTGATGACCGAAGGTCACGGGTTGGGCGGGCTGCATATGGGTATAGCCCGGCATGATGCTGGCGGCGTGCTTGTCGGCCTGGGCCAGCAAGGCGCGGCTCAGTTCCAGCAAGCCCTTGTCGGCGCGCTCGCAGGCGCCGCGCACCCAAAGCCGGAAATCCGTCACCACCTGATCGTTGCGCGAACGCGCGGTGTGCAGCCGGCCCGCCGCCGGGCCCACGATTTCGGCCAGCCGCGCCTCGATGTTGAGATGGATGTCTTCCAATTCGCGCTTGAAGACGAATTGGCCGTCGTTGATCTCCTGTTCGACCTGATCGAGGCCTTTGAGGATCGCCATGGCGTCGTCCTTGGAAACGATGCCTTCCTGGGCCAGCATCCGCACATGGGCGCGGGAACCGGCCAGATCCTCGCCTGCCAGCCGCTTGTCGAAATCGATGGAGGGGGTAATCTCCCTCATGATCGCGGCAGGCCCGGTTTCGAACCGCCCGCCCCACATTTTGTTCGCTGTCATCGCCGTTTCACGCTCGAGGCCCCATGAAGTCCCGCAACACGACAATCGCCGCTGCCGCCCTTTTGGCCTTGGGGGTTCTATATGGGATCGGGGACGGGGCTGTAAACGCAAAGCCGGCCATGCCCGCGCCGCTGGCCGCGGAAACCAAGCCGGCGCCGGTGCCCAAGGCCGTCTTTGTGGATGCCAAGGGGGCCAAGCACGGCATCGCCGACTTCAAGGGCAAATATGTTCTGGTCAATCTCTGGGCGACCTGGTGCGCGCCCTGTGTGCGGGAATTGCCCTCGCTCGCGAAGCTGCAGGCGGCGGTGCCCGGCCTGAAGGTGCTGGCGGTGGATGTCGAAAAGAAGAAGCCGGAAGAGGCCGCGTCTTTCCTGAAAAGCCATCAGGCCGATGCGCTGGGCGTCTATGTCGATACGGAGCTGGCGCTGCTGCATACATTCGGCGCTTACGGTTTGCCGACGACGGTGTTGATCGATCCCAGCGGCAAGGTGATCGCCAAGGCGCAGGGGCCCGCCGAGTGGAACGCGCCGCAGTTCGTGGCTTATTTTAAGAGTCTCGCTTCAAGCTGAGGGGCGCGGCTCTTTTGCGTCCTGGGTTCGTCGGAAGTGCTCACGTGCCAGTCGCACGCTCCGCGCGATCCTCCTGCCCAGGCCACAAAATCCCTCGCGCCGAGTGCCTGAGCCTTCTTATCTGGTCGGAACGGGGTGTTCGCCGCGATAGTCGTAAAAGCCGCGGCCGGTC
>CAYWWT010000164.1:0-6134 GCA_964461855.1 uncultured Rhizobium sp. | reverse complement strand
GCGCCGCAGGCGCAGGGCTTCTTCGACGGCGCCCCCGGCGAGGCCAAGCGCGCCGCTGCGTTGGCCGCAAAGCTGACCGTGCCGTCACTGACACGGGCCTGGCAGTTGCTGCTCAAGGGCCTGTTCGAGGTCCGCGATGCGACCCGTCCGATCTCCGCCTGTGAGATGGCACTGATCCGGCTTTCCTACGCTGCCGAATTGCCGCCCACCGACAAGCTGGTGAAGGATGTGCTGGACGGCAATGCGCCTGCGCCACGCTCCCCCGCACCCGCCGGCTCCGCGCCCGGGCGCGGTCCCGTGGCGTCGGCATCCGCCGCGCCGAAAATGGCGGCGGCACCGATGCCGGATGGCGCGCCGGTGATGCGGGGACTGGAGGATGTTGCCATCCTCGCCCTCAAGAATGGCGCGCCGGTGCTCAAAGTGCATATCGAAAACGACATGCATCTGGTCAAGCTGGAGCCGGGGCGGCTGGAATTCCGCCCCAGCGCCCGCGCGCCCCGTTCGCTGGCGGGCGATCTGCAGCAACGCCTGCGCGACTGGACCGGCGTGCGCTGGACGGTGTCGATCTCCAATGAGGCCGGCCAGCCGACCCTGGCGGACCAGAAGCGCAGCGCCAAGGCGGCGCGGATCGAAAGCGTGATGCAGGCTCCCGTGGTGCGCGCGGTGCTGGACCGGTTTCCCGGCGCGGAGATCGTGGCGGTGCGGGATGTGGAAGCACCCGAAGTTGCGCCCGAAGCTCCGGATGCGTCCGACAGCTGATGGCATCCGGTTCTGAAATCGAACGCCTGATCCAGTTGCTGGCGAAGCTGCCGGGCCTCGGGCCGCGTTCGGCGCGCCGCGCCGCGCTGGTGCTGCTGAAGAAGCGCGACCTGTTGCTGGAGCCATTGGCCGCGGCCATGGCGGAAGCGGCGGCGGCAACGCGCGCCTGTGAGGTCTGCGGCAATCTCGATACGACAAGTCCCTGTGCGGTCTGTCGCGATCCCCGGCGCGACCCGCATCTGCTCTGCGTGGTGGAAGACGTCGCCGATCTCTGGGCGCTGGAACGGGCAGGTGTATTCCGCGGCCGCTATCATGTCCTGGGCGGCGCGCTGTCGGCGCTGGATGGCGTCACGCCGGACCGCCTGAACATCGCCTCGCTGCTGGACCGCGCCAAGGCCGATGGCGTGGAAGAAGTGGTGCTGGCGATGAACGCCACGGTCGAAGGCCAGACCACGGCGCATTATCTGGTGGATCTTCTGGGCGATCTGAAAGTCACGCGGCTGGCCCATGGCGTGCCGGTGGGCGGCGAACTCGATTATCTCGATGAAGGCACGCTCAGCGCGGCGTTCAAGGCGCGGCGGGCGCTTTAGTTTTTCGGTAAGGCTTCGGGCTTTTCGCCCAATTCCACCTGCGCGATGCGTTCGGCGTGACGGTCGATGCCGCGCATCGAGGTTTCGATCTGGCCGATATCCTTGCTGGTGGTCTCGAAATGATCGCGCAGCTTTCCGACACGCTCACCCAGGCGCTTCACATCCTGCAGCAATGAACCCACGGCGGCCTGAATGGCATGGGCCTGTTCGCGCATCTTGGCGTCGCGCATCAGGCCCTGGATGGTGCCGATCACCAGCATGAAGACATGGGGGGAGACGATCACCACCTGCATCTGACGCGCGCGCCGCAGCGTTTCGGGAAAGCTGGCATGCAGCTCCGCATAGATGGAATCGGACGGCACGAACATGATGGCGGGTGTCTGGACCTCGCCGGGAATGAGGTATTTCTCCGCGATATCCTTCACATGCTTCTGGATATCGCTTCGAACCTGCACCATCGCCGCCTTGCGCGCGTCTTCGGTTTCAGCCGTGCGCAGTGCCTCGAACGCTTCCAGGGGAAATTTCGAATCCACCACGATACGCGCCGCCACATTGGGAATGCGGATGGCGCAGTCGGGCCGCGAATTGTTGGAAAGTGTGGCCTGGAATTCATACTGGTCCGGCGCCAGATGCTCGGCGACGATGGCTTCCATCTGGTCCTGGCTGATGGCGCCGCGCGCCTGCTTGTCCGAGAAAATCGCTTTCAGCGACACGACATGGGTCGACAATTCGCTGATGTTCTTTTGTGCCGCGTCGATCACCGACAGCCGTTCGGTAATGCTGACAAAGGTCTCGCCGGTCTGTTTGGTCGTGGCGGCGAGATTTTCGCCCATGCGCTTTTCCAGCGCTTCCAGCCTTTCGCCCAATATCCGCGTGAGGGCTTCCTGGGCCGCGACGGTCTGGCTGAACTGGCCGCCAATTTCGCCCTGCTTGGCCAGAAGCGTGTCCAGACGGGGATCGGGCCTGGGCGGTTCCACCGGCGCCCGGCGGGCGAAAGCCAGGATCAGCGCGGCGGCAAGCACCGCAACCCCAAGTGCAATAACCGCAATTTCCATCAATCCTTGACCCTTGCGCGCCGCCGTCTTATCTCACGGCCATGACCATCCGCCCTATCCTTATCGCGCCCGATCCGCGCCTGAAAGCCGTCTCAGAGCCGGTGGAGAATGTGGATTCGGAGGTCCGCAAGCTGGCCGAAGATATGGCCGACAGCATGTATGCCGCCGACGGCATCGGCCTGGCCGCGATCCAGATCGGCGTTGCCAAGCGGGTCATCGTGATGGATCTGGACCAGAAGGACGGCAAGAAAAACTGGCGCGTCTTCATCAATCCCAAAATCACTTGGGCGTCGGAGGAAATGGCGACATTCGAGGAAGGCTGCCTCTCGGTTCCCGAAATCTGGGACGATGTCGAACGCCCGGCCCGCATCAGGTGCGAGTATCTCGATCTCGACGGCAAGAAAGTGGAGATCGAGGCCGATGGCATGCTTGCGACCTGCCTGCAGCATGAGATGGATCACCTCCAAGGCGTGCTGTTCATCGACCATTTCTCGCGCCTGAAGCGCGGCATGGCGCTCAAGAAACTGGAAAAAGCCAAGAAGCTGGCGGGGTGACGCCCTCATGCTTCGACAGGCTCAGCATGAGGACTTTGCTACAATCCTCGCCCTGAGCTTGTCGAAGGGTGAGTGAGTAATGAACGCCGCGAACCTAAGCGAGCGGCAGGGGGATTCATGACGCTCCGTTTGGCTTTCCTCGGCACCCCCGATTTCGCGGTTCCGACCTTGGCCGAGTTGATGGCGCAGGGTCATGAGATCGCCGCCGTTTATTCCCAGCCACCGCGTCCCAAGGGCCGTGGCCTGAGTTTGGAAAAAGGCGCCGTCCACACCTTCGCCGAAACCGCCGGGCTTGAGGTCCACACCCCGCTTTCGCTCAAAGGTGCGGACGAGCAGGCAGCGTTCGCCGCACTCGATCTCGATGCGGCGGTGGTGGTGGCGTATGGCCTGCTCTTGCCCAAAGCCATTCTGGACGCGCCGAAACTGGGTTGCTTCAATCTGCACGGCTCGTTGCTCCCGCGCTGGCGCGGCGCAGCCCCGATCCAGCGCGCCGTGATGGCAGGCGACGCCGAAACCGGCGTGATGGTGATGCGGATGGATGAAGGGCTCGATACCGGGCCCGTTCTGATGGCCGAGCGCGCCACCATCGGCCGCCAGACGTCCGGCGAGTTGGCCGAGCGTCTGGCGCGGCTCGGCGCGGACCTGATGGTGCGGGCATTGGGCGCGCTGGAGCGCGGCGCCATCGAAGCGCGGCCGCAAGCAGAAGCGGGCGTTACTTACGCCAAGAAAATCTCGAAGGATGAAGCCCGCATCGACTGGTCGAAAAGCGCCGTCGAGATCGATTGCCAGATTCGGGGGCTTTCGCCCTGGCCCGGCGCCTGGAGCGAGATGAAGGGCGAGCGGCTGAAAGTCCTTCTGGCCGAGCCGGTGGCGGCAAACGGCGCACCCGGCGAAGTCATCGGCGATGATCTCACCATCGCCTGTGGTGCGGGTGCTTTGCGGTTGCTGAAAGTGCAGCGTGCCGGCAGCAAGGCGATGGCGGCAAGCGATCTTCTTAAGGGATTTGCCGTACCGAAAGGCGCGCGTTTTTCCTGATGCGCTATCGTCTCACCCTGGAATATGACGGCGGTCCCTTCGTCGGCTGGCAGCGCCAGGACAATGGTCCCTCCGTGCAAGGCGCGCTGGAAGACGCCATCGAAAAACTCTCCGGCGCCCGTGTCACGGTGACGGGTGCGGGCCGCACCGATGCCGGCGTGCATGCGCTGGGGCAGGTGGCGCATTTCGATCTTGAAAAGGAATTCGCCGCCGACAAGGTGCGCGACGCGCTCAATCATTTCCTGCGGCCTGCGCCGGTGGTGGTGCTGGAGGCGGCTGTGATGGACGGCGAATTCCATGCCCGTTTTTCCGCTATCGGGCGGCATTACCTTTATCGCATTCTCAATCGCCGCTCCCCGCCTGCTTTGGACAATGGCCATGTCTGGCATGTGGCCGTGGCGCTGGATGCCGAGGCGATGCACCACGCGGCGCAAAAATTGGTCGGCAACCACGATTTCACAACGTTCCGCGCCGCCGAATGCCAGGCCCAGTCGCCGGTCAAGACTTTGGACCGGCTGGATGTCTTGCGGCGCGGCGATGAAATTCACATCGAAGCCTCGGCGCGCTCTTTTCTGCATCACCAGATCCGCTCCTTCACGGGCACGCTCAAGCTGGCGGGCGAAGGCAAATGGACGACGCGCGATGTGGCGGACGCGCTGGCCGCGCGCGACCGCAGCCGCTGCGGTCCCGTCGCGCCGCCGGACGGGCTGTATCTGGTGAAAGTGGATTACTGATCCTCATGCTTCGACAGGCTCAGCATGAGGATATCCAGCCCTCACCCTGAGCTTGTCGAAGGGTGATTACAAATCCACGACCTCGACATTGCCAGGATCGATCGGCGTACCGAGAAAGATCTCGCCCACGCGACTGAAACGGTCGGGCGCGTCGGTGGCGAGAAAATGCGACGTCCCTTGCGCGCCCGGATTGCGCAATCCCAATTCATCCAACCGCGCTTCGACAGCGCGGGCGGTGGTTTCGGCACTGTCCACCAGGGTCACATCCGGTCCCGCGACCTCGGCGATGGTGTCTTTCAGTGCCGGAAAATGCGTGCAGCCCAGGACCAGAAGGCGCGGACGCGGCACCGTCGCCAGCAACGGCGTGACATACCGCGCCACCGCCAGCCTTGCGATCTCGCCGGTCACCAGGCCTTCTTCGGTCAGCGGCACCAGCAGGGGGGCGGCTTTCTGCGCCACCGGCAGAAACGGCGCGCGGTCGTGAATGGCGCGAACATAGGCGCCGCCTTTCACCGTGCCTTCGGTGGCGATCACCGCCACCGGCGCGCCATGGGCGGCGGCAATCGCAGCCTCCGCCCCCGGCTCGATCACCCCGATCACCGGTAGCGGCGCCAACGCTTCTGTCAGTGCGGGCAGCGCTACGGCCGAGACCGTGTTGCAGGCCACCACCAGCATCTTGATGCCGCGCGCGGTCAGGGCGTGAGCGGCGGTGAGGGCATAACGCGTGACCGTATCGGCGCTTTTGGTGCCATAAGGCAGCCGCGCGGTGTCGCCCAGATACAGGAAATTCTCGCCCGGCAGCCGCGCTCGCAGTGCGCGCATCACCGTCAGCCCGCCCATTCCGGAATCGAACACGCCGATGGGAAGATTGGTACGCGACACGCTAAATCGGCGGCTTGGCGAAATAATCGGTCAGAAGCGCGGCATAGATGTCGGTGAGTTTTTCGATCTCGCTCACCGCCACCCATTCGTCGGTCTTGTGCATGGTCGCGCCCGCCAGCCCCAACTCCACCACCGGGCAATGATCCTTGATGAAGCGTGCATCCGATGTGCCGCCACTGGTCGAGAAGACCGGCGACTGGCCGGTGATCCTGGACACGGTATCGCTGACCAATTGCGTGAATTTGCCTGGCTGGGTGAGAAAAGCTGTGCCGCTCACCGAATGATTGACCGTGATGGTGCAACCGGTTTCGCGCGCGATCTGATCGGCCCGGTCTCTTACCCATCCTGCCAGGCTGTCCGGCGTGTGGGCATCGTTGAAACGGATGTTGAAGGCGGCATAGGCGCCCGCCGGAATGACATTTGTCGCGGTGTTGCCGACATCCATGGTGGTGAAAGCCAGGGTCGAAGGGTCGAAATGGGCATTGCCTTTGTCGAGCCTGTGTCCGGCAAGCTGCGTCACCAGTT
>CAYWWT010000163.1:0-6245 GCA_964461855.1 uncultured Rhizobium sp. | reverse complement strand
ACTATGCGGGCGATCTGGGCCTGGCGCCCAATCCCAAATTGCTGGCGCGCGCCAAGGCCAGCGATCTGATGATCGTTGCGGGTGCGCGCCTCAACGAAACCACCAGCCAAGGCTACACGCTGTTCGATGTTCCCAACCCGCAGACCCGGTTGGTGCATGTCTATCCCGGCGCGGAGGAGTTAGGTCGCATTTGGCGGCCGCATCTGGCGATCCATGCTTCGCCGCGCCGTTTCGCCGAAGCCCTTGCCGACCTGACACCGCGTGACACCCCAATCTGGGCGGACGAACCGCGCGCCGCGCATGAAGATTATCTGGCCTGGTCGGAAACGCCCGTGCCGCAACCGGGTGCGGTCAATCTCAGTGCGATCATGATCTGGCTGCGGGAGAATCTCCCCGACAGCACGGTTCTATGTAACGGCGCGGGAAATTACGCGTCCTGGATCCATCGCTTCTACCGCTTCCGGCATTTCGCCACCCAGATCGCGCCGATATCCGCCTCCATGGGTTATGGCGTGCCCGCGGCGGTGGCGATGCAGCAACTGCATCCGGAGCGCAAAGTCATCTCGATCAACGGCGACGGCGACTTTTTGATGAACGGCCAGGAATTCGCAACCGCGGTCCAATACAAGCTTCCGATCATCGTCCTGGTGTTCGACAACAGCCTTTACGGCACCATTCGCATGCACCAGGAGCGGGAATATCCCGGTCGCGTCATTGCCACCGAACTGGTCAATCCCGACTTCGCGGCCTATGCCAGAAGCTTTGGCGGCTTCGGCGCGGTGGTCGAAAAGACGGAAGATTTCGCGCCCGCCTTCCGTGCCGCGGAAGCCTCCGGCCTGCCCTCCATCCTGCATGTCAAATATGATGGCGAAGGCATCACGCCGGTCTCGACCCTATCCGGCATTCGCGCACAGGCCATCGCCCGTCAGGCGTGAGCGAAATCCCAATAGAGTTTTCGTGCCCGGCGGCAAACCGGCCCGACCTGCATCGGGCGATCCTCGATGCGGGTCATCGGCGCGACCTTGCTGAAATTTCCCGCCGAGAAAATTTCGTCCGCGCCGAGAAAATCCTCATACCGCAGCGTCTTCTCGATCACGGTGACGCCGTCATCGCGCAGAAGCTGGATCACCCGCGCCCGCGTGATGCCCGATAAAAAAGTCCCGTTTGCGGCTGGCGTGAAAGCGACACCATCCTTGACCATGAAAACATTGGCATTGGCCAGTTCCGCAACATTGCCCAGCATGTCGCGCAGGACGCAATTGTCGAAGCCCCGCGCCGCCGCTTCCAGAAGCGCATGGCCATTGTTGGGATAAAGACAACCCGCCTTGGCGCTCACCGGTGCGGTTTCCATGGTGGGCCGGCGATGCGGCGAAAGCGTGATCGAGGCCCCTTGGGGCTCCGGCATCGGCGCTTCATAGATGCACAGGCACCAGCGCGTACTCTCGGGATCGAATTTGACGCCGCCGCCGACGCCGGCATCGGCCCAATACATGGGCCGCACATAGAGCGCGGTCTTGCCGTCGAATTTCCGGATGCCGTCACGGGCCAGGCCTAGCCACTCGTCGTCGCTCACGACCGGCTTCAATTTGAAGGCGCGAGCCGAGTGATTGACCCGCGCGCAATGCAGGTCGAGATCGGGAATCACGCCTTCAAAGGCCCGGCCGCCATCGAACACGACCGACGCAAGCCAGGCGGCCTGTGTGCGCGGCCCCATGATCGCGACATTGCCTTCGTGCCAGTCGCCTTCAAAAAAAGTCCAGGTGCGTGACGTATTCGCGGTGGCGATAAGATGGGTCATGCCCTTCCTCCAACAGCGGCTTTCACCGCTTCGCGCATGGGCAGAACCTCAATACGCGCTTCCGCGAGCCGCTCCAGAACTTCCGACACCATGGCGGGCGTGGAGTCGTAAGGTCCCGGCGCGGCACTGACTCCATGGGTATAGAACACGATCCAGGCTCGGTCATGACGGGCGCGGAGGATGGCGCGGGCGATGGCCTTGCTGTCCCAGCAGCGCTTTTCCATCGAAATGGCGTTGAGCAAGGCCAGATCGGCCCGACCCTGATTCAGCCTGGGATGCACGCCACGTATATTGGTGAAACGCTGAGCATAGAAGCGCTTGGTGCGCGGCGACGCCAGGCCGTAGGGGAAAGCATAACTCTCTGCCACGCCGCCCTTGAGGAAGGGCCGCAGGAATTCGGCATTGCGCGCCCAATCCTGTTCGAGCAGCGCTGCCGGGAGCTCAGGCGTGGGCTCATGCGCATACCCGTGACAGGCGATTTCGTGCCCGGCGGCGGCCAGCGCCGAAAGATCATCCGCGTCGTAGAAAACCCGCCCTTCTTCCACCCGGCCGCAGAACCGGCCCGACGTATAAAAAGTGGCGCGCACCTTGTGACGTTCCAGAATGGGGCCGCCGACGGTCCAGGCGGATTTCGGAAAATCGTCGAAAGTGATGCTGGCGATAGGCCGCGCGCCATCCAGGCGCGCCGGGCGCACCGGCATCAGACGGGACATCAAGCGGTTGAGCCGGATGGGGATCATGGGCCGGATTTTGCCGCCAAAGCCTTAACTATTGGAAAAATGTGGGGAAAATGGCTAATTCCCCGCCATGGAAAGCCTTCGGATCGGCGATGTGACCATACCCGGCCGGGTGCTGATTGCACCCATGACCGGCGTCTCGGACTTGCCGTTTCGCCAGGCCGCGTCGCGGCAGGGCGCGCCTTACGTCGCGACCGAGATGGTGGCGTGTGACAGCTTCGCGCGCGGGCGTGCCGACGTGGTGCGCCGTGCGGCCATTGGCGACGGCCTTCCCCTGATGGTGATCCAGCTTGTCGGCCGCGAGGCGGAATGGATTTCCAAGGGCGCAAGATTGGCGGAGCAAGCCGGCGCCCACATCATCGACTTCAATATGGGTTGCCCCGCCAAGGAAGTGACCGGTGCGCTGTCCGGATCGGCCTTGATGCGCGACGAGGAACTGGCGTCGCGGCTGATCGGCGCCGCGGTGGAAGGTACCAGCCGACCCGTCACTTTGAAAATGCGCCTGGGCTGGGACGAGCATTGGAAGAACGCACCCGAGATCGCCGCGCGCGCCGAACAACTGGGCGTCAAGGCCATCACCGTGCATGGCCGCACGCGGCAGCAATTCTACAAGGGCAAAGCCGACTGGCGCGCCGTCGCCGCGGTCAAGCAGGCGGTGAAAATTCCCGTCATCGTCAATGGCGATATCGTCGATCTCGACACCGCGCGCGCCGCGCTCCTGCAATCAGGAGCCGACGCGATCATGATCGGACGCGGCAGTTACGGGCGACCTTGGGTTGCATCCAGTCTGGACGCCGCGCTGATGCAGAATACCGCGATGGCGGAACCGGACGCGCGAACCCGCCTCGCGATCCTGCTGGAGCATATGGCGGCTTCCTTGAAATTTTACGGAGACGCGCTCGGGCTCCGGGTCTTCCGAAAACACCTGGGCTGGTATGTGGAAAACGGCCCCCTCGGCACAGCTGCAACACGGCGTGAGGCCAAAGCAACACTCTGCCGCATCGAGAGCGCGACGATGCTCGAAAAGGCGGTTTCCCAATTCTGGCTGGATCCGACTCTGGCCGCTTCCCCTGCGGCGCCTATGTAAAACATCTGTAAAGGCGCCGGTCTTTTGCGGGGCACCCCTTACAATCCCCGGCCTCCCTCCTATGTAAATCATCCGTAAAGGCGGCCGCGCAGGCGGGATTTGTACGTGCGGCAGGTTGGGGTTCGGCGCGGCTTCTGGTAGGAGGGCGCGCAAATCGGGGCCGGCATCGCCGGAATTTTGAGGGGAATTCATGGTACGCAATTTTTCGGTCATGGTGGCGCTCGCAGCCATTCTTGCGGCCTGCAGCCCCCCGCAGCAGCAACAGCAGATGACCCCAATGGCGGGGTTCATCGTCGTCAAGGAGCAGCCTGTCCAGCTCACCACAGAGCTTCCTGGCCGCACCAACCCGACGGCGGTGTCCGAAATCCGCCCGCAAGTGTCTGGCATCATCAAGGCGCGCCTCTTCACCGAGGGCAGCTTGGTGAAAGTCGGCCAGCCGCTTTATCAAATCGACGCCGCGCCTTATCAGGCCGCCTATGATAGCGCGGCCGCGACTTTGACCGCCGCCAAGACCAAAGCCACCCGCTTCGCCGAGCTGCTGAAGTCCGCCGCCATCGCGCCCCAGGACAATGACAATGCCCAGGCCGCCTATCAGCAGGCGCGTGCCAATCTGGAATCCGCGCGCATCAACCTCGCCTATACGCATATCGTATCGCCGATCACCGGGCGCATCGGCGCCTCGAGCGTGACGGAAGGCGCGCTGGTCACCGCCAATCAGGCGACCTCGCTTGCCACCGTTTCGACCTTGGACCCGATCTATGTCGATATCGACCAATCCTCGTCGGAGTTGCTGGCGCTGGAGCGTGCGGCGCAGACCGGCCAGATCAATCGCGGCGGACCGCTGACGGCTGAAGTCACGCTCACGCTCGACGATGGCAGCATTTACCCGATCAAGGGCAAGCTGCAATTCACCGATGTCACGGTCGACCCCACCACAGGCACCGTGCGCCTGCGCGCGCTGTTCCCCAACCCCAACAATTTCCTTCTGCCCGGTCTGTATGTCCGCGCCACGGTCAACCAGGGCACCGACCCGCACGGCATCCTGGTGCCGCAGCTCGCGGTCGGCCGCACGCCCAAGGGCGAACCCACCGTTCTGGTGGTGGACGGCGAGAACATGGCGCGCTTGCGCCCGATCAAGACCGCGCGCGCCGTGGACGGCAACTGGCAGGTCGTGGACGGCCTGAAGGCCGGTGACAAAGTCATCGTGCAGGGCCTGCAGGGCATCCGCCCCGACATGAAGGTCAACCCGATGCCGGCGCAGGCGGCGCCCGCACCGGGTGGCGCGCCCGCGCTGCAATCGGTCCCCAACAAGTAAGGAGCGCTTATGTCGCTGTCGCGCTTCTTTATCGACCGCCCGGTCTTCGCCTGGGTCATTGCCATCGTCATCATGCTGGCGGGCGCTATCGCCGCCTTCAGCCTGCCGATCGAGCAATATCCCACCATCGCGCCTCCGGCGGTGGCGGTGAACGCCATGTATCCGGGCGCCGACGCCTCGACGGTACAGAATTCGGTCACCCAGGTGATCGAACAGCAGCTGACCGGTCTCGATAATCTTCTCTACTTCTCGTCTTCGTCCAATTCGGATGGTTCGGTCGTCATCACCGCCACCTTCGCACCCGGCACCAATGCCGACATCGCCCAGGTGCAGGTCCAGAACAAAGTGCAGCAGGCCGTGGCGCAGCTGCCCAGCCAGGTGCAACAGCTGGGCGTGACGGTCGCCAAGGCGCAGACCAACTTCCTCCTGGTCGTGGCCATGTATGACGATAGCGGCCGCTACACCACGCTCGACGTTTCGAACTTCATGGCCTCGCGCATGCAGGACCAGCTCAGCCGCGTCACCGGCGTGGGCAACATCCAGAGCTTCGGCGCCCAATATGCGATGCGCATCTGGCTCGACCCCTACAAGCTGCACAATTTCGGCCTGCAGCCGTCGGACATCCGCGCCGCCGTACAGGCCCAGAACGTTCAGGTCTCCGCCGGTTCGATCGGCGGCCAGCCCGCGGTCCCCGGGCAGGCGATGAACGCCACCGTCACGGCCCAGTCCCAACTCCAGACCCCCGAACAATTCCGCAACATCATCCTCAAGACCACGCCCGATGGCGCTGTGGTTCATCTGTCGGACGTCGCCCGCGTCGAGCTGGGCGGCGACAATTACGCGGTGATCAGCGAAATGAACGGCTATCCCGCCGCCGGTTTCGCCATCATGCCCGCGCCCGGCGCCAATGCGCTGAAGCTGGTGGATGCGGTGAAGCAGCGCGCGCTGGCGATGGAACCGACCTTTCCGCCGGGCATGAAGTTGATCTTTCCGGTCGACAACACCGAATTCATCCGCCTGTCCATCAAGGACGTGGTCAAGACCCTGATCGAAGCGATCCTGCTGGTTGTTCTGGTCATGTACGTCTTCCTGCAGAATTGGCGCACCACGCTGGTGCCGGCGGTCGCGGTGCCGGTCGTGCTCCTGGGCACTTTCGGCGTGCTGGCGGCGGTGGGCTATTCGATCAATACCCTGACTTTGTTCGCCCTGGTGCTGGTCATCGGCCTTCTGGTCGACGACGCCATCGTGGTTGTCGAGAATGTCGAGCGCATCATGCGCGAGGAAGGCCTGTCGCCCCGCGACGCGACC
>CAYWWT010000162.1:0-6254 GCA_964461855.1 uncultured Rhizobium sp. | reverse complement strand
TCGGCATCAACCTGAAAGTCATGGCGGCGGTGGGCGAGGGCATCAAGGCCAATGCGCCCGACGCCTTCATCATCTGCATCACCAATCCGCTGGACGCGATGGTCTGGGCGCTGCGCCAATTCTCCGGCGTGCCCCACAACAAGATCGTCGGCATGGCCGGCGTGCTGGACAGCGCGCGCTTCCGTCATTTCCTGGCCGACGAGTTGAACGTGTCGGTGGAAGATGTGTCCGCCTTCGTGCTGGGCGGCCATGGCGACACCATGGTGCCGATGCCGCGCTTCTCGACCGTGGCGGGCATCTCGCTGCCCGAACTGGTCAAGATGGGCTGGATCAAGCAGGAGCGCCTGGACCAGATCGTTCAGCGCACCCGTGATGGCGGCGCCGAGATCGTCGGCCTGCTCAAGACCGGTTCGGCCTATTACGCGCCCGCCACCGCCGGTATCGCGATGGCGGAAAGCTATCTCAAGGACCAGAAGCGCATCCTGCCTTGCGCCACCTATGTCGACGGCGCCTATGGCATCAAGGATCTCTATGTCGGTCTTCCCGTCGTGATCGGCGAGAAGGGCGTGGAGCGCGTGGTGGAACTGGAACTGACGGCCGAGGAAAAGGCCGCCCTGATCAAGTCCGCCGACGCTGTGAAGGGCCTGATCGATGCCTGCAAGAAGCTGGAACCGAAGCTGACGTAAAATCGCCTTGGTTCCCGCCTTTCAAAGGCGGGTTTCATATCTATATCCAGCGCCATCGGACCGCGGAATGCGATCCGGTGGCGTTTTGTCTGGATGATTTGCAGCGCGTGAAGCAGTTCGATACCAATCTTGCGGGGGCACGAGCGGGACATCCTGTGATGGACGTCGTCGGACGACGGGCGTTTGGCGGATTGCTGCTGGCGGGGCTTCTGTCTTTTTCTCTGGCTGCCTGGGGGCAGGCCGCTCGGCCGGGGTCCGCGAACCTCACCATTCATGTTCGCAATGTCGGTCCGGGTGGGCTGGTCCGGCTGGGGCTTTACGACGAAGCCAGCTATCCGGACGACAAGTCCAAGCCTATCGCCTTCGCCGATGTGCCCGCGGTCGAGGGGGAAACCGTGATTGTCCTGCGCAATGTGCGGCCGGGCACCTACGCGATCGAGGCCTATCAGGACGTCAATGGCAACGACAAGATGGACACGAGTTGGTTGGGCCTGCCGCTTGAGCCTTACGGCTTTTCACGGGATGCCGAGCCGTTCCTGAGCAAGCCGTCCTTCTCCCGGGTGAGTTTCACGCTTCATGCCGGCGAGCAGAGCCAGATTTTGCACCTGCAGAATAGGGATTCTAAATAACCCCCATCTGTGCGCCACGCGGGCAAGCCCGCTAGCGCACATCTTCCCCCGCCCAGGACTTCGCCCTGCAGGGGAAGAAAGCCTGTATTTGCTTCGCCCAATCTTGTGTTGTGGACGTGGTTGAGGCAAATCGGCGCGGCCGTGAGCGACATTGCCTCCATCCTCTACCGCCCCCGTGACCTGTCTTTCTTTGTGGCGTCGCGCTTCATTGCCAATTGCGCCATGCAGATCCAGTCGGTCGCCATCGGCTGGCAGATTTACGACATGGTGCGCACGCCGCTCGCACTGGGTTTGGTCGGGCTCTGCCAGTTCGTGCCGATGTTCCTTTGCACCTTGCCTGCGGGCGACATGGCGGACCGCTTCAACCAGCGGCGCGTCTATGGCTTTGCCGCGGCCCTGCAGGCCATCTGCTCGGGGCTATTTCTATTCCTCACCTTGACGGTGCCGCATACGCCTTGGCCCTTCTATGCCGTGCTGATCCTGTTCGGCGCGGCGCGGGGCTTTTCGGGTCCTTCCGGCCAGTCATTGTTGCCCTTCCTGGTCGAACAGGAAAAATTGCCGCGCGCCATTTCCATCAACTCATCGGCCTTCACCGCGGCGGTGATCGCGGGCCCCGCGCTGGGGGGCTTTCTCTATGCGCTGGGACCGGAAGCGGTTTATGGGCTTTGCATCCTGGGTTTTGCCGGCGCCGCCCTCATCGTGGCGCGGCTGGGCGGGCGCCGGCATGTGCCCGAACCCACGCTGGCCACCCGTTTCGAACGTGTCGCCGAAGGCGTGCGCTTTGTGCGCACGCGGCCGGTGGTGCTGGGCGCGATCTCGCTGGATTTGTTCGCGGTGCTTCTGGGCGGCGCCACCGCGCTTCTGCCGGTCTATGCACGCGACATTCTGCATGCGGGGCCGATCGGCCTGGGCTTTCTGCGCAGCGCGCCCGCGGCGGGTGCTTTTGTGGTGGCTTTTACGCTCACCCGCTACCAGATCGAGCGGCGCGTGGGCGCCACCATGTTCGCGGCGGTGGCGGTGTTCGGCCTTTCCACCATCGTCTTCGGTCTTTCGACCTCATTTCCCTTGTCGCTGGCGGCGCTGTTCTTTCTGGGTGCCAGCGACATGGTGAGCGTCAATATCCGCTCGTCTCTGATTCAGCTTGCCACCCCGGATGCGATGCGCGGCCGCGTTTCGTCTGTCAATATGCTGTTCGTCGGCGCCTCCAACGAATTGGGCGAATTCGAATCCGGCACCACCGCGGCCTTGCTCGGCACCGTTCCGGCGGTGGTTCTGGGCGGGGTGGGCACGCTTCTGGTGGTGGCGATCTGGGCCAAATTGTTTCCGCCGCTGCGCACGGTGGACAAGTTCAGCGATGTCAGCCCGGCTTCGGTGCGCGTCTAGAAATCGTAAGCCAGACGGATATAGCCGCCGTCCGGTGCGACGGATGCGCCATAGCGCAGGCCCGGCGCGCGATAGCGGGTGGTGAAGAGCTTCGAGAAGGTGAAGGCGAAACCGGCGCTGGCGGCGACGTCGTACCAATGATGCTTCTTGGCGTCGATGCGGCTGTAACCGACAAAACCGGCGGCGGCATAGGCGGGCAGGCCGTACTGCCAGCCATAACGATCCCAGAGATATTGCGCCGGCGCGAAAGCCAGGGCCGAGGTATCGGACGGAAAGGATTCGAAGTCGCTTTTGTCGGGCCGCTGCTCGCGCACGAACTGCTTGAGCGCATAGGCCGTGCCCACCGTGGCGACCGTATCGACGGTGAGCTGGGCAAGACCGGTGCGGTCGTCCTTGTAGAGGCTGATGCCGCCTGCGATCAGGGGCAGTGCGATCGCGACGCCGGTACCCGCGCTTTCGATCCCGTCCGCCAGGGCCGGCCGGCACAGAAGCAGCAAAGACAGGGTGAGCAGGAGGGCGCGCATCGCAAATCCGCAAAGTATTTCAAGGGCTTTCTAGCCTCTCCCGGCGAGATCGCAAATCCCTGGCGGTTCCGGCCGGCCATTTCCGGGGTTTCCAAGCCGCCCGCCACCTGAAATGCTGAACCAAAGGGGAGAGGCTGCATGGCGATTCTGACGGGCTGGACACCGCGCGAGCGGCACGCGGTGATCGCAGCCTTTCTGGCCTGGTCGCTGGATGCCTTCGATTTCTTTGTCCTGGTCTTTGTGCTGGCCGACGTGGCCGACAGTTTCAAGGTCCCGATCTCGGGCGTGGCCTGGGCGCTGACCCTGACCCTGGCGTTCCGGCCCCTGGGCGCCTTCATCTTCGGACGGCTCGCGGATCGTTTCGGACGCAAGCCCGTGCTGATGATCAACATCGCCTTCTATTCGCTGTTCGGCTTTCTCACGGCGTTCGCGCCCAGCCTGATGGCTTTCTACGTCATCCGTTCGCTGTTCGGCGTGGCGATGGGCGGGATCTGGGGCATCGGCGCGTCCATGGCCTTCGAGACCGTGCACAGCGAAAAGCGCGGCTTCGTCTCGGGGCTGCTGCAATCGGGCTATGCCACCGGCTATCTCTTCGCCTCCATCATCTTCTATCTGCTCTATTCCGCGCTGGGCTGGCGCGGCCTCTTCATCGTGGGGCTGGTGCCGGCGGCGTTCCTGATCGGTTACATCTGGATGACCGTCGCGGAATCGCCCGCGCATGATCGCGTGCGGGCGTCGCGCATCACCATGCCCATGCTGGCGACGCAAGTGGCAGGCATCCTGATTGCAGGATTTCTCACGTATCTCGTCGCGTCCCGGCTGCTCTATCCCAGCTTCGGCTGGTATGGCGTCGCGCTGATCCTGCCGGTGGGGGCGGCGGTCACGTATTTTGCTTCGCCCTTCGTGCGCAAGCATTGGCGGTTGATGTTGTTCGCGGTTGTCATGATGACCGCCTTCAATTTCTTCAGCCACGGTACCCAGGACATCTATCCCACTTTCCTGCAGAAGCAGCATGGCTTCGGCAAAGGCACGGTTTCGTTGATCGCGGTGCTCTACAACATCGCGGCCATTGTCGGCGGGCTGACCTTCGGGATCTGGAGCCAGCGCCTGGGCCGCAGGCGCGCCGCCATGACCGCGGCGCTGCTCGCCATTCCGGTGGCTTTCCTCTGGGCTTTCGCCCCGACCGCTGTGCTTCTGGGGCTTGGCGCGATGGCGATGCAGTTCCTGGTGCAAGGCGCCTGGGGCGTGGTTCCGGCGCATCTGAACGAATTGTCGCCCGCCGACGCGCGCGGGACCTTCCCCGGCACGGTCTACCAGTTGGGCAATCTCATCGCATCGGTGAACGCCGTGCTCCAGACCACGGTGGCCGAACGCAGCGGCGGCAATTACGGCATGGCGCTGGCGTCGGTGGCGATTCTGGCGTGTGTCGTGATCGCGCTCTGCATGAAGTTCGGCCCCGAAGCCAAAGACGTGAAAATGATGTGATCCTTGGGAGCGACGGCCAGGAAAGGTGCGGAGCGCCTGTAAGGGCGCGGAGCGGTTTTCCGAGTGGCGCCGGAGGCGCCCTTAATTGATCGGGCGCATTCGCGCCCGGGCCGCGCGACCCAGTGAAATCTAGGATTTCACGAACACGTCCACGCGATCCGCAGGCCCTTTATCGTCCACCCCGCCCATGGCGCGGACGTCAATGCGATCGGCGGAAACGCCGTCATCGATCAGGGCCTGGCGGATCGCCAAAGCCCGCTTCAGCGACAGGCGTCTTGCATCCGAACCCTTGTCGCCCCGGTTGCCGCCATAGGCCAGAAGCTGGACCCGGGACGAGGCGCTGGTCATGGCGTGGTTCAGATCGCCGGCCAGGAATTTGATCGCGCCCAGCGCGGCTTCGGCAGGATCGGCGGCCTGGGGCGCGAACAGGATGACACTGCGCTTGGAGAGCCCGGGCGTTTGCCCTTCAGCGTCCGGCGCTTTGGTGACGTTGGCGGGCGGCGGATTGGCGCTGGCGATGCGCGGCGGCGGCGCCGCGGCCGGCTGCGGCCCGGAACCGCCAAGATCGAGGCCCGCGGCGCCCGCGGCACCGAAATCGTAGGGATTATAGCCGGGGGCAGCGGGCGCTGCGGCAGGCGGCTTGGGCGGCGGGCTGGCTTTCGCCACTGTCTGTTTGGGAGCGGCCTTAGGTGTCGGTTTCGGTTTCGCGGGTGCCGGCTCCGCTGGGGCGGCCTCTGCGGTGCGGGCGGGTTCGGCGGCGGCCGGAGCCCGGCGCACAGTCACCCGGCGCTTGGCGGGCATATGAAGCTGGATGGGCCCAAGATCCCTGGCGGTTTCGCCCGGCATCAATGCCGGCGGAACGGTGCGCATGTAATCACTGCCGGGATAGAGCACGATGCCGCCGCGCCCGCCCAGGATGGGATTGACGGTGACTTCGGTGCCGCTGTTCACCGTCTGGCCGAAGGCCATGCCGGATCCAGCAAGCCAAATGCTCGCCAACATCGTAGCGGTTTTCAGACGCATGGGACCGGTCCGGGCTTCGACAAATCTTTACCCCGAATCCAGCCTAGCCTCAATCTAACGCTTTGCAAGGATTGATGGTTTTATGTACCCCCCATCTGTCTTTCTCGGGATGAACCCTCGAAAGACATCTTCCCCCCGCCAAGGGCTTCATCCTGCGGGGGAAGAAAGCCGGTGTATTTCCCGAACGGAGATTTTCATGAAGACGCGCGCCGCTGTCGCTTACGGTCCCGGAAAGCCTCTGGTGATCGAGGACGTCGATCTGGAAGGCCCCAAGGCTGGCGAAGTGCTGGTGGAGATCAAGGCCACCGGCGTCTGCCACACCGACGAGTTCACCCGCTCCGGCGCCGATCCGGAAGGCTTGTTCCCCGCCATTCTGGGTCATGAAGGCGCCGGCATCGTGCGCGAAGTCGGCGCGGGCGTCACCAGCGTTGCGCCTGGCGACCACGTCATCCCGCTCTACACGCCCGAATGCCGTCAGTGCAAAAGCTGCACCTCGCACAAGACCAATCTCTGCACTTCGATTC
>CAYWWT010000161.1:768-6271 GCA_964461855.1 uncultured Rhizobium sp. | reverse complement strand
GCCGACCCAGCCCATTCCGTCCAAGCCCAAGCCTTATACCCGCACGGGCACCTCGGTTGACGAGTTGATCGATTTCACCCCGGCGCTCCACGCCGAGGCGGTGGAGTTGGTGAAGAAGTTCAAGCTTGGCCCGATCTACACCCCGCCGGTATTGTCTACCCCTGACCAGCTCGGAACCTTCCTTCCGGGCACGGCTTCGGGTGGCACCAACTGGCCCGGCGGCTCTTTCAACCCCGAAACGCACACCGTCTTCACCTATGGCTGCGACGGCTGCCAGAATCTGACGGGACTGGTGCCGCCCCCGCCGGGCTTCACCGACCTGCCTTATGTTGTTGGTCAAGCGGGCGTGCCTGTGGTGATGGTCGACGCTGCCGGCACCAACGAAGGCGCCGACGCTTCGCCCGCACCGAAGCGGCCGACGACGCCGCCGCCGGCCAGGAGAAACGCGGTGCGCGCCGCCGTGCAAGGTCTGCCGCTGATGCGGCCGCCCTATGGCACCATCAGCGCCATCAATCTGGATAAGGGTGAAATCGTCTGGCAGACGCCGCATGGCGACACCCCGGACGCGATCCGCAACCATCCGGCTTTGAAAGGGATCAACATTCCCCGCACAGGCCAGGCCAGCCTCAGCATCGGCAATATGCTGACCAAGAGTTTGGTGGTTGCGGGCGATCCTCAGCTCACCACGACCCCTGAACATCCGCGTGGCGCCATGCTCCGCGCTTATGATCAGGCGACCGGCAAGGAAGTGGGCAACGTCTTGATGCCTGCGCCGCAGTCGGGCTCGCCGATGACCTACATGGTCAACGGCAAGCAGTACATCATTGTGGCGATCTCGGGCGGCAACTATTCCGGCGAATATGTCGCCTACACGCTGCCGGACAATCAATAAGGACCTGATACGGGAATGAACATGCGTAGCAGACTTGTTGTGCTTGCCGGCGTCCTGGCAGCGTCGGCCGCTCTCGGCGGTTCGGCCTGGGCACAGACCACCAGTTCGGTTCTGGATGGGGTCTACACTGACGCCCAGGCGGGGCGGGGTAACGTGCAATACTCTCAGCATTGCGCCGCCTGTCATGGCTCGGGCCTCACCGGAAACGGTGAGGCGCCGGCCCTTGTTGGGGGCGAGTTCATCTCCAACTGGGCTGGACTGACCGTCGGTGATCTGTTCGAACGCATCCGCACCACGATGCCGCAGGACAATCCCGGCAAGCTGAGCCGTGATCAGTATGCGGACATTCTCTCCTTCCTGCTCAAATCCAATGGCTACAAGGCCGGACAAAAGGAACTGGACCGGCGCACGCCGTTTCTGAATGCAATCGCCTTCGTGCCGCCGCCTCAGGAGGGTCATGCGGCCGCGGCACCGGCTGCTTCCGCCCCGGCGCAAACCGCTCAGGCCACCGGCGCGATGCCGGCGGCAGGCGGACAGGCGCGTCCTGCGCGTCCGCCGATGTTTCCGCCTGCCGATCTGAAGGCGCTGGATGCTGCGAACCAGGCATCGGGCGTTTTGTCGGCAACGGCAAATGATCCGCGCAACGCGCCGAACATGCAGCCCAATCCGTATGTCGCGGATGAGCATTTCTTCAAGCTGCCGGACGGCCGCAAATTCGGTTCCTCGTCCAGCGTGGCGGTCGACAGCAAGGGGCATATCTGGGTCGCGGAACGCTGCGGCGCGAATAATTGCGCCGGCAGCCCGATCAACCCGGTGGTCGAGTTCGACGCCAAGGGCAACTACGTCAAGTCCTTCGGCGCGGGCATGATCCTGTTTCCGCACTCGCTCTTCATCGACAAGAACGACCATCTGTGGATAGCGGACGGCCATGTCGATGCCGCCGCCAAGAAGGGCAATGTCGTTCTGGAATTCGATACCAGCGGCAAGCTCCTGCGGACCATGGGCACGCCGGGCGCATCCGGAAACGACGCCAAGACCTTCAATGAGCCCAATTCGGTTCTGGTGGCTCCAAACGGCAATATCTTCATCGCCGATGGGCATGAGGCCGGTCCCGGCCACAATGCGCGGGTGATGAAGTTCGATTCCAAGGGCAACTTCATCAAACAGTGGGGCGAACATGGAATCGGTGGCGGCCAGTTCGACGTGCCGCACACGTTGGCGATGGATTCCAAGGGCAATCTCTATGTCGGCGACCGCTGGAACAACCGCATCCAGGCCTTCACGCAGGATGGCAAGCTCTTGAAGATCTACACCCAGTTCGGCCGGCCGAGCGGGATCTATATCGACAAGAACGACATCCTGTATTCGACCGATTCCGAATCACGGTCGCCGATGGGCTATGGTTATCATCCCGGCTGGAAGCGCGGCATCCGCATCGGCAGCGTGAAAGACGGCATTGTTACGGCCTTCATTCCCGACACCGATCCCAATCCTGATGCCGGCGCCACCAGCGGCGGCGAGGGGATCTGGGCCGACAGCAAGGGCAATGTGTACAGTGCTCAGGTCGGCCAGAGGAATATCGTTCGCTACGCCAAAAAATAGAATCGCTGCATTCGGATATGAGAAGGAAAGGGGGCAATTTTGCCCCCTTTTTCTTTCCGCGGTTGCGGCTCTCTTATTTCTTACCTAAGGTAATGTAGTGGCGCCGCAGGGACGGCGAGCTTACTGAGCCGAGTAAGGGGGAAACGTGAGCGATCATCCGAAGCGCTGGAAATTCCATCCGGTCTATCTGTTCCTAGTGATCCCCTTCGTGGCGCTGTTGTGGGTGCCACTCTACAATCGGATCACACCCGAACTCTTCGGCATCCCCTTCTTCTACTGGTATCAGACGCTGTGGACCTTCCTGGGAACGGCCTGCACCATTCCTGTCTATCTGTATGAAGAGAGGAAGGGCAAATGAGCGCCAATCCCGTCGCCCTGACTGTTTTCCTTGTTCTCTTTTTCGCCACCGCAGGCCTTGGCTTCTACGCGGCCAAGATGAAGGCCGTGAACCTCAGCGACCTCGGGCAATGGGGCCTGGGCGGGCGTAGTTTCGGCACTTTGATCGCCTGGTTTCTTCTGGGTGGCGACATCTACACCGCCTACACCTTCGTGGCTGTTCCTGCTCTGGTCGCGGGCGCGGGCGCGACGGGCTTTTTTGCGGTGCCTTTCACCATCCTGATGTATCCGGTGCTGTTCGTGGTGATGCCCCGCCTTTGGTCGGTGGCGAACAAACACGGTTATGTCACGGCTGCAGACTTTGTGCGCGGGCGCTTCGGCAGCCGGGGGCTCGCCCTTGCGGTCGCCGCGACCGGTATCGTCGCCACCATTCCCTATATCGCGCTCCAGTTGATGGGCATGCAGATCGTGTTCGCGGGCATCGGGCTCAATTTCACGCTCAATCTTCCCGTGATCGGCGCCTTCCACGATCTTCCGCTGCTGGTCGCCTTCCTGGTGCTGGCGATCTACACCTATCACAGCGGCCTGCACGGCACCGCCATGATCTCGGTGGTCAAGGGCGTCCTGGTCTATGTCGCGGTGCTGGCGGCAGTCGTCGTGATCCCCATCGAGTTGGGCGGCTATGGCAAGATCTTTGCCGCCGCGAACCCGGCCACGCTGCTTCTGGATCACGGGACGGCAAACAATCCGGGACCGCAATTCTCATTCGCTTCGCTGGCGTTGGGGTCGGCTCTGGCGCTATGGCTTTATCCGCACTCGATCACCGGCGTGTTCTCGTCATCGAGCCGCACCGTACTCAAGCGCAACGCTTTCCTGCTTCCCAGCTTCACCTTCGCGCTGGCTCTCATCGCGCTTCTGGGCGTGATGGCGGTGGCGGTGGGCGTCAAGGGGATGCCGGAATATGCGGAAGGGTATCGGATCTTCGGCAACAATTTCGCTATTCCGGCCCTGTTCCTCCATTCCTTCTCGCCATGGTTCGCGGGGCTCGCCTTCGCCGCCATCGGGATAGGCGCGCTCGTGCCCGCAGCGATCATGTCGATCTCCTGCGGCAATCTCTTCACCCGCAATATCTATAAGGAGTTCATCGCGCCCGATTGCACGCCCGCCACCGAATCCAAGGTCGCCAAGATCATGTCGCTGGCGACCAAGCTGGCTGCGTTGGTCTTCGTCGTGGCGCTGCAAAGCTCTTACGCGATCAACCTCCAGCTTCTCGGCGGCATCTGGATCTGCCAGACGCTGCCTTCGGTGATGCTGGCGCTCTATACGCCGCGTCAGTTGAACGCTCCGGGTCTGCTGCTGGGCTGGCTGGCTGGCATGGTGGCCGGCACCTGGATGGCAATCTCCTTGCAGTTCAAGGGGGCCGTCTATTCGCTGGACCTGTTCGGTTACACGATCCCCTGCTACGCCGCGATTATTGCGCTGCTGCTCAATATCGTCATCGCCTATGTCGTCAGCTTCCTCGTCCGCACGATATCGAATGCACCGATGCGCGACGAAACGGTGGCGGAGGATTATCTCTAGAGATTTCCGTAGCGGAAACGTCGCATGATCCGCGATTGCGGACGTGATGATTATTACGTTAGGTTCACAAGCGCCGCCGCATAACCGGCGGCGTTTTGTTGTCCTAAGGGAAGCTATGGGGCGGAATTTTCATCCGGTTTATCTCTGGATTGCGGTGCCATTCGTGGCGCTCCTCTGGGTGCCGTTTTTCAACCGCACCACGCCCGAACTGTTCGGCATTCCCTTCTTCTATTGGTATCAGATGGTGTGGACCCTTCTGGGATCACTTTGCATCGTGCCTGTCTATCTCTTCAAAAAGCGCCAACGCGCCAACAAGAACGATCCCAGGGAGTAATAATTTATGAGTGGTGAAGCTTTAAGGAACCGATGGCTCATCGCGTCTGCCGCGCTGCTGGTGCAGATGTGTCTTGGCTCGGTCTATGCCTGGAGCGTCTTCGTCAAGCCTTTGATGGCGAGCGAAGGCTGGACACAGATCCAGGTGACGCTCACCTTCAACATGGCGATGGCGTGCCTGGGCATCGGCACCGTGATCGGCGGCTGGTGGCAGGATAAGGTTGGTCCGCGCATCGTCACCACTTTCGCCGGGTTCATCTACGGCCTCGGCTTTGTGATCGCGGCCTATTCGATCAAGAGCCATTGGCTGCCGGGCGTTTATATCGGCTATGGCCTGTTCAGCGGCCTGGGCATGGGCCTCGGCTATATCTGCCCGGTGGCGATGATCACCAAATGGTTTCCGGACAAGCGCGGCCTGATGACCGGCGTCAATGTCATGGGCTTTGGCGTCGCCGCGCTCATCATGGGCCCGATCGCTTCCAAGCTCATCATTTCGTCCGGTGTGCCCACGACCTTGATTGCTTTCGGCCTGGTCTATGGCGGCATCGTGATCGTCTGCTCGCAATTCTTCGTCAATCCGCCGCAAAATTGGGTTCCGGAAGGTTGGGTGCCGACCGGCAAAGTCTCCAAGAGCGCCAGCGCCGTCCATTACACGCCCAAGGAAGCTCTTTCGACCGGCCGCTTCTGGATGCTGTGGGCGATGCTACCGCACCAGCGGACACCCTGCAGCGTGTGCTGAACGCCACTACCACGGCACAG
>CAYWWT010000161.1:0-758 GCA_964461855.1 uncultured Rhizobium sp. | reverse complement strand
CGGCATCATGATCGTGAGCCAGGCATCGCCGCTCGCCCAGCAGCAGCTGGGTGTCGATGCCGCCGTTGCTGCCACCATCGTGGGCATCATCGGCATCTTCAACGGCGGCGGGCGTATCGTCTGGGCCTGGATTTCGGACAAGATCGGCCGCTCGCAGGCTTACTTCCTGATCTTCGCCTGTCAGATTCCGCTCTTCTTCTACCTGCCCACGGTTCACGATGTCGTGATCTTCACGGTCGTGGTTTGCGCCATCGAGCTTTGCTATGGCGGCGGCTTTGGCGTGATGCCGTCCTTCACGGCCGATTTCTTCGGCTCGAAATATGTGGGTGGCATTTATGGTTTCATCCTCTTGGGATGGGGCTTCGCGGCAATCCCGTCGCCGCTGCTGATGGCCTACATCCATGAGACCACCGGCGTATATTCCACGGCGATCTATGCCTTGGGCGCGGTCTTGATCTTTGCACTGATCATTCCGCTCCTGGCCTGGCGCGCCGGCAACCGCATGGTCGCGGAAGCCGCAACCGCTGCGCCGGGCGAAGGGCCGGTGATCCCGCGGGGCTAGAGCGGTTCCAGGAAAAGTGGAACCGGTTTTCCGTCCGGAACCGCGATAAGCATAACAACTAGAGCATTTTCGGGTTTCCAAAACCCGAAAATGCTCTAGAGACTACGGATGTGACGGACGGGGCGGCCTGGAGCAACAGCTTCCACGGCCGCCACGATCCCATCCGCGTCGATGCCGTAATGCCGGTATAGCTCCG
>CAYWWT010000160.1:0-6298 GCA_964461855.1 uncultured Rhizobium sp. | reverse complement strand
CCGCGAACCTTTCCGGCGGTGAGGCGCGGCGCGCGGCGTTGGCGCGAGTGCTGGCGCCTCGGCCCGATATTCTCCTGCTCGACGAACCCACCAACCATCTCGATCTTCCCGCGATCGAATGGCTGGAAGGCGAATTGAAATCCCTGCGTTCGGCACTGGTCCTGATCAGCCATGACCGGCGCTTCCTGGAAAATCTCTCGCGCGCCGTGGTGTGGCTGGATCGGGGCCAAACCAAGCGGCTGGACCAGGGTTTCGCGGCTTTCGAAAATTGGCGCGATGCGGTGCTGGAGCAGGAAGAACTGGAGCGCCACAAGCGCGACCGCAAGATCGCCAACGAGCTCGACTGGCTCGCCCATGGCCGCAGCGCCCGGCGCAAGCGCAACCAGGGCCGGTTGGCGCGGCTCAATTCCTTGCGCAAAGGCCGGCGTGAGGAATTGAAAAGCCTGGGTACCGTCAAAATGGAAGCGATGGAAGGCGGCACCTCCGGCACCAAGGTGATCGAAGCCAAGGGCGTGGCCAAAAGTTTTGGCGAGGCGGCCATCATCCGCGATTTCAATCTGCGCATCCATCGCGGCGACCGGATCGGTATTGTCGGCCCCAACGGCGCGGGCAAGACCACATTGATCAAGCTCCTCACGGGCGAGATGCAGCCGGACACAGGCAATATCAAGCTCGGCACCGGGCTGGAGATGGCCAAGCTCGACCAGAACCGCGCCGCGCTGCATCCGGAAGACAATCTTGCCGATGCGCTGACGGGCGGGGGCAGCGACACGGTCTTCGTCGGCGGCAAGCCGCGGCATGTGATGAGTTATATGCAGGATTTTCTTTTTACCCCGGCCCAGGCGCGCACGCCGGTCAAGGTTCTCTCAGGCGGCGAGCGGGCGCGCCTGCTTCTGGCCAAGCTGTTCGCGATGCCGTCCAATTTTCTGGTGCTGGACGAACCCACCAACGATCTGGATCTGGAAACGTTGGATCTTCTGGAAGAAACCGTCGGCGATTATCCGGGCACGGTTCTGGCGGTAAGCCATGACCGCGATTTTCTCGACCGGGTTGCGACCATCATCGTGATGGCGGAAGGCGATGGCCGTTTCCTGGCCTATGCCGGCGGCTATTCCGACATGGTGGCGCAGCGTGGCCAAGGCGTCAGCAAGAAATCGGCGGACGCGAAAGCCGAGCGCAGAGAGACAGCCGCACCGCGCGCAAGGGCGCCGCGGGACGCCGCTGCCAAGCTGTCTTTTTCCGATCAACATGCGCTCAACACCCTGCCGGGCCGGATCGAAGCGAAAAATCGGGAAATCGCGGATCTGCAGGCGGAACTTTCCGACCCCGGGCTTTATGCCCGCGATCCCGCCAAATTCACCAAGCTTTCGCAGCGGTTGACGGAAGTCCAGGGCATGCGTGATGCCGATGAGGAACTCTGGTTGGCGCTGGAGATGAAGCGCGAAGCGCTGGAAAGCTAGCCGCCTTCACGCAAAATTCGCTGGAATGTCGGAACGCCGACCCGGTTCACCCGTTTTCTAGGCGGGTCGAATTGGGGTATCCCCATGAAGCGCATGATGATTGCAGCTTTCGCCGGCGGCGCCGCGATGATGATCGGCGGCGCGCTGGGTGCGGTTTCCAGCCAGAGCCATATCGGTTCGCCCAAGCCCATTGTCGATGCCAATGGCGGGGTGACGAACCCCATGATTGCGGGGCAGGCGATGCTGCCGGGTCGCAGCCTGATGGAGAATCTGTCCGCTTCGCCCGATCATACGGTGATGGCGACGGCGATGCGGGATTCCGGCATCGACAGCGCGCTGAAAGGCAATGGCCAGTTCACGGTCTTCGCCCCGACCAACGCTGCGCTGTCTTCCATTTCCGCACGCGAGATGCAGCAGGACAAAGCGCGGCTGGCGCGCCTGATGGGTTATCTGGTGGTGCCGGGACGTTATGACAGTCAGGCGCTACTGCGCGCGATCGGCGAGGGCGGCGGCCAGGCCAAGCTTCGCACCGTCGAAGGTGGCGTGCTGGTGGCGCGGATGAATGGGCCGACCAATGTCATCCTGATGGACGAAAAGGGCGCGACGGCCGATATCGCGATCTATGACGTCTATGACAAGAACGGCGTCCTGCATGTGGTGGACCATGTGCTGGAGCCGGGCATGGCTTCGCGGCAATTGGCGGAACGCTGATTTCAAATCGCGCGACATGAAAAAGCCGCGGGAGCGATCCCGCGGCTTTTTGTTTGGCTTGGCTGTGACGTTACTGGGGGTTGGGATTGGTCCAGTTCGCCAGGTAATCGGCCAGCGCCTGGGGCGTCTGGCTGCGCGCGGTGGAGAGCGCGAAAACACGCTCGCCATTGATCACCTTGTTGGTCTTGGGATCGACCACCAGCACGGTGGGCACGCCCTTCAGCCTGGTATTGTAGCCGTAGCGGGCGCCGATCTGGGCGTTCTTGTCGAACCGGCCGACATCGACCAGCGCGACTTCATAATGGCTGTCGATGAATTTCTTCATCTCGGGCACCTCCATCAGATTGTGAAGGATGATGCAGTCGGGGCACCAATTGCCGCCCAGATCGATCAGCAGGAGCTTGTTGTTCTTCTTGGCGCGCGCCAGGGCGTCGTCGACGACTTTGTCGGCGTTGGCGTCTTCGTCATAGACATGCTTCTCGACGATCGGCAGTTCGGCCATCGTGGCGAAAGGCATTTTGGGCGCAGGGTCGGCCATCGCCGGTCCGGAAATTCCGGCGAGGGCGGCGGCGGCGAAAAGCACGACAGACAGTTTACGCATCAGTTTGTCTCCAATCCCCGGCCTTTAAGCAGGGCTTCAATCTCCGGATCGCGGCCACGGAAATTACGATAGGCCTCTGTGTAATCGCGCGTTCCACCGGATGAATAAATATCATCATGTAGTTTCTTTGCAATTACAGGAGAAAATATGTTATTTACTTCGGTAAAAGCGTTGAACCCATCCGCATCCAGCACTTCCGCCCATAAATAAGCATAATAGCCCGCGCTGTACCCTTCGCCCGAGAAGATATGCCCGAAATGCGGGGCAGAATGGCGTGGAACGATGGCATCCGGCATGCCCAGGCCAGCCAAGGTCTCGGCTTCCAAGGCGGCTGTATCGTAATTCTCCAATTTCTGGCTGTGAAAATCCATGTCCAGAAAAGCGGAGGCCAGGAATTCCACCGTCTGGAAGCCCTGGTTGAAATGGCGCGCCGCATCCAGCTTTTCCATCAAGGATGCCGGCATCGGTTCGCCGCTCTGCCAATGACGGGCAAAGCGCGACAGCACTTCGGGTTCTTCCAGCCAATGCTCGTAAAGCTGCGACGGCAGCTCGACGAAATCGCGCGCCACATTGGTACCGGACAGGCGTGGATAGCGCACCTTCGACAGAAGGCCGTGCAGCGCGTGGCCGAATTCGTGAAAGACGGTGCGCGCATCGTCGAACGACAACAGCGCCGGTTCGGCTTTGACGAAATTGCAATTGTTGAGAATAAGCGGAAGGACATCGCCGTCGAGTGTTTGCTGATCTTGCAGCGACGACATCCAGGCGCCGCCCTGCTTGCCCGGGCGCGCGAAATAATCGCCATAGAACAATCCGATGGTGCGTCCGTCGCGCCGGACCTCCCACACCCACACATCGGGGTGATAGGCCGCGACATCGGAGCGGGGATGGAAGGTGATCCCGAACAACTGGGTCGCGGTGTCGAACGCCGCAGCGATGATATTGTCGAGCACCAGATAAGGCTTGAGCGCATCTTCGTCGAAATCGTAACGGCGCTGGCGCAGCCTTTCGGCGTAATAGCGCCAATCCCACGGCGCCAATTTGAAATTGCCGCCTTCTTCCGCCACCAGGTCCTGAAGGTCCTCGCGTTCTTTCTCGGCGCGTTTCAGGGCGGGCACCCAGACCTTGTCCAGCAGCGCACGGGCTCGGGCGGGTGCACCCGCCATGCTGTCCGCCAGTTTGTAGGCGGCATAGCTTTCATAGCCCATCAGCGCCGCCTTTTCGGCGCGCAGTTTCAGCGTTTCGGCCATCACGGCACTGTTGTCATGACTGCCGATATTGGCGCCGCGACGGACCCAGGCCTTGAACAATTTCTCGCGGAGCGCCCGGTCGCCGGCCGATTGCAGAAAGGGTTCGATGCTGGAGCGTGACAGCGTGACGGCATAGGGCGCATCCACGCCCCGTTCGCGCGCGGTCGATGCCAAGGCGTCGCGCAAGGATGCCGGGACGCCCGCGACCTGATCTTCGTTCAAAGGTTCGACGTAATCTTCCTCATCCGCCAGCACATTCTGCGAGAAGGTGGTGGAAAGCGTGGCCAGGCGCTGATTGATGGCATCGATGCGCTCGCGCTGTTCCGGCGAAAGGCGCGCGCCCGCCCGCACGAAGTCCAGATGAATGCGCTCCAGGACGCGCAGGGATTGCGGATCGAGGCCGAGGCCATCGCGCTGTTGCCAGACCGCGTCGAGCCGTTTGAAAAGATCCGCGTCGAGATAGACCGCATTCCAATGGGCAGAAAGAATCGGCGCCATTTCCAGTTCGATGGCCTGCAACGCGTCATTGGTTGCCGACCCGGCGAGGGCGGAGAAAACCGCGTCGACCCGCGCCAGCAGCTTTCCGCTTCGCTCCAGCGCTATAACGGTATTGGCGAAGTCGGGCGGCGCGCGGTCGCCTGCGATGGCCGCGATTTCGGCTTTGTGTTCGGCAAGTGTGCGTTCATAGGCGGCCGCGAAATGCGCCGGCTGAATGCGGTCCAGCGGCGGCGTGCCGAAGGGACCGATCCAGTCTTCCAGAAGTGGATTCACTTGAGCTCCCAGGTGATGGAAATATCGGCATCGACGCTCTGCTCGCCCAGGGCCACCGGAACCGCTTTGTCGCGCACCATCATCGGTGCGGCATACATTGGGCGGGGCGGCATTGCGTTGCCGCCTTCCCCGATAGAAAGAATCGCGCCCAGGCTGACGCCCGCGGCTTTGGCGAAGGTCTCGGCTTTCAGCCGCGCTTCCGCCACCGCGGCGGAACGGGCTTGTGCCAGGAGGGCGGCGTCATCGCGGATGGAAAAGCTGAGTCCGTTCATCTGATTGGCCCCGGCGGAGACCAGCGCATCCAGAACCGAGCCGACCTTCTTCACATCTTCCAGGCGCACTTCGACCTGGTTGTTGGCTTGGTATCCGGTGATGCGGGGCGCCTCGCCATTGCCGTTGGCATATTGCGGCGAGATGGAGAAGTTGGAGGTCTGAATATCCTTGTCCGGTATGCCCTGCTTCCTGAGAGCCGCCATCACGGTTTCCATCCGCGCGGTGTTGGCGGCCAGCGCCGCCGCCGCGGTGGGCGCCTGGGCATGAACCCCCGCCGAGACCATGGCGGTGTCGGGCACGGCACGGGCCTCGCCATGGCCTGCCATGGTGATGATGCGGGGCGCCGGCGAGGTTTGCGCCGCCGCCATTTGGGGTGCGGCAAGCATGGCGGCCGCCAAAGCCATCCAGAACCGGGTGCGCATGGAAATCTCCTTCTAGGTCAAGCCGATGCTAGGAAAGCGGCAAGGCGGAACTTGGGCAATTGATGATTTCGCCGGCCCTGTTATACCCCGGTGAGGGGCCTGTAGCTCAGTTGGTTAGAGCTGACCGCTCATAACGGTTAGGTCGCAGGTTCGAGTCCTGCCGGGCCCACCACTGTTAAGCGCTTGATATTACTGCGATATTTTGATCCGTACACAGAGCGAATAATATCGAACTTTCCGCGACTTGCGCTCGATGTGTGCATCACCGGCGCAGTCTCTGCAGAGATAATGCCCGGAATCATTGGCTAGAATCGGCCATTGTCTCAGCCCTCACCAAAACTTTTCCCGAATTCTTGACGGCGCGATGACGGAGACCGGTTCGTACTCTTCTGGAGAGCGGTTCGAGTCCGATGCGATCATCCTGAGAGACGGTTTCGAACTGGAGTGCTGGGTAGTTGGCGCCGTCTCAGGTCATCCTGGTGAGACGTGGTTCGTGCTCATGTGCCTGGTAGGCAGCCGAATTGCGTCGTGAAAACCCAAGCGTGACGCGCGGGCTCTCCCATCGATGTGGAATTATGCAGAGACGAGTTCGATACCGCGCGGAGACCGGTTCGAGATGCCCAGCATCTTGCGCTGCTTGGCCCAACTCGGAGGCAAGTCGGCCAGGCGCGTAATGCCGATACCTCTCGGCAGCCGGCCGGCGATTAGGGCCTCTATGATGTCGGGCGCAACGAATGCCAGCGAGATCAGCATATGGACGGAGCGCTTGCTCCGCTGCTCCCGAGTGGCCAGAGCTTCCGTATCTTCGAC
>CAYWWT010000159.1:0-6298 GCA_964461855.1 uncultured Rhizobium sp. | reverse complement strand
CTTGGCACGGCGTCGGCGGCGGCCGGAAAGCCCAAGACCTTGGCGGTGCCGTGTTCCAGAAACAAAAGACCGATAACGATGCGCGTGATGCCCAGCAATTGCGGACTGAACTTGCTCAGAAAACCCATGAAGTGCTCCCAGCTGATCGACTCGCGACAGGAACCATAACGGAACCCTTGCGGGGCAACCAGCGCACCCACTTTGCTGCACTTGCGTAGCATTGGGCCGGTTGCGCGGCGGCGCGATTGGCTCGACAGTCCCGCATCGACAACCGGGGGGCATGTCATGAAGCGCAGAGACATATTGATCGGCATGGGCGGTGCGGCGATGGCCGCAAGCCTGCCGGTGCGCGCACAAGCGCAGACGCGCAAAGGCTATGACTTCATTCAGGTCGATGTCTTCACGCACACGCCGCTGGAAGGAAATCCGCTGGCGGTCTTTCCCGATGCCGACGGCATGAGCGATGCCCTGATGCAGAACATCGCGCGCGAGCTCAACCATTCCGAGACCACTTTCATCCAGCGGGCGGAGAATGGCGGCGACGCGCGGGTCCGCATCTTCAGCCAGAATTCCGAACTGCCCTTCGCCGGGCACCCGACTTTGGGCACCGCGTACATCATGGCGCAGTCGCGCCCGGGCAAGACCAGGCTGGTGCTGGAAGAAAAGGTCGGTCCGATCAGCGTTACCCTGGACAAGCGCGCCGATGGCCTGTTCGTGGAGATGACGCAGAAGGAGCCGGTGTTCGGCGCCAAGGCCGATCCCAAAGTGTTGGCCGAGGTGATGGGTTTCGGTGTGGACGAGATCGACAGCCGCTATGCGCCGCAGATGGTTTCGACCGGATCGAACTTTCTGATCGTGCCGCTGAAAAGCGTCTCCACCCTCGCCAAGCTGACCATCGGCCACACCTTCCCGGACGCATTCCGCACCGCCTTCAGCGGCAGCGGCTATTATGTCGTGACCGGCGAAGCCCAGGTGGAAAGCCGCATGATGGGCGCAAGCAGCGAAGACCCGGCCACCGGCAGCGCGGTCGGCTGCGCCGCCGCCTTCCTGGTCCAGAACGGCATCCGCAAGCCGGAAGAACAGGTCGCCGTCCACCAGGGCCGTTTCGTCAACAGGCCCAGCACGCTTTACGTTCGCGCCGGCATGGCGAACGGCAAGGCCACCAATGTCCGCGTCGGCGGTTATGTAGTGGAAGCGATGCGCGGCAGCTTTGTCGCTTAAGTGGGCAACTTGGCCGATTGCGGTGCAACATGAAATACGCGACCGGTACCGGCGCGCGAACTCCTTGTTTTCACGGCGGGACCGGCACGCCAATTCCCTGCGCGGCAGCGACGGGCACAGGCATGTGACCGCCGCCTGCGGAACTTGATGCGCGCGACGCCGCCACTTTTGTCCAGCTTTGCACGCGCTTTCTTACATTCCACACCGTGCCGACAGTGCTAGGCTTTGTCCGACTGGAATCGCGCCAGGTCTCTCAAACGCGCACGCGCGCTTGATATTCATTCTGGCATCAATCGGGGACAAGGGAGCATCTGCATGGAACAGGATCACACTATCGGACATGACCGCCGCTCGTTTCTGACGCGCGCGGGCGTCTTCGCCATGGCGCCGCTGGCCGCCAACATCGCCGCCAGCACCGCGGCCGCCGCCGCCGACGGCAAGATGGCAAACGGCAAATTCGACTTCGACACGCCGCTCAATCGCCTGGGCACCGACAGCGTGCATTGGGACATGCCGGTGCGCGACGAGCATATGACCAAGATCGTGGCCGGCCTGGGCGTCGCCGACATGGATTTCCGCTGCGCCCCCGCCATCACCGAAGCGCTGAAGAAGCGCGTCGCCTTCCCCAACTGGGGCTACAACATGATCGACGGCGACCTGTTCATGGGCACCGCCGGTAACTCGCCCTTCATCAAGGGCGTCATCGACTGGAACAAGCGCCGCTACGGCATCACCAATATCGATTCCCGGATGGTCGGCGTCTCGCCGGGCGTCATTCCGGGCATCGTCAGCGCATTGCAGGCCTTCGCGCCCAAAGGCAGCAAGGTCCTGATGGTGACGCCCTCCTATGTCGGCTTCTATGCCGCCATCGGCTTCACCAAGACGGTACCGGAAGAAAGCCCGATGAAGCTGGTCAATGGCCGCTACGAAATCGATTGGGCCGATTTCGAGCGCCGCATGACCCCGGACGTGAAGGTCTCGATCCTGTGCAATCCGCACAATCCCGCCGGCCGCGCCTGGACGCGGGAGGAACTGACCCGCTACGGCCAGCTCTGCAAGAAGCACAACATCATCGTCCTGTCGGACGAGATCCATTGCGACTTCATCTCCAAGGGCCACAAATACGTGCCCTTCGCCAGCCTGGACAAGGACCTTGTCGACAATTCGATCACCTTCAAGTCGGGCTCCAAGAGCTTCTCGCTCGCGGCGATGAAATGCGCCTGGTTCTTCACCACCAACCCGGCGCTCTACAAGGCGACCAGCGCGGCCAATTTCCCCTCCATCTCCAATCCGGCGATGGTGTCGGAACAGGCGGCCTATGCCGGCGGCGAGCCCTGGCTCAACCAGTGCGTCGATTACATCGACGGCAATCTCGACTTCGCGCATGAATACGTCACCAAGAACATGCCGCTGATCAAGACGGGCGTGAAGCCGGAAGGCACCTATCTGATGTGGCTGGATGTGAACGGCCTGGCCGGCAAGATCGGGGCGCAGAAGATGGCGGACGCGGCGAACGCCAAGAAGCCTTTGCCGATGAACCCGTTCACGGGACAGCCGGTGATCACCACCCAGGGCGACATCGTCAGCCATTGGATGGCCAAGAACGCCTATGTCTTCCTGGAATCCGGCTCGGGCTTCGGCAAGGTCGGCGCCAATTTCGTGCGCATGAATGTCGCCACCCCGCGCGTCACCTTGAAGGCGGGCCTGGACAGCATGGCCGCGGCGATGAAGAACCTCGCCTGATCCTGTCCACATATAAGTGATAAAAGGCCCGGAGCGCATCCGCACTCCGGGCCTTTTTCCTAAATTATGTCTGAGACGGCACCTAAGGCTCGTCCCTCTGCGACCGCTGCAGCGCGGGCCAGGCCAATATTCCGAACAGGATAAGCGCGACAGAAAACACCACGAAAATGAAACCCGGAAATTCCCGCTCGACCGCATAGGGCGCCAGGGTTCCGAAAATGCCCAGCGAGATCCACATCCAGCCCCATTCCCGCATGGGATATATCTGCAACTTCATGCCGCCCTCGCCTCGCGCGCCCGATGATACCGGTTATTCAGCAGCGCGAGCAGGCCCGTCTTTGCCGCCGCCATGCAACCGCCACCGCAGACTTTGCGGTGGCGGTTCTAGCACCGAATGACGGTATGGCGAAAAGCCCGTATGCTTCCGCACCGGGCATTCGCCTAGTCGTAGGTCACGCCATAAGCTTCGTCGACGCGGCGGCCATAATTGCTGGTGAAACGCGGCATGGCGTTTGCGCCATAATGCGGCACGTCTTCCAGCGCATCCTTGTCGATGTCGATGACATAGCCGCCCTGTTCCTCGTCATATTCCAGCGCCGCCCACGGCACCGGATAATAGTCCGAGCCCATGCCCAGAAAGCCGCCGAACTGCAGCACGGCATATTCGACCTGGCCGCTCTCCTTATCGACCATGAAATTGTAGATCGAACCCAGCTTATCGCCTTCGGTGTTGTAGACGTTGGTGCCTTCGACCTTGTTGGAGGCGATCATGTTTTCGGTTTCGTCGGTTTCGATGTCGCTGTCGGCCATTGGGGAAACTCCTGCGGCGACCCGCCGGACTGGATTGTCCATAGGCGCCCACTCTGGCTGAACGGTCCCGGCATGGAATGGATGCGCCAACCTCATGCGATATTTTTGCCAAAGAAAAACCCCGCCTTTGGGGCGGGGCCTTTCGATCCGTCATGCGCCGGTCATATCAGGCGGCGGCCTGTTGCTGTTTCAGCGGCGGCGCGGTCATGGTGACCATTTTGGGCGCGGGAAGGCCCTCGCTCTCGAACTGGGCCTGAAGTTCCATCTTGCGCGCCGCCAGCTGCTTGCCCAGCGCGTCGAGGTCGAGTTCCTGCTTGCGGGCCTCGGTGAAGATGCCGCCGCGCTTTTCCTCTTCCTTGACATGATGCTTGATCTCTTCCGACAGCACCTTGACCTTGGCGTCGTAGAATTCGTCGTCGGGCGTGCCGTTTTCCAGCTCCGCGATCAGGCTCTTGGCCCCGTCATGCTCGACATTGGCCTCGTCCATCATGTCGCTTTCCACGCCGGCCTCGCGGCAGGCGGGATAGAAAATCTCTTCCTCGATCATGGTATGGATGGTGAGTTCCATGCAGATCTGCCGGGCGATATCGGCCTTTTTGCCGCGCGCCGTTTCGTATTTCTCGAAAAGCTCTTCGACCTTGCGGTGGTCGGCCTTCAATAGCGTGATCGCGTCCTGGGTGGGCATGGCGTCTCCTTGCGGGTTGGCTCGAGCCAAGCCAACGTCCGCAAGAAGTTGCCGTTCCGGCTTTGTCATCTATTTGTTTGTCGCAAAGCGCACACTGCGCGCTTTGCCCGTCAGCCGATTGCCGCCTTCTTCGCCGCGCCGAAATGCGCTTCGGCCTCCTCGCGCAGCGCCTTCGCCTTGGCCACAATCGCGTCTCCGGTGACATCGACGCGAGCAGCCGCGAAATCGGTGTGGATTTTCTCCAGAACCGGATCGGGGCCCTTGCCCGCCACGCCGAGATCGGCCAGGCCTTCGACATAATCGTCGATCCGCGCATCGGGCAGCTTCAGCTGCGAGGCGGCCCATTCGCCGAGCCGCGTATTGCGGCGCGCCATGATGCGGAACAGCGTCTCCTCGTCATGCGCCCATTTGGCTTCGTATCCGCGTTCCCGGTCCTCGAACATGTCCGTCTGGTCCTTTCTGCCAAGACTTCACATAGGACCTATGCGCGGATTGCACGGTATCAAGAGCATTTCGCACTGCGGTGACGAATTAATTGCCTTCCGTCGCGGCAACGACGGCGCGCTGCCGATAGAGAATGGGTGTTTCACCGGTCAATTGCGCGAAACTTTTCGCGAACGCACTCAAGGAACGATACCCCACCATCGCCGCCACGTCGGTGACGCGCCGTCCTTCGCCAAGCAGGCTCATCGCGTTCAAAATCCGTGCCTGGGTGAGCCAGGCCTGCCAGGTCATGCCGGTTTCGCTCAGGAAGACGCGGCGGAAGCTGCGTTCCGACATCCCCGCCGCCTTCAGCGCACGCGCCTGCGTGGCGCGGTCCAGGCGCATCAGGGCGTCATCCATCGCGCGCGCCAGGGCCGGATGCCTGGTGCCGGGCAAGGACAGCGGCAATTCGCTTTCCAGCCAGCGCGAACAGAGCAAGGCGAGCGTGCGCAGAAAACTCGCCGCCACGGGATCCTTCGTGCCTTGCGGCCAGCGCATCGCATGCACCACCATCTCGCGCATCAAGGGATCGGCGGCCAGAATGCGCACCCGCGCGGATTTGTCGGCGACGGCGCGGGGCGCGAAGAACAGCGAGGTGCCGTCGGCATCGGTGATCAGAGTGCGATGACGCACCCCGGCGGGTATCCAGGCGGCGCGGCCCAGCGGCAGAAGATAGCGCGCCGTCCCCGTCTCGATCTGGGTGGGGCCTTCCAGCGCGAAGATCAGCTGATGATTGGGATGGCTGTGCCAGTCATAAAAAGTCTGGCGGGCGGAATCGCGAAACGCAAAAGCGGGCGCCCGCGGGACGTCCAGCCCGTGACGGCGCAGCGTCTCCTTGGTTTCCCTGGCGTTCAGGCGGCGCATGGCCGGTAACAGCATAATTGTGACCGATCATCGTTAGCCGGTCAGCGGGCCTTTCGCTAGTCTCTTGCCGACAGGAGACAGACATGACCACCACCAAATCCACCCATGACGAAAAGATCGTGGCGCAATTCACCCGCTGGGCCGCGCCCTTTTCCGAGCTCGCGCTCCATGCCGAGGCCGATGGCATGCGCCGCACGTTGGCGGCAGCGGCGCTCGAGCCGCATCACACGGTGCTGGACGTCGCGTGCGGGCCGGGCATCGTCGCCTGTGCCGTGGCCAAGCAAGCAGGTCATGTCACCGGCATCGATCTCACCCCCGCGATGATCGAACAGGCCAGGGCCCGTCAGGCGCGCGAAGCCATTACCAATTGCGATTGGCGGGTGGGCGATGCCACGGCCCTGCCCTTCGCCGATACCGGTTTCGACCGCGTACTCACGCGCTACAGCTTCCACCACATGCCCGAGCCTTCCCACGCCCTGAAAGAAATGGTGC
>CAYWWT010000158.1:0-6438 GCA_964461855.1 uncultured Rhizobium sp. | reverse complement strand
AAAATCCCAAGACCGGCAAGCGCCGCAACCTCGGTACCTTCAAGTCCCGCGCGGCAGCGGAAAAGCATGAGCGCGACGTGCAATATTTCAAGCGCCATTGAAAAAGGCCGGGCGCGTTGCGCGCCCGGCCTTTTCGGTTTTAAGCCTTGGTCGAGGTGGCCGTAGCACCGATCAGATGCGAGGCCGGAGGGCGCTATTTTTAAGCCGGCTGCTTGGTCGTGCGCAGATAGGGCTTGTGGGTCTTGTAGCCGGGGAAGAGAGACTTGGCTTCCTCGTCGCTGACGGCGCCGGTGATAATGACGTCGTCGCCCTGTTTCCAGTCGGACGGCGTCGCCACCTTGTGCTTGGCGGTCAGTTGCATGGAATCGATCACCCGCAGGATTTCATCGAAATTACGTCCCGTGGTCATGGGATAGACGATGAGAAGCTGGATTTTCTTGTCGGGGCTGATGATGAAGACGTTGCGCACCGTGGCGTTGTTGGCGGGGGTGCGGCCTTCGGAGCTGCCGGACGTATCGGCAGGTAGCATGCCGTAAAGCTTGGACACTTTCAGATCGGTGTCGCCGATCATGGGATAGTTCGGCGCCAGGCCTTGCGTTTCTTTGATATCGGCGGACCATTTGGAATGGTTGTCGACCGGGTCGACCGACAGGCCGATCACTTTGACGCCACGCTTGTCGAATTCGGGTTTCAGGTGTGCCACGCGGCCCAGCTCGGTGGTGCAGACCGGCGTGAAATCCTTGGGGTGGGAGAACAGCACGACCCAATTGTTGCCGGCCCATTCATAGAAATCGATTTTGCCCTCGGTCGTTTCGGCCTGAAAATTGGGCGCGATATCATTGATTTGCAGGGGCATCGGAGCGTCCTTCCTCATCTTTCTAGTGGAAATTTTCCAAACCCTAGCGCAAAGCCGGGACGCCCGATAGCGGGCTAATTCCACGCAATATGAGGGGGAATGCGACAGCCGCATGGCGCCCCGCCAGTTGCTTTTGACAAGGCGATGCCGCAAAAGCTGGCGCCAGGTGCAAGGTGTAGGGAATGCGGTGCAAGTCCGCGGCTGCCCCCGCAACTGTAACCGGCGAGCAGGCGTCCGAATTGCCACTGATCGATGATCGGGAAGGCGGGCGAAGGCGAAGACCCGGGAGCCAGGAAACCTGCCTCGCACCGTCGTCCAGTTTTCGGCCGGGGTGCGCCGAAGATTACGGGGTGAACCGTTGTGGCGACGAGAGTGGAGTCGTCGCGGGGCATCGGTGCAGATATTTCCTATCCCATACGCCGTGACGGTTCCTGAACCCGTTCAGGAGACGTCATGTTGAAATCCCTATTTCTTTCCGGTGCCGCGCTCGCGGCGCTTTCCATCTCCGCATCTGCCCAGGGCAACGGCGTACCGGCGGAAAATGTCGTGGTCACCGCCACCCGCATTGCCACGCCGGCCGAGCAGGTGGGAAGCTCCGTTACTCTGATCGATGCCGCCGATATCGCATCGCGCCAGCAGCGTTCCTTGCCTGATATTCTGCGCGATGTGCCGGGGCTCAATGTGGTCCAGGCGGGGGGAGAAGGCGGGCAGGCTGCCATCTTCATGCGCGGTAGTGGTTCCAACCATACCAAAGTGCTGGTGGATGGGATCGAAGTCTCCGATCCTTCCAATCCCAATGGCGCTTACGATTTCGGCAAATTCAACAGCGGCGACATCGCGCGGGTTGAAGTTCTGCGCGGGCCGCGATCCAGCCTTTACGGCTCCGATGCCATCGGCGGCGTGGTCAACGTCATCACCAAGGCGGGAATCGGCCCGCTCAGCCTGTCGGCCGAGGTTGAAGGCGGCAGCTTCGACACCTTCAACCAGGGCGCGACCGCGAGCGGGTCGGAAGGCGACCTTCATTATCGCGTCAGCCTTTCGCATCTGCATGCGGGCGCGACGCCGGTGACGCCACTCGATCTTCTGCCGCCGGGGCAGAAGCGCAACGATGACTATTTCGACAATGTCACCGCCTCCACCAAGCTGGGCTATGACGTCACGGACAATTTCGATCTGGGTTTTGTCGGGCGTTATAGCAACAGCCTGTCGAAAGTGACGGGCGATGCGTTCGATCCGGTGACCTTCGCATCCTTCCCGTCGCCGCTTCAGACCCGCATCGACACGCTGAGTTATGCCGCGCGCGGCACGGCGCATCTGGTGCTGGGGGGCGTCGATCAGACCATCGGCCTGGCGTATTCCAGCACGGTCACCAGCGACATGGATCCCAACAATGGCCCCATTCCGTCTTCCGGCGAACGGATCAAGCTGGATTGGCAGGGCCATATGGCAATAGCGGAAGGCGAAACCGTCATCCTGGGCGCGGAGACTACGCGGGATGCCGTTCATGTTCCGCTCAGCGCCGGCATCACCACCAATGCGGGATATGGCGAGCTGCAATCCAGCCTGCCGGGCCTTCTGGGCGAGGGTATCGATTTCTACAACAGCGTCAGCGTCCGCTATGACGACAACAGTCGCTTCGGCAGCCGGACCACATGGCATGTCGCACCGGTTCTGGCTTTCACCGCGACCGGCACGCGCCTGCATGCCAGCTACGGCACCGGCTTCAAGGCCCCGTCGCTGGTCCAATTGTACGAAAACTTCCCTGCCTTCTTCTTTTTCGCCAATCCCAATCTAAAGCCTGAAACCAGTGAAGGTTATGATCTGGGCGTGGACCAGACCCTGTTCGGTGTCACCGGAGGGCTTACCTGGTTTCACAACGACATCCGCAACCTGATCGCCACCGATCCCGTCACCTTCTCCACCAACGTCAATATCGGGCGGGCGCGGACGCAAGGCCTGGAAGCGTATCTGGCCTGGCAGCCGATCGACACGCTCAAACTGCGCGCCGATTACACCTATACCGAGGCGCAGGATCGCGGCACCGGATTGGAGCTGGTGCGCCGTCCCAAGAACAAGATCAGCGCCGATGCGCGCTGGCAGGCGATGGAGGCGCTCGGCCTCGATGCCAGCCTTCTCTATGTGGGAAGCTGGATCGACGGCAGCCGGGATTTCTCGATCTCCCGGTTGAACGCCCACCCCTATGTCACCGCGGACATTGCAGCGACCTATGCCTTGACCGATAATTTCGCTGTTACGGGGCGGGTCTCCAACCTGTTCGACAAGACCTACGAGAATCCCACCGGCTTCCTGCAGCCGGAGCGGGCCTTCTATGCGGGCATCAAGGCGAATTTCTGAATGATGCGAAGGATCGGCGCGGCTGTCTTTCTGCTCCTGACGACGGGACAGGCGATGGCCGCGCCGCCGCAGCGCATCATGTCGCTGAAAATCTGCACCGACGAATTGCTGATGGATCTGGTGCCGCCGTCTCGCATTGCGTCGGTGACGTTTCTGTCGCGGGAGGCGGCGGCGCTCAAGATATGGCCTGAGGCCGCTCGCATTCCCGTCAATCACAACAGCGCCGAGGAAGTGCTGGTCACACGCCCCGACATGATCCTCACCGACAGTTTCACCAGCCCGCAGATGCGGACGATTTTGGCGCAAAGCGGCGCGCGGGTTGTAGAAGTGCCGCCGGCGGAAAATTTCGACCAGATCCGTGCCGTGACCAAGATGGTGGGCGATGCGGTCGGTGCGCCCGAACGCGCACGCGCGCTGATCGCACATATGGATGAGACCTTGCGCCGTCTCGCGGCGACCCGGCCGGCACAGCCGATCAAGGTTCTGGGCTGGGGCGGCGGCGGCTTTGTGCCCGGGCGATCGAGCATGTTCAGCGCCGTTCTGGAAGCGGCGGGCGGCATCAATATCGCGGTCCAAGAGGGTTATACCGATGTGGAGGGGCTGATAGCCGCGCGGCCCGATGTGCTCGCTTATGGCGATGATTATATCGACACGCCCAGCCTGCGCGCCGACCAGAACGCCCATCCCGTGTTGCTGAAGCTCTTCGGTTCACGGCGCGTGATTTATCCGGCGGCGCTGTTCAATTGCGGCGTGCCGCAAAGTGCCGACGCCGCCCTGCAACTGCGCGGCCAATTGCGGTCGGCGATGGCACAACCGGGCGGCGTGCCATGAAGCGTCTATCGCTGATCCTGGCGGCGCTTCTTGTGGCCGCTTTTTTTCTCTCGCTTCTGGCGGGGCGGGTTTGGCTGCCGCCGGGAGAAATTCTGTCCGGTCATGCGCTGCCGGCGTTGATTGTCGGCGACATTCGCTTGCCGCGCAGCGTGCTCGCGCTTCTGGTCGGCGGGGCGCTGGGTCTTTCGGGCGCGGTGTTGCAAGGACTGACCCGCAATCCGCTGGCGGAACCGGGTCTTCTGGGGGTTTCGACGGGCGCGGCGCTGGGTGCGGTGCTGGCGATCTATTTCAGCTTCACGGCGATCTCGGTGGTCGCCGGACCCCTTCTGGGAATGGCGGGCGCGTTGGCGGCCTGCGCGCTCACGTTCGGCCTGGGGCAGGGGGGTGGCACCATCGCGCTGGTGCTGGCGGGCGCCGCGGTGTCCAGCCTCACGGCGGCCGGTATCGCGCTGGCACTCAATTTCGCGCCCAATCCCTACGCCGCCTATGAAATCATGAACTGGCTTCTGGGATCTCTTGCAGACAAGAGCTGGGCCCAAGTCTGGCTGGTCGTGCCTTTCGTTCTGGTCGGCGGCGTTCTGCTCGCCACCACGGGACGGGCGCTGGATGCCCTCAGCCTGGGTGAGGCCCAGGCGGAGAGTCTTGGTGTTGATCTCAACCGATTGCGGATCGCTGCCATCGCCGGGACGGCGCTGGCGGTCGGTGCCGCGACCTCGGTTACCGGCGCGATCGGTTTTATCGGTTTGGTGGCGCCGCACCTGGCGCGCCCCTTTGTGGGCCATCAACCGAGCCGCATTCTGCTGCCTGCGACCCTGGGCGGCGCGCTGCTGCTGCTGATTGCGGATATCGCCGCGCGCCTCATTCATCTGGGACCGGAATTGAAGCTGGGTGTTTTCACCAGCCTGGTCGGCACGCCCTTTTTCTTCTGGCTGGTGGTGCGGCTGAAACAGAGGGCGCCATGAGCGTGCTTCTGGCAGAACTGGTCGGTGTGCGGCGCCAAGGCCGCGCGATCCTTCAGGACGTTTCGCTGACGGCCGGGCCGGGCGATTTCATCGCCGTGATCGGTCCCAACGGGGCTGGCAAATCCACCTTCCTGGCGGCGCTGGCGGGGCTGCTCGCGCCACAGCATGGGGTCGTCAGCCTGGATGGCGTGCCCATGCGCCAGATTCCGCGCCGTGCGCTGGCGCAGCGACGCGCTTATCTGCCCCAAAACCCGGTCTGCGAATGGCCGCTGTCGGTGGAGCGGCTGGTCGCGCTGGGACTGACGGCACATTTGCCGGCCCTGGGTCCTCTGCCGTCCGGTTTCGAGGATGCCATCGCCGATGCCCTGGCCGCGCACGATCTGACCGACCGCAAGGACCAGCCGGTCACAACTTTATCGGGCGGAGAATTCTCCCGCGCCATGCTGGCGCGCGCGTTGGTGGGCAAGCCCGGTGTCCTGATTGTGGACGAACCGGTGACGGGGCTCGATCCCGTGCATGCTTTCGCCGCCATGGCGCGGCTGGCAGCCTGGGCCGCGAGCGGGCACACGGTGATCGCCTCGTTGCACGATCTGACCTTGGCGGCGCGCTATGCCGGGCGAATTTTGGCTCTAAAGCAGGGCCGCGTGGCTGGGGAGGGGGCACTGAGCGCTTCCCTGATCCGGGATGTTTTCGGGGTTGAGTCTGAGGTGCGCGGTCAAGGCGCGAATGTGAAAGTTGATTTTCTGTTGCCATGAAAATTTTTTGCTTGCGGGCTTATCCACAGGCCAAAACGGCTTGACGCAACCCTTGTTTGGGGCACTAGATATGGCGGCAGGGTTGTCCGATTTGTCATACTTCTAGGGGTAACGGAGGCATCTGGTGGGCCATACTATGGTCCGGCCAAGCCCGAGAATTCCCCTCTCGGCAACTGTGGTACGGGACTTTTTTAGCAGCGGATCTGGGGCAGAACGCACGGATCCGAGGAATGGAATGGGGGCCTTTATGTCGGCAGCTGGCAAATTCGATTTTCGCGGCGATTTCGACGCCCAGGGACAGTTGGTCGAAACGCCTTACCGCCCGCAACTGGTCAAGAAGGCTGCGGCGGCTCCCGTGGTTCGGGTGCGCCAGATCGTCGAGCGGGAACCCGAGGTCCGTTCCGCCCATGCGCCGATGCCCGGTCCGCTCTTTACCCGGCCCACCCCGGCGGATCTGGTTCTGGACCGTTCGCGCGACATCCTTCTGACGGCTTTCGGGAAGGCGACCTTGATCGACCGCTATCTGATGCCGGGCGAAAGTTTCCAGGACATGTTCGCGCGTGTTTCCTGCGCTTATGCGGACGATATCGGCCACGCCCAGCGCCTCTATGACGCGATGAGCCAGCTTTGGTTCATGCCCGCGACGCCGATTCTGTCCAACGGCGGCACCAAGCGCGGC
>CAYWWT010000157.1:0-6440 GCA_964461855.1 uncultured Rhizobium sp. | reverse complement strand
GATCCGCAGATCATCCAGCGGCCGCAGAACCGCATCGATCTGATTTTCTCGATCATCGAAGGCCCCACCACCGGCATCGCCCGCATCAATTTCATCGGCAACAAAGTCTATGACGCCGATACCTTGAAGGGACAGATCGCGACCGAGGAAAGCGCCTGGTACAAGATCCTTGCCAGCAACGACAATTACGATCCCGACCGGCTGGCCTTCGACCGCGAACAGTTGCGCCGTTATTATGTCAATCACGGCTATGCCGACTTCACGGTCGTGAGCGCGGTCGCCGAACTGGCTCAGGACCGCCGCAGTTTCTACGTCACCTTCACCTTGAATGAAGGTCCACGCTACAAATTCGGCAAGGTCACGATCAATTCCCAGATCAAGGAACTGGCGCCCAAGGCTTTGCGGCCGATGGTGCCCATCGTCAGTGGCGATATCTACAATGCCGAGTCCGTGCAGAAGTCCATCGATGCCCTGACCAATGCCGCCGGGACCAAGGGCTATGCCTTCGCCGAAGTGCACCCGCGCATCGCCCGCAATCGCGATACCAAGACCATCGATTTGATTTTCGACATTGCACAAGGCCCGCGCGTCTATATCGGCAAGATCAATATCACCGGCAATGTGCGCACCCTGGACAAGGTGATCCGGCGCGAATTCCGCCTAGTGGAAGGCGATGCCTTCAACCGCGTGCTGGTGGACCGATCGCGCACCCGTATCCGCGGACTGGGGTTTTTCAAGGAAGTGGACGTCAAGAACACGCCCGGCAGCGCGCCCGACCGCACCGACCTGACCGTTGCGGTCACGGAGCAATCCACCGGCCAGCTGCAATTGGGCCTGGGTTATTCCTCCGCCAGCCAGCTCACCGGCGAATTCAGCTATACCGAGCAGAATTTGTTCGGCCGGGCGCAATATCTGAAGACCTCGGTTTCGGTATCCCAGATCTACAAGCTCTACCAGTTCAGTTTCACCGAGCCGTATTTTCTCGACCGGCCGTTGGCCGCGGGCTTCGACATCTACAAATCCCAGACCGATTACCGGCAGGCGACCTATTCGAGCGATGTGTCGGGCATCACGCTGCGTCTGGGCTTTCCGATCTCGGAATATTCTTCCGTCGGCCTTCGCTACACCTATCAGATCACCGATGTCTTTCCGTTCTCGAACGCGCCGCTGGAAATCCAGCTTGCCGCCGGCCAGACCTATGGTTCGATTTTCGGTTTCACCTACGGCTACAACAGCCTGGACGATGTCCGCAAACCCACCACGGGCGTGGCCTTCTCGCTCAGCCAGGATTTTGCGGGCTTCGGCGGCAATCTGCGCTTCGTCAAGACGGAAGCCGAATTTACCGGCTACCGGCCGGGCTTCGACGGCGCGCTGATCAATTCGCTGGCGCTGCATGCCGGCATTATTCAGGGCTATGACGGCACGCCGGTGCCGATCAACCAGCGCTTCTTCAAGGGCGGCGATAGTTTCCGCGGCTTTGCCATCGCCGGCATCGGTCCGCGCGATCTGGTGGCGCCGCTCAATGCCGGCGCCATCGGCGGCAATGTCTATGCCATCGGCACGTTTCAGTCCCGCCTGCCGTCGCTTCTGCCGGAAAGCTACGGCGTTTCCATTGCGGCGTTCACCGACTTCGGCACCCTCGGCCGGGTCGACAATGTTATCCGGACCTGCGGCAGCGCGGCAATCGCCGGCACCATCGCGAATTCCTGCGTGAAGGACAATTTTGCATTCCGGGCTTCCGCCGGTCTCAGTTTCGGCTGGCGCTCGCCCTTTGGTCCGCTGCAGATCGATATCGGTGTGCCTTTCGTCAAGACCAAGTATGATAGACCGCAGATCCTCCACTTCTCTGCCGGAACAGGATTCTAAGACGATGAAAAAGACCCTTCTTGCAGTTCTCATTCTGGCCGCGGCATCCGCGCCTGCCCTGGCGGCGGGCCCGCCGCCCGCGCCGCAGCAGAAAATTCTCCTGATCGACCGCCAGGCGATCCTGCGCTTCTCGAAGGTGGGCCAGGACGTGTCCAAGCAGGTTGAGAATTATGGCAACCAGGCCAAGGGAGAAATCGCGGGGCAGCAGAAATCGCTGCAGGCCGAAGCCCAGCAGCTGCAGCAGCAGATCGCGATCCTGGCCGCCGATGCCAAGGCCAAGAAGATCAAGGATTTTGAAAACAAGCAGGCCGGCATGCAGGCCGCGGCCCAGAAAAAAGAACAGGCCATCCAGGGCGGTTTCATGATGGCGCAAGCAACGATCGCCAAAACGCTGGAGCCCATCCTGCAAGGGCTGATGCAGCAGCGCGGCGCCAATATGATCTTGGACAAGAATGCGCTGGTCTATGCTTCCCCCGACGCGGTCAAGGCATTCGACATCACAGAGCCTGCGATCAACGCCCTGAACCAGAAGCTTCCCAGCCTCAAGGTTTCGCTGGCGACGCCTCCGGCGCCGGCCAAGAAGAAGTAGCGGGGCGCCGTTGCGCCCATGGCCGATCCGCGCTTTTACATAAACCGGGGTCCCTTCAGTCTGGCGCAGATCTGTGCGCGGGCGGGCGTGACGCTGCCGGTTGGCGCCCATGGAAACGCGTTGATCGAAGACCTCGCCGGACTGGACGGCGCGAGCGATACGCATCTGTCATTCTTCTCGGGCGGCCGCGAAATGGCCGAGGCCTTTGTGGGCAGTCATGCGGGTTATTGTCTGGTCCCGGAAATGGGAGGCCACGGCAACTCGCCCGCCGGCATGGTGCTTCTGCCGGCGGCATCCGTGGCACATGCGTTTGCCGCGGTGGCTTCGCTCTTCTATCCGGAAGCGTCCCAGCCGGTCTGGCCGCAGACCGAATCCGTTTCCGCCTCGGCCCGGCTGGGCAAGGACGTCCTGCTGGGGCCCGGCGTGGTCATTGGCCCGGGCGCTGAGATCGGCGATCGGGTGCGCATCGGCGCCAATGCCGTGATCGGTCCGGGCGTCGCGATCGGTCACGGATCCGAGATCGGCAGCAACGCGGTCATCACCCATGCCTATATCGGCGACCGTGTGACCATCCTTCCAGGTGCCGCGATCGGTCAGCCCGGGTTCGGCTTCGCCTCCGCGGCGGACGGACATGCGAAGATCCCGCAACTGGGCCGTGTCATCATCCAGGACGGCGTGGAGATCGGCGCCGCCACCACCATCGATCGCGGCGCGCTGGGCGATACCGTGATCGGGGAAGGCGCCAAGATCGATAATTTGGTCCAGATCGGCCACAATGTGCAGATCGGCCGCCATGTCGTGCTGGTGTCTCAGACCGGCATTGCCGGCAGCTCCATCGTTTCGGATTTCGCGGTTCTGGGCGGGCAGGTGGGCATTGCCGATCACGTCCGGATCGGACCGGGGGCCCGGCTGGCGGGGCGCTCCGCCATGGTGTCGGGTCAGAAAATTGAAGGCGGGCAGGATTATGGCGGCGTTCCGGCAAAGCCTGTAAGAGAATGGCTGAGGGAGATTCACGCGGTCAGCCAGTTGGTGCGGCGCCGCAAGCGGGACGACAATGGCTGAGACCACACTCGATATCGCGCAGATCAAGAAATTGCTGCCGCATCGTGCGCCTATGCTGTTCGTGGAACGGCTGACCGATATTGTGCCTTTGGAAAGCGCGACCGGCTGGAAAGCGGTCAGCATCAATGAACCGTTCTTTCAGGGACATTTTCCGGATTATGCGGTGATGCCCGGCGTGTTGATTGTCGAAGCCATGGCGCAAACGGCCGGTGCCGTGGTGATGCATAGTCTGGGACTCGAGCGCGAAAAAGACATCGTCTATTTCATGACCATCGAAAAAGCCCGCTTCCGCAAGCCTGTGATCCCCGGCGACATGCTGCGCATGCCGGTAAAAGCGATCCGCCGCCGCGGCCCGGTCTGGCGTTTCGGCGGCGAGGCCTATGTCGGCGACACGCTCTGCGCCGAAGCGGAGTTCAGCGCCACCATTCACGCGGGCGTGGAAGCCAGCAATGATCCATCCGACAGCGCTGATTGAAGACGGCGCGCGGCTGGGCGCGGGCGTCGAAGTCGGGCCTTTCTGCCATATCGGTCCTCACGTTGTGCTGGAAGACGGCGTGCGGCTCCTTTCCCATGTGGTGGTGAAAGGCGTGACGCGGATTGGCGCGCGCAGCGTCGTCCATTCCGGCGCGATTCTGGGCGGTGAAGCGCAAATCCGCGGCAATGATTTTCCCGAGGGCAGGCTTGAAGTCGGTTCCGATTGCGTGCTGCGCGAGTTGGTGACGATGAATTGCGGCAGCCGCAAGGACAAGGGCGTTACCACCGTCGGCAACCGAGGCTACTTCATGGCTTCAAGTCATGTCGGGCATGATTGCGTGGTGGGCGACGATGTCACTTTCGCCAATTCGGTGGCGTTGGGCGGGCACGCGATCATCGGTGATGGCGCGATATTTGGCGGCCTGGCTGCGGTCCAGCAATTCTGTCGCGTCGGAAAGGGCGCGATGGTGGGCGGCCTGACGGGCGTGAACCGCGACGTCATTCCTTATGCCATGGCGTTTGGCGACCATGCCGAACTGGCGGGATTGAATTTGATCGGCTTGAAGCGGCGCGGCCTGTCGCGAGAGGCCATCAACGCCATGCGGGCGACGTTCCGCACGATCTTTTATGGCGCGGGCGGCGATCTCAAAAGCCGCGCCGCTGCCGCCAAGGCGGAATTCGCCGGCATTGCAGAGGTCGCGGAAATTGCAGACTTCGTTCTGGCGCCCGCCAAGCAGAAGCTTTGCCTGGCGCGCCGCCGGGGCGGCGGTGAAGAATGACGTTGGGCCTTATCGCAGGTGGCGGTGATCTGCCGCGCGCGGTAGCGCAGAGCGCACGCGCGGCAGGGCAGCCGGTGTTTGTGGTGGCGTTGCGCGGCATGTGCGGCGATTGGGTTGAAGAATTCCCGCATGAATGGGTATCGCTGGGCGAACCTGGGCGCGCCTTGAAAACGCTTGGAAACGCCGGCACGAAAGAGGTTCTTCTGGTCGGCAAGGTCGAGCGGCCGAAATTCTCCGAACTGAAGCTTGATGCCAAGGGCGTGATGATCCTGCCGCGCGTGGTGGCCGCAGCGCGCCAGGGCGACGATGCCTTGTTGCGCATGCTGGTGAGCCTTTTCGAGGAGGCGGGTTTTCGCGCCGTCAGCGTGGCCGAGGCAGCGCCCGGTCTGGTGGCGGATCAAGGTCCGCTCGGCCGTATTCTTCCCAATGACGATCACCGGGCCGACATGGCGCGGGCCTTTGCCATCGTGCGCGCCTTGGGCGCGCTCGATGTCGGGCAGGCTGCGGCCGTATGCGAAGGCCTGGCATTGGCGGTAGAGGCAGCGGAAGGCACCGATGCGATGATCGCGCGCATCGGCCAGCTTCGCGACAATCTGCGCGGCACGCCGCAGAAGCGGCGCGGTGTGCTGGTCAAAGCCTTGAAACCGACCCAGGACGCCAAAACCGACATGCCGGTCATCGGGGTCGAGACAGTCCGGCGTATCGCCGAGGTCGGGCTCGCGGGCATTGCCGTGGAAGCCGGCAAATCCCTGATCGTGGGCAAGCAAGCCGTGGCATCCGAAGCAGACCGGTTGGGCGTGTTCGTGGTGGGCGTTTCGCCGTGAACGGCAACGCCGCGCGCAAGACGCTTATGCTGGTCTGCGGCGAAACTTCCGGCGACCTGCTGGGCGCACAACTCATGGCCGGCATCAAGAAGCTGGCCGGAGACAGGGTGAAGATCGTCGGCGTTGGCGGCCCGGCGATGGCGCGCGAAGGCTTGCAAAGCCTGTTTTCGCTTGATGCCACCGCCGTGATGGGGCTGCGCGAGGTCGTGCCGGCCATTCCCCGCATTCTGGCTCGGGTTCGCGAAGCGGCGGATTACGCCGTGCGGATCAAGCCCGATGCGCTGGTGGTGATCGACAGTCCGGATTTTACACACCGCATCGCGCGCGCGGTGAAAAAGCGCGATCCTTCCATCAAGACCGTCAATTATGTCGCCCCGCAGGTCTGGGCCAGCCGGGCATATCGTGCCAAGGCGATGGCGCGCTATTTCGATCTTATTCTCGCACTGTTTCCGTTCGAGGTTCGGTTCTTCGAGAAATACGGATTGCGCGCCGTGTTCGTGGGACATCCGGTGATCGAGCGCCGTGCCCGCATGATCGGCGGTGAGGCGCTCAGGGCGCGGCTTGGCATCGGTGCCGGTGCACCGCTCCTGGCGCTTCTGCCCGGCAGCCGCTCCAGCGAAATCCGTTTCATCTTCCCCATTTTTCGCGCTGCGGTCGAAATCCTGTCGCGGAAGATTCCGGGGCTTGTCACTGTGTTGCCGACGGTGCCGCATGTGGCGGCGCGGGTGCGCGAGGCCGCGGCGAGTTGGCCGACGCCGCTGCATATCCTGGAAAATGAGGACGACAAATATGCCGCCTTCGATGCCGCCGATGTTGCGCTGGCGGCGTCCGGTACGGTGACGGCGG
>CAYWWT010000156.1:0-6454 GCA_964461855.1 uncultured Rhizobium sp. | reverse complement strand
GGCCTGCCGCCGCGCGACGCCACCTTGCGCTCGATGCAGGAAATCACCGGCGCCCTGATCGGCATCGGCCTGGTGCTGACGGCCGTGTTCCTGCCCATGGCCTTCTTCGGCGGGTCGACCGGCGTGATCTATCGCCAATTCTCGGTCACCATTGTCTCGGCCATGGCGCTATCGATCATGTGCGCCCTGATTCTGACTCCCGCGCTTTGCGCCACCCTGCTCAAGCCGGTCGAGGGCGGCCATCATCAGCATGCCGGCGGCCTGCTCGGCCGCTTCTTCACCTGGTTCAACGCCAGCTTCGATGCCACGCGCGATGCCTATCACCGCAATCTCGGGTCGTTCCTGAACCATTCCAGGATCGTGATGGTGTTCTATGCCGTCATCGTGCTGACCATGGTCGGTCTGTTCTATCGCCTGCCGACCGGCTTTCTGCCTGACGAAGACCAGGGTTTCATCATCAACCTGATCAACCTGCCCTCGGGCACCACCCAGCCCAAGACGCTTTCGGTCGCCCGTCAGGTTTCCAATCATTATCTCAAAGACGAAGCCAAGAATGTCGACATGGTGTTCACCGTAGCCGGCTTCAGCTTCCTGGGCGTCGGCCAGAATGCGGGCATCACCTTTGCCCGCTTGCGTCCCTGGGAAGAGCGCCCCGGCAGCGAGAGAAGCGCGTCCATGATCGCGCGGCGCGCTTTCATGAGCTTCATGCGCATTCCCGACGCGCAGGTCTTTCCGATCGTGCCGCCGTCGGTGCCGGAGCTGGGCATCGCCACCGGCTTCGACCTGCAGATGGAAGACCGCGGCAATCTCGGCCATGCCGGATTGATCCAGGCTCGCAACATGCTCCTGGGAATGGCGGCACAGAACCCTCTGCTCTCGGGCGTGCGCCCCGCCAGCCTGGACGACGCTCAGCAGCTGCACATCGATATCGACCAGGCCAAAGCCAATACGCTGGGTATCTCCACCGCCGATATCGACTCCACCCTGTCGGCCGCCTGGGGCAGCTCCTTCATCAACAATTTCATCGATCATGACCGCGTCAAGCGCGTCTACATGCAAGGCGACGCGCCCTATCGCATGTCGCCGGAGGATTTGAACCGCTGGTATGTGCGCAGCAACACCGGCACGATGGCGCCCTTCTCGTCCTTCGCCACGGCAAGCTGGACTTTGGGACCGGCCACCTTGACCCGCTATAACGGCCTGCCCTCGATCGAAATCCAGGGCCAAGGCGCCCCGGGCATCAGTTCGGGCACCGCGCTCCAGGAGATGGACAAGATCTTCAAGAAACTGCCCCAGGGCATCGGCTATGAATTGACCGGCCTGTCCTTCCAGGAGCAGCAATCCGGCGCCCAGGCGCCCGCGCTCTATGCGTTGTCTATCCTGATCATCTATCTCTGCCTCGCGGCGCTCTATGAAAGCTGGGCAATCCCGCTTTCGGTGATGCTGGTCATCCCGCTGGGCGTGATCGGCGCGCTGGCCGCTGCCAGCCTTCGCGGCCTCTTCAACGACATCTACTTCCAGGTCGGCCTGCTCACCACCATCCGCCTGTCCGCCAAGAACGCCATTCTGATCGTGGAGTTCGCGGTGGAAGCCGAGAGGAAGGGCATGTCGGCGCGCGAAGCGGCGTTGGAAGCGGCGCGGCTGCGGCTGCGCCCGATCCTGATGACCTCCATCGCCTTCGTGGCGGGCGTGTTCCCGCTGGCGGTGGCGTCAGGAGCAGGCGCGGGCAGCCAGAACGATATCGGCACGGGCGTGATCGGCGGCATGCTGACCGCCACGATCCTGGCGATCTTCTTCGTGCCGGTCTTCTTCCAGCTGATCAACAGGGGCCTCCAGCGCCACGAATAGCGCAAACCGGTTCATCCTTCCGGCAACAGTGTCGCAAAAGTGCAAAGGTTGACATCAACATTTTCCGCCGCTTGAATGTGGGACAGGAGGTGTCGCCATGGATCATCCCGTCGTCAGTCGCGAAGAATGGCTGGAAGCGCGCAAGGCGTTCCTGCTGAGGGAGAAGGAAGAAACCCACCTCCGCGATGCGGTCCGCGCCGAAAGGCAGGCCCTGCCCTGGACGCGCGTCGAAAAGGATTATTCTTTTGACACGCCAACCGGCCGCAAGAGCCTGGCGGATATGTTCGGCGGGCGCAGCCAGCTGATGGTCTATCACTTCATGCTCGGCCCGGGCTGGAAGGCCGGGTGCGTCGGCTGCTCGTTCCTCTCGGATCATATCGATGGTGCCCTGCCGCATCTCAATCATCATGACGTGACCTGGGCGGCGGTATCGCGCGCGCCTATCGGCGAAATCGAGTCCTACAAGGCGCGCATGGGCTGGAAATTCCCCTGGGTGTCGTCGTTCGGCACCAGCTTTAACCACGACTTCCATGTCTCCTTTTCGAAAGAAGAATTGGCGAAAGGCAGCGTCAATTACAATTTCACCCTTACGCCGTCCGACCGTGCCAATGACGAGCTGCCGGGTCTCAGTGCATTCTTCAAGAATGCAAAGGGCGAGATCTTTCACACCTATTCCAGCTATGGCCGCGGCTTCGAAGAGATTATCGGCACCGACATGATCCTGGATCGTGCGCCGCTGGGCCGCAACGAAGACAGCACGATGAATTTCGTCCGCCGTCACGACGAATATGAGAATGCGGCGGAATAGAAAGAAAGGACCTGAACATGGCCGGTCAATTTTTCTGGCACGAACTGATCACCAGCGACAGCAAGGCAGCGGCGAAATTCTATGGCGATGTTGTAGGCTGGACCACGCGCGACTCCGGTGTCCCCGGCCATGAATACACGCTCTTTCACGTCGGGGACCGTGGGGTCGCGGGCATGCTGGCGATCACGCCGGACATGGCCAAACATGGCGCGCGGCCGGGATGGCTGGGTTATGTCTCCGTCGAGGATGTGGATGGGACGGCCGCAAAGATCCGCGAATTGGGCGGCACCATTCATCTCGCGCCGCAGGAAGTGCCCAACGTCATTCGCTTCACCATGGCCGCGGACCCGCAAGGGGCCGTTTTCTACGCCGCAAAGGGCCTGGTTGCGGATGCGCCCGCGCCGTTGCCGATGGGCACACCGGGCACGGTCGGCTGGAACGAGTTGATGGCGGCCGACGGGCAGGCTGCTTTTGCCTTCTATGAAAAATTGTTCGGCTGGACCAAGGACCAGGCGATGGATATGGGCGCGATGGGCACCTATCAATTGTTCGCGGCTGGCGGCCCGGCGATCGGCGCGATGATGACGAAGCCTGCCATGATCCCGGCGCCATTCTGGGGTTATTATTTCAACGTGCCGTCCATCGATGCGGGCACCGAAAAGATCAAAGCCGGTGGCGGGAAAATTCTCAACGGCCCGATGGAAGTGCCGGGGGGACAATGGGTGGTGCAGGCCATGGACCCGCAGGGCGCCCCCTTCAATCTGGTGGCGCCGAAGCGCTGAGCAGCGCCAGGACCCGGTCCGTGATCCGGCTGCAACGCGCGCCCATGAAGGGAAAGACGCCGTCCACGCCGTTGGCGAGCTTTGCGGCCAGTTCCTGACGCAGGCATTGCCGCGCCCGGAACAGGCGGGTGCGCACGGTCTGGGCATTGATCTCCAATTGCGTGGCGGTTTCCTCGACTGAGAAACCCTCAACTTCCCGCAGCATGAAGACGATGCGGAAATCTTCCGGGAGGGCGTCGATCGCCTTTTCCAGAAGCCCACGCACCTCCGACCGCAACGCCTCGGCTTCCGGATCGGGAATTTCGGCAAGGCCGGGAAAGGGAATAATGCGGACACCGGATTCTTCCATGACATCCAGGCTCGTGGTTGGGCGGCGGCGGCGCAAGCGGCCGCGCGCCTCGTTCAGGGTGATGGCGGTCAGCCAGGTCGCAAGGCCCGATTCACCGCGAAATCGCGCGATTGCGGCAAACGCTTTGAGATAGGATTCCTGCAGCACATCCTCGGCTTCATCGTCATTGCTGACCACCGCCCGCGCCACTCGGAACAGGCGTTGATTGAAGCGCTGCATGATGGCGCGGAAGGCTTCATGGTCGCCCCGCTGCGCGAGGAGCAACAACCCATCCTCTTTCATCGCCGCATAGTCTGTCGCCGTCTGCCGCATGCGATCAGTTCGCCTTTCCCACCTGGAGGTGAAGGACCATGTTGGGATGATAACGGCAAAACACCTCGAGTGCGCCGGGATTCCGCAGCGCCGTCTCGCCCTCAGCACCCGGTTGAAGATCCAGGTCGAAGGATTTTTTGCGGTCGGTAACCGTGTGGCGGAACATGTCCCTATTCTTCCACAGAATGGTATCGCCCACTTTCAGGCCGGAGGGCGCGTTGCCGAACGCCATGTTGCGGATCTCGACCACATGGCGCGCCGCTTCGGCCGGGTGAGGGGTCGAGCAGACCAGAAGCAGCGCGCCAATAGCCGACCATGCGCTTGCACGACGATTCATATTTTTATTTCGCCAAGCTCATGGCCAGATGTTCGGCATGTTGCTGATGGGCCGTGAACAGCGACAGGCCGGTTTGCAGAAGCGCCTTCAATTCGGGGTTTTTCGAATCGGGGATCAACGTGTCCTTCAGCGCGGCATTGACGGTTTTATGATAGGCGACCTCGTTCTCGACATAGGCGCGGTCATAGGCAGCACCAGTCAGCTTGCCCAACTCGGCCAGTTTGGTAGCGGCGGCCTTGGAAAGCGCCTGGCTGGTGGCATTGTCTTCGGGCGTGACGTTCAGCTTCTTCACCAGCGCCAAGGCTTTATCATTCACCGCCTGATGATCGCGCACCATTTCACCGGCAAAGGCCTTGACCTCGGCATTGCTGCTCTTGGCCAACGCCTGCTTCGCGGCATTGATGTCCAACACGCCCGCGGTATAGGCAATATGCGCAATCTGGGCGTCATTGGGCTTTTGGGCTTGTGCCAATGCGACGGAGGGGGCCAGCAAAAGCCCAGCAAAAATCAATCTCTTCAACATGATGCTCTCCCATGGTGGAACGCATCCGCGCCCCGTTCCGCCATTGGATGCGCCAGCCGGCGGAATGTTCCCGCCGCCGCGACTTTTTTTGCTAGACCGCGTTCGCCTTGGCCCAGTGCACCACATCTTCATGCGTGGCGAACCAGACATCTTTCTTCGCCTTGGCGTGGCGGATCAACTCATCCAGGATCCAGATGCGCGAGCGATATCCGATGATGTGGGGATGGCAAGTAAGCTGAAAGATGCCGCCTTCGGCATAAGCGGCATCGAACTCGCGGCGGAAAATGTCGAACACGTCGGTCGGCGGGGTATAGGGCCGCTGCGCCTGAAACCGGTTCATCATGAAATAGACCGCATCGTCGCGCACCCATTCGACCGGCAATTCCACCACGCCGCTGGGTTCGCCGTGCAACAGAAGCTCATAGCAATCCTCATCCGCCATCAGCGACGAATCATAAAGCAATCCCATCTCTTTCTGGATTTGCAGCGTAAAAGGGCTGAAATCCCAGGACGGAGTGCGGAGCCCCACCGGCCGCTGACCTGAAACCTGCGTCAACGTATCGGACGCGCGCAGCATCAGATTCCGCTCGTCTGCGTAGGAAAGAACCGAATTGAGCTCATGGATCCAGCCATGGATGCCGATCTCGTGTCCCGCCGCCGCAAGCGCCTTCTGCTCCTCGGGGTGGATCAGCGCCGTCACCGCCGGCACATAGAAGGATGCACGCACATCGTGCCGTGCCAGCAGATCCATGATCCGCGGCATGCCGACGCGGGCGCCATATTGGCCCCAGGACAGTCGTCCGATGGATTTGCCGCCATCACGCAACTCGTTGGTCTCGTGATCGGAATCGAAAGACAGCGCGAAGGCGCAGCGCGCACCGCCCGGCCACGCGTTCGGCCTCAGCCTGCGACCCGCCCGCGCCTGGTTGAGGATCCCGCGCCAATGGGCTTCCGGCCATTGCCAGGGCTGCAAATCCTTATCCGACATCACGTGTTTCCTTGAGAGGAACGATTACCGCCAGCGAGAGCAGGGCACAGCCGACAATATAAAGAACCGGCGAGAGTGGCGAACCCGTTGCCTTGACCAGCCAGGTGGAGATGAAAGGCCCGAAGCCGCCGAACACGGCCACCGTAAGACTATACCCGGTGGACATCCACAACAGCCGGGATGCCGCCGGAAAAATCTCGGTCACCGCGGCGGGCGCGCCCCCGGAATAAATCGCCGTTAGCAATGCAAAGACGATCTGGGCTAGGATAATGGGCGCCGGGCTTTGACTGTTCACGATCAGGAGAAAAAGCGGATAGGACAAAAGCAGGAATCCGACACCGCCGATCAGCAGCAGAGGTTTTCGCCCGATCCGATCCGCCAAGCCGCCGAAGACCGGGATGGTCACGGCAAGAATGAAAAGGCTGAGCGCGTTGGACCAAAGCGCCGCGCTTTCCCCCAGATGGGAATAGCGGGCGGTAAAGACCGGCATGTAGGTAAGGATGGCGT
>CAYWWT010000155.1:1404-6533 GCA_964461855.1 uncultured Rhizobium sp. | reverse complement strand
AATTATGATGGCGCGTTGCTGATGACCTCGCATGATCGCGAGTTCATGAACCGCATCATCGGCAAGGTGGTGGAGATCGATGGCGGCTCCCTCACCACCTATTCGGGCAATTACGATTTCTACGAGCAGCAGCGGGCGCTGAGCGAAAAGCAGCGCCAGGCACAATTCGAGCGTCAGCAGGCGATGCTGGCCAAGGAAATCAAGTTCATCGAGCGCTTCAAGGCGCGTGCGTCCCACGCCGCCCAGGTCCAGAGCCGCGTGAAGAAACTGGACAAGATCGAACGGGTGGAAATGCCCCGCCGCCGCGAAAGCGTCCGGTTTGAATTCCGCTCGCCGCCGCGTTCGGGCGACGACGTGGCCGGCTTCAAGAATGTTCACAAGGCTTATGGCAGCCAATCGATCTATGCGGGCCTCGATTTCCAGGTCCGCCGCAAGGAACGCTGGTGCGTCCTGGGCGCCAACGGCGCGGGCAAATCCACGCTTCTGAAATTGGTGGCCGGCGCGACCGGGCCGGACCAGGGCACGGTGAATCTCGGCAGCAATGTGAAGATGGGTTACTTCGCCCAGCATTCCATGGATCTGCTGGATGGCGAGGATACGGTTTTCGAGTCACTGGACAAATCATTCCCGCAGGCCGGCCAAGGCGCGCTGCGCTCCCTGGCCGGTTGCTTCGGCTTCTCCGGCGACGATGTCGAGAAGACCTGCCGCGTGCTCTCCGGTGGCGAGAAGGCGCGCCTGGTCATGGCCAAGATGCTGTTCGACCCGCCGAACTTTCTGGTTCTCGACGAACCCACCAACCATCTGGATATGGCGACCAAGGAGATGCTGGTCGCCTCCCTGGCGGAATTCGAAGGCACCATGCTGTTCGTTTCGCATGACCGCCACTTCCTGGCCGCGCTCTCGAACCGCGTGCTTGAAGTGACGCCCGACGGCATTCACCAGTATGGCGGCGGCTACACCGAATATGTCGCCCGCACCGGCCACGAAGCGCCGGGCTTGCACCCCGGCGGTTCGTGATAGCGACCCGTCGATGCGGTTCAGGCGATAAGAAACGCGTCCAACTGCTCGAACTGCTCGCCAAACCCACTCGTGGCACCGGAGGCGATGGCTTCGTCGAGGGCTGCCTTGGTGGGATACCGGTCATGAAAAACGACCAAGGTCTCGCCGCCTTTTTCTTCAAAGGTTACCGTGGTGATGGCCCCCGCTTCACCAGCGTCGTCGTTCGTCCAGACGAGGCGGGACGGCGTCACTTCGATGTATTTGCCGAAGAAGGCCATAGGCTGTTCCGATGAGGGGTGGCGCATCACCAGACGGTAGGTGCCCCCGACACGCACATCCATCTCGCAGGAGAGCATGGTCAAGCCGAATGATTTCGGCGTCCACCATTGCTTGAACAGCTCGGGCCTGGTCCAGGCCTCGTACACCAGGCGCACCGTGCCGTTGAAAGTCCGCGTGACGACCAGATCGCGGTCGGACTTGCGTTCCACCGCCGTGCGGTTCTTTGCGGGGGCGGGGTCACGATCGTTTTTTGTGTCCATTGGCTTTTTCCTTCTGCTTCAATTCCTCGACAACCCTGTCCAACGCATCGAACCGAGACGCCCAGAGTTCGCGGTACGCTTCGATCCATGCCGTCTCTTCCGCCAGCTGGCGCGGGCCGAGCTTGCAGGTTCTCACGCGCCCGATCTTTTCCGTGACGACGAGTCCGGCCTGCTCCAGGACGCCGATATGCTTCTTCATGCCCGTGAGGGTCATGTGGAATTTCTCGGCCAAGTCCGTGATCGACGAATCCGCGCGTCCGAGCTGCACCAGGACCCCGCGCCGGGTGGCATCCGAAAGCGCGGCGAAGGAAGCGTCGAGATATTGATACTGAACCATACAGTTCAGTGTTAGCGCACGGATGACCGGCATGCAAGGGGCGGGCGCGCTATGTTATCGGCCTCTATAAGATACATCCGTTCAGATTCGCGGCTGGGGAGCCATGATCATGCGCACGTCCGTATTTTATCGCGCTGCCGCGTTCATTCTGGTCGGCATTCAAATCGCGGTTTTGCACACGCTTGGCCAACCCTTTCTCGGGGCGAGCGGCCATATTCTGCTTTGGGTGAATGATCCTTTCAGCTCCGACATGTCGCAGCAGCTGGCGGACTGGTACAGCTTTTCGCACATCATCCACGGGTTCATCTTCTTCGGCATTTTGCGCCTGATCGCGCCTCGTCTGCCGATGGGTGTGCGTCTTCTGATGGCGATGGGTGTCGAGATCGCATGGGAGATCGCCGAAAACAGTCCCGCGGTCATTCAGCATTATCGCCAGCAGGCACTGGCGGCGGGCTATGTCGGGGACAGCATTCTCAATTCGGTGTCCGATACGGTGATGATGTCGGCCGGGTTTCTCTTCGCCTCGCGCATGCCGGGCCGCTATGTGCTGGCGATCGCGTTGTGTTTCGAGCTGTTCACGGCGGTGATGATCCGCGACAATCTCACGCTCAATGTGATAAATCTGATCGCGCCGTCGCGCTGGCCCCCGATTGTCGCGATCCATGATTGGCAGGCCGGCGCGGCGCATTGACGGATTTTAGGCGCGGGAGTGCCTTGCATGCGCAAGTATCTGATGTCCTTGATCGCCTTGGCACCGGTTGCCGCCCATGCCGCGCCGAATGTCGCGCGCTGGGATCTTCCGGGCATCGCCAGCCCGATGTGGGAATCGCATCCGGCCATTGACCCTTTGACCGGCGATCTCTGGTTTGTGCGCAGCGACAAGAAATTCGAAGGCTGGCGCATTCTGACCAGCCATTGTGCCGACGGGCGCTGGTCCGAACCGAGGGCGACGCCGTTTGCGCGGGCCGGTCTGGAAGCCGATCCGTATTTTACTCCGGATGGGCACACGCTTTATTTCATCTCCACCCGCGCGATCGGATCGGGCACCAGTGGCGCGCTCGATATCTGGCGCACGGATCGCGACTCATCGGGTGACTGGGGCGTGCCGGAGCGTCTGCCCGCGCCGGTCAATTCGCCGGAAGCCGAATGGTTTCCCCGGCCCGCGCCGGATGGCTGGCTCTATTTCGGTTCGCGGCGCCCGGGCGGGCAGGGCAAGGACGATATCTGGCGGGCGCGGCAGGATGCCAAAGGTGCATGGCGGGTGGAGAATGTCTCCGGCTTGAACAGTGCGGGTGCGGAATATGAATTCCAGCCCGCGCCGGATGGAAGCTGGGGCGTTCTCGCTACCGATGAAGGCCTTTATCGCATCGTAAAGAACGGCAAAGGCTGGCGCCGCGCGGAGAAGTTCGGATCGCCCATCAATGTCAACAAGACCGAGATCGGGCCGATGATCGCGCCGAACGGCAAAAGCTTCATCTATTCGCGCGACGCGGGCGGCGACCGGTCGGGTGAACTGTTTGTCGTCCGGCCGGACGGCGCGGCAAAAAATTGGCCGCCGGTTTGCGGCCGGCGGCCGTAACGTTCTGACTTTTCTGGCTGCCAGAACCGGATCTTCAGGCCAGCAGAGACATGATGCTCGGTTGTTCAGCAGATGGGACATTTGTGACTGATATTCAAAAGATGCGCGAGGACGGCATTCTCTTCGCTGCCACGGAAGAAGGCTTTCCTCTGCCGATTATCGACATTACGCATCCATGCTTTCATGTGGCGGATGACGAGCCCAGCATTCAGGCCCTTCGGAAACGCTTTGTCGCGGAAGATGAGCGCCGCCGCCGGGTCCCGAAATTTCTGCTGCGCCTCATGCTCCGGTCGATGGCGAAGAAATCCCACCTGGTGCGCGCTTTGTTCGGATCGGGATCCACCTTTCTTGACGGCCTCAGCACCTATGCCATGAAGCTCGGGGCCGACAATCTGGTGCCGCCTTACGATAATCCGGTGGACCGGCGGTTCGCATCCTCGCCCCATATTCCACTGCTGCGCCTCAGGATGCAGCAGGTCGCGGGCATGCTCGCAGATGGGTTGCGGCGCGAATTGGCTGCCAGCCCGCAGGCGCCGCTGCATCTGATCAATATCGGCGGCGGACCGGCGATGGACAGCCTGAATGCGCTGATCCTTCTCGCCCGTGCCGACCCCGAGCAGATGCGCAGGCGGATTTTCATTCACGTGTTGGATGGCGACCAGGCAGGACCGCATTTTGGTGCCGGTGCGTTGGCGGCGCTGCAATCGACGGGCGGACCTTTGTCGGGCTTGAATATAGAATTCGATTACCGCTCCTATGATTGGAACCAACCGCAACCCCTGCAAACGCTGCTGTCCGCGCCCGGGATGGCGGGCGCGATTCTTGCGACCTCCAGTGAAGGTGCCCTGTTCGAATACGGATCCGACCGGGCGATTGCCGACAATCTGAAGATATTGCGCGATGGCGGCGTCGCTCTGGTCGCGGGATCGGTTACCAGCGCCAGTCACGCGCGGCGGCAGATGATCGCCGGAAGCGGCTTCCGTCTCTATCCCAGGGGCGCTTCAGGCTTTGCGCCCTTGGCAGAGGCGAGCGGGTTCCGCATCGCGCGGCGCGCGGAAACGTTGTTGAGCGATCAGGTTCTGTTGCAGCCCACCTGATCCCCGCGCACGCGCATGCCATCAAATTATGCGGGCGGCATTTCCTGGAAAACGGTCAAGCCTTCCGGCAATGGCGCCCAGGCCGGACGGTTGCGTGCGAAGATCGCGATCTGGGGATGGAAATGCGATTTGTCGTCCAGCGAGCCCGCATAGATCGTGAATGAATCCGACTCGCCCACCACACCGCCAAAGACCAGGCTGTTGCAGTTGGGACAGGAATTTCGCGTCGCGTCTCCGCCATTAGCAGCCGGGGAGATGAAAGAGCGGCTGGGGCCGGTGAAACGCAGCGCGGCGGCGGAAAAACTCATGAACGGAATGAAGCCGGAGCCCGACGCTTTCTGGCAATCGGCGCAATAGCAATGTCCCATATGGAGCGGCTCGCCGTGCGCTTCGTAACGCAGAGCGCCGCACAGGCACCCGCCGGTTATCTTTGTTTCATTCTCTTGCATGGTCGGTGGCCTTGAACTTCAATGCCATTACAGCATGCGGTCGCTGCCTCGGGAATATGGCATGGCAAATGAGGCTCAACTTTCTCTGCCCGGATTCGGAGCCCCGAATAGGACCGGATTGCGCGGTCA